>JAZNVS010000082.1:0-30204 GCA_045592965.1 Bacteroidales bacterium | reverse complement strand
AAGAGAAATTCAGCCATGAAGCTGACTTCCACTGGGTCGATGAGAGCTATCTTTTCATCGACGATGAGATATGAGTTGTATGAGACGCCGTTAGGAAGTTCCATGTGATTTCCAAAGAGTTCGGTTTTGCGGTCGTTAACGCCAACATAGTAAATGTCGTTTGTCAAGTTTATTTTCAGCATATATATTTATTTTTCAATTATCTCAAGGTGTCTTTTTAATAAATACGCACGAGTTAAAAATCAGCCCGTGCGTATTGTTATTGTCTTAATTTTTCATATTGTATCAATCTTCTAAAGAGAAGTTGTCGGTTCCTACTCCGCAAAGAGGACATGCCCAGTCGGCTGGGAGTTTGTCGAATGGTGTACCTGGTTCAATACCGTTATCTGGATCGCCGATTTCTGGGTCATAAACGTAACCACAAACGTCACATACGTATTTTTTCATTTTCTTAATTTTTTTTAAAGTTAAACAATAATGTTATTAATGTATGTCATAGTTTCTTCTTAAATATTGAAGACGTTCTACGACTTTTATATCTTCTTCTTTGTTGACAATACCTCTGAAGCTTTCCACATCGTTGAAGTTATGTCGTTCCATCCAAGCTTCTATGTCGGCGTTGATTTGTTTTATGTATTCAATGCCGTTGGTATATAAAGTGCTACAGATTTGTACTGTTTTTGCCCCAGCGAGAATTTGTTTCACAACGTCTTCACCTGTATGAACACCTCTCGAAGCAGAAAGTTCACAAGGGATGCCTTGAGATGATAATAATGATATCCAACGTAAGGCATTGTGATTTTCTTTCGGAGATGAGATGGAGTTACCTGTGACGATTTTCATCTTTTCGATGTTGATGTCAGGGTTATAGAAACGGTTGAAAAGCACCAGACCTTTGGCGCCTGCTTTTGAGAGGCTGAAAGCCATGCGGCTGATGTTGGTGAAGTGGTCGCCGAGTTTCACTGAAACTGGAATTTTGATGTTCTTTTCGACTTTCTTAAGGATGCTTACATACTCGTCTTCGATCTTACGAGGGTCGATGTCTCTGTCGAAAGCTGCTATCGCGATGTTGAGTTCGAGAGCATCGGCACCTGCTGCCTGAAGTTCTCTCGCGATTCTTATCCATTCTCCTTCATCAGAACAATTGATACTTGCGATGATTGGAATATCGACTACTTTCTTCGATTCGCGGATAAGTCTTTCATAAATCTCTACCTCAGTACCGCGCATGAAAGTGTTGAGATATTCCTGTGCTTCTGGATATAAATCGTAGATTTCACTATCGGTGTAACCTTCTTCACGTTTTATTTCTGATGAGATCTGTTCTTCAAAGATTGATTTCAGAACAACAGCACCAGCGCCAGCTTCGGCACAGCGTTTAATACTTTCTACGCTACCTGTCAATGTTGAGCTGCTGACAATGACAGGAGATTGTAATTCCAATCCGAGATATGTAGTCTTTAGTTTCATTGGTATTATATTTTTTACATTACAAAGATAAGGTTTTTTTTAAAAGAAAAACAAGAGTTATGCTATAAAAAATACTTATATAAATATCAATTTTTTCGATATAAATATTTTATCTTTGTCGCAAGTTTTGTAACTATGAATACTAAGGTAAAAGGTTATATTTTGGCAGCTATCTCAGCTGCGACATACGGCATGAATCCTTTGTTTGCGCTGCCGCTTTATGATGGCGGCATGGATTTGTTTTCCGTCCTTTTCTTCAGATATTTATTCGCAATACCAATCTTGGCGGTGATGCTCAAACTTCGTCGCCGCGACTTCTCCATAAAGATAAGCGACGTCACACCATTAATAGTATTAGGTGTCTTATTCGCCTTGTCGTCGATAACATTATTTTCGAGTTACAATCACATGGACGCGGGTGTGGCTTCGACGATTCTATTTATTTATCCTATCATTGTAGCTGTCATTATGTTTATTTTCTTTAAGGAAAAAATATCAAAGATGACGATGACATGTATCGCCGTTGCGATGATAGGAATAGCGCTTTTATGTAAGAGCGGCGATGGCGCGATGATAAGTGTCAAGGGTTTGCTCTTCGTTTTCGGCTCAGCATTATCTTATGCGATATATATCGTATATATCAATAAGTCAAGGATAAAAGGAATGGCGACGATAAAAGTCACGATGTATGTGCTGATGGTAGGCTGGTTCATATTTGCCATAAGAGCCTTGGTGATGGGAGAGCTGAATACACCATCACCAGAGCAATGGTATCTCTGGGCTAACGTCTTGGCATTGGCGATATTCCCGACAATCATCTCATTGATATGCACTACGGAAGCCATTCAGTGTATCGGTTCCACGCCGACAGCGATACTCGGAGTGCTCGAGCCTGTCACGGCGGTATTCTTCGGTGTCGTCATCTTCGGCGAAGTATTAACGCCGAGAATTATATTAGGATTGATACTCGTCATAACATCAGTCACCTTCGTCGTCGCAGGAGGTAATATCGGAAAGATACTTCTCCGTTTAAGAAAGATGTTTCCCAAGAAGAAATAGAAAGCGAGATATGTTAAAACGGTCCGCCTCCGTTGCCGAATGTAGTTACCATTCCGTTTATCGTGATGTCTTGTGATGTAGTCTCACCGGAATATGTGGCACCGATGTAATATCCGTGAAATTCTTCGCCTCCAGAAATGGTGCCGCCTTGTTTCACTCTGATATTTCCTTGTTCCAAATCGGGTGAAGTGAATAATAATGCTAATCCACCGCCACCTGGTCCACCAGGACCTCCGCCGCCAGGACCACCACCACCAGGACCTCCAGAGTATGTTGGGACTTGGAATGTTAATAGGTCGTTGCCTTCTGAATCGACAATTTGTATTGCGCTACCGTTTTCAATTCCATTGTAGACCAACACTCTCTGTGTGCAAGTCGATGATGTTGGGGTGGAGATATGTCCGCCGATACCTATTACAAATCCTCCTGTGATGGAAAAGACGTTTTGGTCGCAGTCGAAGCTGCCTTCTGGTGCTGTTGATCCGGATGCCACGATCAAGCCGCCGTTGATTGTGATGGTGCCGTTTGAGTCGATGGCATCGTTGCCTCTAGCATTGACGTATAATGTGCCTCCGTCAAACTGAACGTGATATTTACCGTTGATGGCATCATCGTAAGTGTCGATGCTGATGTCGCCCCCGAAGATATGAACGGTGTCTTTGCTTTCAAGTCCTTCACCTCCGTCGTTTTCCGTGTATATGGTGATGTCGCCACCATAGACATAGAGGTTGCCTTCTGCCGTGAGAGCCTTAGGATTAGCGTAGTCGGCATCTTCGCCATACCCCGATTCGTAGAATCTCTCACCTGTTGTCTTCATGTCTAAAACTAAGTCGTTGTCGCTGTTTTCAATGCCGATATATATCGCTCCATCGGCATTGACGCATTTGCCGGCATCGCCATTGGCTTCTAAAGTGATAACGCCGCTGCTCAGATGTATATCGCCGTCGGCTTTGATACATGACGATTTATACGAATCAATCTCACCGTCGGAGTTGGTGTAAGTGTCGCCACCTGAGTGCGAGACGATGTTTATTTCGCCTCCGGAAATGGAGATGTCACCGTCTGTTTTAATGCCGCGTCCTGCATCATTGCTGACAGGTAGAGTGATGTTGAGTTTGCCGCCTCTCATCTCAAAATTACCATCAGCTCCGATAGAGGTGCAATATGTTGCGTCGTAACCTAAATCTAACGCTTCTAATGTCAAAGTCCCAGAGGAGACTATGTTAACATCGCCATCTGTTATCATGATGTTACAATCCGACTTCAGACCTTTCGAGGCATTCGCGCTATGGTTTATGCTTATCGTCGCACCATCGATATTAATGTCGTTGTCGGAAGAGATGCCGTGTTTTTTATTAGCGTTTATGGTAAGGGAACCGAACCCGCTTATATTGGTCGCACCTTTAGAATTAATGACGGCTTTACCATCGCTGTCTTCACTGTCGCTGAGAATATTTGTCGTGCCGTTTGCAATGATGATATTCCTCTCGACATTCTTAGAAAGATTCAACGGAACATTCGTAAGTGATGTTATTTCTGTATTATTCAAAATAACCTCGTATGGCATATCACTCTCAAGTGAGAAGGAACCGTTGGCAGTAGTTCCACTCAGGTAATACTGAAGACCTTCTATCGATGCCTCAGAGATAATCTCAACGTCAGCACCATTGACATTTACATTGAAATATTCTGAAGTGATATTGTGTCTTACGGTGGCGATATCGTTATTGTATTCAATAAGAATGGCGTTAGCCTCAATGTCGTCGGCTGGCCTGAAAACGATGCTGTCTATTCCTGCGACAGTCAGATCGTCTGTTGCTCCGTTTTGATATAAGAGCATATTAATCATATTAGGTGTGAAATTCAATGAGTCTATTTCGGAAATCTTATATGTAGTGATTGTTCCGTCGGAGTTGTAAATCCACATCGCGTTTTGTGCGCTGACGAAATTCATCATTAAAGCGAGAGATATAATTATAAATAACTTTTTCATATCTTACTGAATTTTAATGTTTGAACATTATTCTGTATGTTTATGATATATGTGCCTTGAGGAAAATTTGAAACATCAAGCGAAGCTCCGTCGTAATTCCCTTTAAACATAGATTTCCCATCAATGGAAATAATTTCTATCTCTTGATTGTCAATGCCAATTATCTTGATGTTGTCTTTGGCAGGATTCGGATAAACAAACAATGCTGTTTCTTTGTTCAACTCTGTGATGGCAATTTCCGACTTGAAATAGATTTTTTCAATATCAGCAAGCTCGTATGAATGTGTAAACATACTTTCACTCTCAACAAGAATCAAGGTCTCGTCGTTTTCAAAATAGATGTTGCGTAATGATTCTGAGTTCCATGTCGTCTCTGTATCGTCATTCATCCTGATGACAAGTTCGTATGACTGAGCTTTGATTCCGCTTATCGCGAAAACTAAAGCTATCGAAAATAACAGTTTCTTCATTTTATTATTTTTTAAGAAATCTCTATAAATCACTTTTTGATAAAACGCTTTATGACATCACCATGGTCTGTATTTATCTTGACGAAATAAATGCCATCAAGTAAATCAGCTACACTAATGTTGTCGAAGTTGTCGTTCACATTTAGAACTGTAATGCCTACAACGTTATATATGACAACATCATTTATCTTGTCATTACTTCTTATGACAAGTGTGTTCTTTACGGGATTAGGAAATATCTCGAATCTGTCTTCATACTCTGTTATGCTATTATGTTTTACTACAACCGTAATAGTATCCGACATCTCAGATTCGTTGGTATCACATTTTGTGGTGACTGAAAATTCTATTGTCATTTCTTCGTTGCAGTTGTATATATAAGAAGGTGTAGTGACTTCTTCAACTTTTTCCCCATTCATATAAACAACATACGCTTCTGCATTGTCCACTTCATCCCATGTCAATGTCACTTCGAATTTATTTTCGTAGTCGGCGAAATATTCTTCAACGGTAGCGTCGAGATTATTAGGAGCGTCGCAAGGAATTATCAGTTCGTCAGTTGTGGCGCAAGTCTGGCTTGAATGTTCCGACTCTCCGTTTTCACAAACGCTTACAACGGTATAACAATATTCTGTCGCTGGATTTAATCCTTCATCATTGTATGATGTTGAATTTATGTTTTTGACAAAAGCATTATTACGATAAATGTCATAGCTTGTTGCTGTCGCTACTTCATTCCAAGATAAAGCTATTGAATATTCGTCGATGGTGTTCGCGGTAAGGTTTGTAGGTGCGTCGCAATCTTCGGTGTCATCGCCGTTCTCTATGTTTTCTATTGCTGCCAAGGCGTCAACGAGTCCGGATCCTCTGACGTTATTTTTATTTTCGTCGAGTTTTACTGCCGTCGTTTCCAATATCATCGAAATCTGTTCTGGAGTGAGTTCAGGATTTTTTTCTAACATAAGACATACGATACCAGCCACGCAAGGAGCTGCCTGCGATGTTCCGTCCATCGTGGTAAGACCATTGCTGTTGAAAGGGTCGGCTGAGATTATTCCTACGCCGGGAGCGCATACGTCGGGACGGATAAGTCCGATTTCCGGTTCGTATGGATAGTCGGCGTATGAAGTTGCTTGCCATGTCACCGGTCCTCTTGAGGAGAAAGGAGCGTCGGCGTTGTTAAAGTCGACGGCACCTACCACTATGCAGCATGATGTCCCTCCGACGTTGACTTGCTGGTCGGGATGAATCCATGGCGGAGGACATGAGCCTGGGGTTCTTACGTTGTTAGGTGCGGGAAATGATATTTGCAGCTGCCCCTCGTTGCCGGCGGCGACAGTGGCTGCGATACCGATATTCATGGTGTTGACACACGATTCTCTAAGCATCTCCTTTGCTGAAGTCGATGCGTTAGGTATTCCCAACGACATATTCATAAGGTCGGCGCCATGTTCTAAGGCGAACTCCATTCCTGAACATATTCCGCTCGCACCTCCGTAGCCTCCGTCGTCCATGACCTTGACGACCATTATCGTAGCGTCTGGAGCTATGCCAGTCTGCGTCCCCGTTGCTCCGTTGCCGCATATAATGCCAGCGCAATGTGTGCCGTGTCCGAAACCGTCGTTGACGTTATGATTGTCTTCGTAAGTGTTATATCCATGGTTAGGAAACTCTTCGCCTCCGTCCCATAGGTTATTGACCAAATCAATATGTTCGATGTCGACACCGGTATCTAACAACGCCACAAGCACGTCTTTGCCCGTATAACCCAAATCCCATACATCGTCGGCGTTGATGTGAGCGATGCTCTGCGACAATCCTTTGCCATCGTATGGTTGAGAAGTCTCTTCCCATAAAAGGAAATCTTTCCTGTCGTATCCTATGATGGCGATGTCGGGATGTGACGACAATTGATTAATCACATCGTGAGAAAGCTCACAGTTGATGGCGTTTACCAACCAGTGATTTCTTATCTTAGCTGCTTTGTCGTTTCTTTCTTCAGATCTAAGTATCGCCATCACGTCAGACTGTTCTTTCTCGGAAAAGTGTTTAAGTTCTCCGATGACAAAATCTCTTCTTTCGTCTTTCGAGATATTTCTCGGTAGGTCGAATGAATTCATCTGCGACTTGAAAATGATGTTGACGCTTATTAGCTCATCGCTTTTTTGATTCAAGATTTCTTGAAGTTCTGGTTCTATGACATTAATGTTTTGAGCAAAAATGTTATTGAATATGACTACGGCAATGGTTATTAGTAGATACTTCTTCATAAATGTAACTATAAAGGAAACGCATTAATGATATTGATTTCTCTTCATTAATGCGTCTCAGTGTTTTTAAATCTTATTTATCTTTATTGTCTTTACTTCTTTTTCAGTTATGATTCTCACGAAATAAGTTCCGTTTTCGAATCCGCTCATGTCTATTGTTTTTTCTGTGCTACCTTCTGATGTCTCGTTGTGAAGTCTGACTCCGAGCACATTATAGATTTCAACTTCATTAATTTCTTCTTCCATATTAATGTGAAGTTGGTCTTTAACAGGATTAGGATATATTGCGGAACCGGCTTCATTTTCCGCTAACGAAACTGTGCCGATGGTGATTTTGAAAGTGCTGTTCCATTCCTGATATTTCACGAAGTTGTTGATGGAGATGTCGTCGACACATAAGATGAAGAGGTTGGAACTGCCGAAGTGACGTAGCGCCACCCACACGAATTGTCCTGCATATTCGCTGAGGTCGGCGGTAAATTCGTACCAATTGCCGGCGCGTGTGTTCTTAGCTGTCAATGTCCATTCTTCTACAACAGTGAAATCGTCGGCGGAAGTGTTTCCTGTTGTTGATACCGCCACTCCGAAATGTTCTCCTGCATAATCTTCGTCTTGAGCGCAAGCCCAGAAACTTATCGTTGTATTCTCTGTCACGCCGATAAGATTAGGTGCTACTATGAAATCGTCAGGTGAAAGAGGTCCGATGGCGTTGCAGTACGACTCGCTCATCAGGTGTCCTGTTCCGGAATATGATGGAACCATTATGGCATCGTGAGGGTCTGTTTCTGAAGTATGATACCAGAAATGTCCATCGTTATTACCGTCGATGGTAGTCCATCCGTTCAGGTCTTTTTCAAATTTATATGTGAAGCTGATCTCGTCGCCTGCAACGTTTTGAGGTTTCACGTTCATGTTGATAATAGCATCATGTCCGTTAGGTGCCGATTCTTTTACTGAGATAGGGAATGTTCCCATCTGTATCTCATTAGGTTCCATTGGGAATAATGTAAGGTCTCCTTCTATTATGCTCAGATATTGGTCGTTAGTGGTGAGGGTGAGATCTGATGAAGAAAGGTTCGCCTTTGTTCCGTTGTTGATAAATGCGATGTCAATGTTCAGGTCTTGTCCAGGCTGTATCACATTTGGCATATAAGAATCGAAGACGATATTCGGGGATGGATTTACAACAGACAGATTGATTTTTTCTGTCCAAGACATTGGTTGATAGATATTGGATATTTCGACATCGTCTAAGGCGAGGAAATATTCATCAAAGCAGTCGAAGTGACGGAAGGCAAGCCATAGTTCCTGACCTTCATATTCGCTGAGGTCGACGCTGTATTCATACCAAGTTCCCTGGTCTTTCTGATTTTTCGCTGTCATTGTCCATTCAGCTATTGTAGTGAAGTCGCTGTCGGAACTGTTGCCGTTTGAAGATATTGCGAGACCGAAGTGTTCTTCAGGATAGTTCATGTCTTGAGCGCAAGCCCAGAATTTTATCTGCGCGTTTTCGCCGATGAGGTATTTTTCCGGGGAGACGAGATAGTTGTCGGGATAAAGTATGTCGAAAGTGTTGTCGTATGATTGTGAAAACATACAATAATTGCTTTCGTGACCGTAGCCTGATCCTAATTTGTCGCCCGACTCAATCCAGTTGAATCCGTCGCCGTCGGCATCGATTATTGTCCATCCCTGTGCTCCGGTCTCGAAGTCGAACGCGACGCTTGAGATGACGCTGCTACCTTGGAGGACGGCTTTTATGTTTAATGAGATGCTGTGGTCGTCGGGAATCATTGAATTTACAAATACGGTAAAGTTTCTGTCTTGTGTTGCTCCTGCTGCCATCGGGCCATAGATGGCATGATTACCGACGACGGTTACATATTGGTCGTCGCTGCTGAGAGTGACGAAAGTGTTGCTTTCTGTGGCGGCATCGCCATTGTTCATTAATGTGACAACGATTTCCGTTTCCTCATTTGCTGTTATAGTTTCTGGAGTACAAGAATGGAAAGTGATTTCCGGTGTTTGTGCAAAACCCAATTTTGCTGTCAGAAGTACGATTAGAATAAAAAAGTATTTTCTCATAATATGTAAATTTTTGTTTTGCAAATATAATAAAAAAGAGACATCATTGCAATGATGTCTCAATTATACTGATTAACTATATGATAAGACCTTTTTGAGGATATCAACCGACGTGCATGTTGTCGTTAACGACTTTCATGATTTTTTCTGTGTCGTTGCCGAGTTCAGCGCGGAGGTTAGCGTCGTTGAAGTTCTTGAGATATTTAATCATATAATCGACGATGTTGTCTGAGAACACGCCTTTTGCTGTATAGATTTCGCGGTCTTTTTCGAGTTCTTCAGCAGCTCTGTAGCATGAGTCTGGAAGTTGTTCGAGAGCGTCTTGAACCGACTTGTTCTTGTCGTCGTGGATGTTAACGCCGAGACCAACGTATGTTTTTTCAGCTACTTCCAAAGCATTTGGCGATTCTAATCCGTAACGTGCTGCTGCGCATAAAGCTGCCATCAAGAGATAGATGTCAGCGCTAGCGTCTGAGGCGCGCCATTCGAATGTTTGTTTGTCGCTGAAGTCTTTTGTTGAAGGTTTTTCGAGCGGGTTGCAGTTAGCGAGCATGTCTTTGCCGTTGTTGATCCATCCGAGAGGAACTCTAACCAATGCGCTTCTATTTGAGAATGACCAGCACAATGATGTAGGAGCTTCTTGATGAGGAACGAGACGTAAGAATGCCAATGGGTTAGGGTTACCGAATGCTGGAAGTGAAGTGCCTGCCATCATGTAACCGGCGATAGCTTTCTTGCATATGTCTGTCAATTCGCCGTTTTCAATCATGACAGACTTGCCGTCTTTAGTGAACTTGCAGTGTACGTGCATACCTGAGCCAGCTTTACCTACAGTGATTTTAGGAGCGAATGTCAATGTCACGCCATATTCGTATGCGAGTTGACGCATGATCCATTTTGCTACGACTAATTGGTCAGCAGCGTCTTCGATATTTGTTGGTAAGAATTCTATTTCGTTTTGTTCGTAGATTTTTCCGTCTAATGTGAAGTTACCTACTTCTGAGTGACCGTATTTAATCATGCCGCCGGCTTGAGCGATGAGACGCATAGCTTCAACGCGATAGTCTGTGAACTTGTTGAAAGGACGGCTTTCGTGATAACCTTTTTGATCTGGAACAGGGTAGATTTCTTCGTCTTCGGCGATGATATAATATTCGAGTTCGCCCATTGTTTCCATTTGCAAGCCTGTTGATTCTTGGAATGCTCTGTGAGCTTTGCGGAGGATATATTCAGGTGAGCTTTCGAATGGGTTGCCTTCGCGGTCATAGAATGAGCAGAGGAGGTCAACTGTTGGGATTTCTGAGAATGGGTTGCGGAATGCTGTTCTGAACTTAGGAACAACATAGAGGTCGCTTTTGCCAGCTTCGATGAATGGGAACAAGCTTGAACCATCGACGCGTTCACCTGCTGAGAGGATGTTGTCGAGGTGGTCGACGCTTTGGATGACAAAGTTCAGAGTCTTGAGTTTGCCGTCCCAACCGCAATAGTGGAAGTTAATGAATTCAACATCGTTATCTTCGCAGTAGCGAATGATGTCTTGCTTTGTAAATTCGCGAGCTGGTTTTTGCAAATATTGAACCAGCGAGTTAGGGTTCATTTGAATGTTTGTGTTCATATCTTTTTTTTATGAAATTTTTAAATAAAATCAGTTTAGTAAAATCCGTACAAACTTAGTTAAAAAAATTGTATGAAAACAATATTTGTATTTTTATTTTTTCAACACATTGAAATAAGCATCCAAGAGATTTTGTGCTGCTATATATGCGCTGACTCTTTTCTCTCTGACGTCGTTCTCTGTCAATGTTATCATATCTTTTATCAGGCTGTTCTCGTAGAAGTCGCTGCGTAAAGTCTGTTCTATGCTGTCGAACATTGTCTGTACGTCTTGCTTGGCTCTTTTCTTAGCGAGGTAACCCGACTTGCGGATGTTCTCTACGTGTTCTGTCACCATCTGCCAGACCTCAGGCACGTTGTGATGTGTGAGTGCAGAGCATGTCATCACGTTGACAGGCTGTCCCGATTCGGCGAGAGGGAAGAGGTGTACCGCATTTTTGACTTCTGCCATAGCACGGTTGGCTCTTTGCACGTTGTCACCATCAGCTTTGTTGACTACGATGCCGTCAGCCATCTCCATGATGCCGCGTTTTATTCCTTGCAGCTCATCGCCGGCTCCACCTATTAATATAAGGAGGAAGAAATCTACCATAGAATATACTGCTATCTCCGACTGACCTACGCCTACGGTCTCTACGAATATAGTGTCGAAGCCTGCTGCCTCGCATAATATTATTGCCTCACGAGTCTTACGTGCCACGCCGCCGAGAGTGCCTGCCGATGCGGAAGGACGTATATAGACGTTGCGTTGTTGCGACAGTTCTTCCATACGTGTCTTATCGCCGAGGATACTGCCCTTGGAACGCTGACTGCTAGGGTCGATGGCGAGTACTGCGAGACGATGTCCCTTGCGACTCAGCTCCATGCCGAGGGACTCGATGAAGGTGCTCTTTCCCGCTCCAGGAACACCGGTGATGCCGAGACGTATGGCGTTGCCTGAATAAGGAAGACAAGCCGATATGATGTCCTGCGCCATCTTCTGATGCTCAGGCAATGAACTTTCAACCAAGGTGATGGCCTTGCTCAAAATGACAATGTCGCCCTTGAGAATACCAGCGACATAATCTTCGAGAGGCAACATCTTCTGACGTTTTGCCATCATTCTTTCTAAAGCCTTAGGATTGACCTGTATAGGCTGTTCGGTAGGAGCGTTCACTTGTAATGCCGACTCCCACTCATGCTTCTGATTTTCAAAATGCTCATTTAGTTCCATAGTGTGGCAAAGATAAGAATTATTTTTCGAGAAAAATACGGTTTTTAATTAAAAATAATTATATTTGCGGGTACTTAATTTAAATGTTATTTGCCTATGAAAACAAAACTATTGTCATTATTTTTTTGCCTATTTATTTTAGGTGGCGTTTCTTATGCACAAGAAACTTCTTTCTTGATTGATATGTCGGCTGGTATGAATCAGTCACATAATGCATCGATGTCATTGAGAGGTTTGGTTAGCTACTGTATCAATGAGCATGTGGCTTTAGGCGCTGGTACAGGTATATGGTACAATTACAGAGAGAGCAGTGAATATCAAGTATATTCCGATTTCTCATTGGAATTGCCAGTCTTCGTAAACGTGAGAGGTAATATTTTGAAAAATAAAGGTGGTGTTACTCCTTATTATAGCGTTAGTGCAGGTCTTTTAAGTCCAATAAAGAGAGCAAAATATGAATACTCATACAGAGACGGAGAGATAAATGATCCTAATGTTTATTTCTTCACTCGTCAAAACGAATATTATAAAGGTTTCTTCGTCGCTCCAGAGTTGGGTGTTGTATTAAACGATATGTCTTTCGGTGTTGAGTTTATGTACGGTCCGGATAACTGCATCGATACAAAAGAGGAGGTACATTATACGGACTACTCGGTGTTTTCTGACTCAACTTCAGAAATCAATGGGAAATCATACGTCATAAGTTTAAAATGCACTATAGGATTCTAGTTATTAACAATTTGAACTGTTATTCCTAAGATGCAGCGTTTTATAAAATGTGTGAAGATAGCTTGGGAGCCAGCGTTCAAGACTATCAAATGGTTGAGCAAGATTATGGTGTCTATCTCTTTCGCCATAATGTTGCTTCAATTTTTTGGAGTCATAGAATGGCTCTCACAGTTTCTTAATCCTATCTTCTCACATTTCGGACTTCCTGGCGAGGCTGCTCTTGCATACGTATCCGGTTATTTCGTCAACTGCTATTCTGCTATCGCTGTGATGACGACCTTAGACTTAAGCACACGTGCCGCGACGATATTATCGGTGATGGTGCTTTGTTCGCATAATATGATTGTCGAGACGACGGTACAGCATAAGACGGGTTCTTCTGTAGTGAGGATGGTAGCTGTCAGGACATTGTCGGCTTTCATTTTGGCTTGGGTCTTAAATAAGATAATGCCAGGTAGTTATGAAACCGTTGCTACGACAAACAGCGTAGCGGAAGAGTTGACATTTGTCATGATGTTGAAAGACTGGTTCTTCAGGACATTGAAGAATCTCATTATTATGGCAGTATTGATTTATTCGTTGTCAGTATTGCAAAAAGTCTTGACGGAATTTGGCATCATAGAATACATCTCGAAGTTTCTTAAACCAGTGATGATATTCTTCGGTTTGTCGCCAAAGACAGCCTTGTTATGGTTAATCTCCAACACCTTAGGACTTGCCTACGGAGCAGGTATCATGATAGATGAAGCTGAGAAAGGGGAGACAACACAAGAAGAAAATGACCTCTTGAATCATCATATAGGAATATCTCATAGTAACTTAGAAGACTTACTTCTATTCGCGGCGGTAGGAGGCTCTTATCTCTGGATGCTTCTTTCCCGCTGGGCAATGTCGTTGGTGTTAGTTTGGGAGAGGAAACTGGAGATGTTTTTTAAAGTCATCAAGTCACCGAGTCGCTGAGTCGCTTGGTGCATTTTGAGTTGAGATTCCGCTAACGCTTCATCACCTGTTTATTATCTGTCACCTTTTTAGGATTAGATTTCATCTGATGAGGATTATTGCTTGATTATTTGATAGTTCCTTATATCGAACTCACGTTATTTTCCAAACTTTATTATTATTATAAAAAGAAATTTTTGGGGAGTAACTAATTGATATACATTTAATAAATCTTTATTTATTCCACACGGCAACTTTGTGACACAGCAATTATGTGACACAGAGACTTGATATCTCAAAGGCTTCTAATAAGGTCTCCAATTGTAGCAAGCGGCACAAGCTCGACATTGTATTTGGAGGTGTCGAGTCCGCGGCAGTTGTATTTGGAGATGAATATCTTTTCCATGCCGAGTTTGTCGGCTTCTGCTATTCTGGCTTCCACTCTGTTGACAGAGCGTATCTCGCCAGAGAGTCCCACCTCGGCAGCGAAGGCGTATCTGTTATTAATCGCGATGTCCTCGTTAGATGATAGCACCGCTGCCATCACGGCGAGGTCTATAGCCGGGTCGTCGACACGGATTCCACCGGCAATGTTAAGGAAGACGTCTTTGGTGGCGAGGCGGAAACCTGCTCTTTTCTCAAGCACTGCGAGCAGCATATTGAGCCGTCGCGTATCGAAGCCCGTGCAGCTGCGTTGTGGCGTTCCGTAAGCCGCAGTGCTGACCAAAGCCTGCGTCTCTATCATCATAGGTCGCAGCCCTTCTAAAGTCGCTGCCACAGCTATTCCGCTCACGTTCTCTTCTCTCTGCGATAATAAGATTTCACTCGGATTACTTACCTCGCGTAAGCCGTTGGCATTCATCTCAAAGATACCTAACTCGGAAGATGAACCGAAACGATTTTTTACTGTTCTTAAGATTCGAAAACCATAATGACGGTCGCCTTCAAATTGTATGACGGTATCGACTATATGTTCGAGGATTTTTGGTCCTGCTATGCTTCCGTCTTTGGTGATATGACCGATGAGGAATGTAGGCACGTGATAAGTTTTCGCCATCTTATTCATCTCGGCTGCTGTCTCACGTATCTGGCTTATGCTGCCAGCCGTAGCTTCCACCGATGTGGATTCGAGTGTTTGTATAGAGTCGATGATGACGATGTCGGGTTTGGAGTCTTCAAAATGCTTTACTATTTCGGAGGTGTTGGTCTCGGTTAGTATGAGGCAGTTCTCGTTTTTTATACCTATGCGTTCGGCGCGCATCTTAATCTGCT
Organism: Bacteroidales bacterium; assembly: GCA_045592965.1. Lineage (GTDB taxonomy): Bacteria > Bacteroidota > Bacteroidia > Bacteroidales > F082 > Limimorpha. The sequence goes on along the minus strand of JAZNVS010000082.1, from coordinate 15,090 downwards.
GAGCGCTCTCTTCGCCTGACACATAAAGTATCTTTTTGTCTTTGAGGTTAAGAGCGACTTGTAGCAGCAGCGTTGACTTCCCTATTCCGGGTTCGCCTCCGAGCAGTATGAGTGAGCCAGGCACTAATCCGCCGCCGAGCACACGGTTTAACTCTTCACAGAGCGTGTTGATGCGAGGCGTGGTAGCGCTGCTTATTTCCTGAACGAGGATAGGCTTCGACTTCATCTCCGCTATGACATTTTTCTTCACAGACTTGCTGTCTCTACCTACCACAACACTCTCTTCCACATAACTATTCCATGCGCCACATCCAGGGCAGTGTCCTATCCATTTCGCCGATTCATTGCCACATTCTCTACAGAAAAAAACAGTCTTCGTCTTAGCCATATTTTTACATTTAAATTTTTACAAAATTAAAAACTTTGGTTGACTTATGTTATAAATTATTATATTTTTGTAGAGTTTTATTTTCGAAAATTAAAATGTATTTGATATGAGGAAGGTTTACTTTTTCTTAATCCTTTTCCTTGCTTTGGGTATTAGCCTTAAAGCACAGGATATTAAAGTTTCCGGCTATGTTACATCAGCAGAGGATGGCTATGGTTTGCCGGGTGTTACAATTCAAGTTAAAGGCACAACTCAGGGTACAGCCACTGGTATCGATGGTGATTACTCTATCAGTGTCAGAACCAACGACACATTGATGTTCTCATACGTTGGTTATCAAACGCAGAATATCGCGGTCCAGGGTAGAAACAAAATTGACGTGGTGATGAAGACCGACGCCATGATGTTGGATAATGTTGTGGTTACAGCTTTGGGTATCAAACGTCAGAAGAGAGAATTAGGTTATGCAACAGAAGACATCAGCGGTGAAGACTTGACACGTTCTGGTAGCGACAACGTCATCAACTCTTTGAGTGGTCGTGCTGCCGGTGTTCAGATTATCACAGGCGACGGTGTAGCAGGTGGTTCATCTCGTATTGTTATCCGTGGTAACAACAGTATCTTCGGCGACAACCAGCCACTTATCGTGGTCGACGGTGTCCCTATGACTAACGAAGGCGGCGTCACTGGTTGGGACGGCGGTCAAGACTGGGGTACTGCTCTTAACAACATCAACCAAGAAGACATCGAAGACCTTAACATCTTGAAAGGACCTACCGCTGCAGCTCTCTACGGCTCACGTGGCGGTAACGGCGTGGTGCTCATCACAACAAAGAAAGGTAAGAAACAACAAGGTCTCGGTATCGACTTCTCTTCAACTTATAAGTTGACAACTCCTTATGGCTATCGTGACGTACAAAACAAATATGGAGCAGGTGGTCCTGTATCTTTCATGACTCCTACATTGACATTAGACCCTGCAACAGGTAACTATGTCTACAACGGTAACTATAACTCAGATAACGGTCCAGAAGGCGTGTCGACAAACACGACATTCGGTTACTACGGAGGTGCCGTCTCTTGGGGACCTGTCATGGACGGAACAGAGATGATTTGGTGGGATAGCTCCTACAGAGCTTATTCTCCTCAGCCAGACAACCTCAGCATGTTGTATAAGAATGCTCACTCATTCACTAACAACATCTCCTTCCAAAACGCTGGCGACTTCGGCTCTATCAGAGTCTCTGTCACCGACGACCGCTCCGATGCTATCATCGATAACTGTAACCTCAGCCAAACAACATTCAACGTAGGTTCTATGCTTAACATCTCTGAAAAGATTAAGGCTGACATCTCTTTCACTTACTTCGATTATCATCGTCTTAACTCTCCTGTCCTCGGCGAGTCATACAGCAACTTCAACAAAGGTCTTCTCTACAGCTGGCCAAGAAGCTGGCAAGGCATCGAGTCGACAGAATATGAACAAGCCGACGGCTCTATGACAGAATGGGGTAACTATCCTTTCCAATATATTAACTCTAACACATTCTGGAGTTTCTATAACAACAACACAACACTCGACCGCGACAAGGCTTACGGTTCTCTCCGTCTTACCTACGACATCACCGACTGGTTGACTTTCGCTGGTAAAGCAGCTCTCGACTTCAGCTTAGACCAATATGAAACAAAAAACAAAGCTACTGCAGCTGATGGTATGACCGGCGGTTACTACAAACAAAACATGACAAGAGACTACACTTTAGATGCTGACTTCTTATTCACAGCTCATAAGGATTATCTTTTAGGCTCTATGTGGAATGCCAGACTCTCTTTCGGTGGTGAACGTTACTACAGAAACACCTACGGCATGTGGGCTGGTACAGGTCAATGGGCTTTCGCTGACTTATATACATTCTACAACTTCCTCAGCGGCGGCGCTAACCCTATCACCACAAATATGCTCCCTGGCGAGTCACGATATGAGAAACAAGTCAACTCATTATATGGTTTCTTGAACTTATCATATAAAAGCTTCCTCTTCTTAGACTTGACAGGAAGAAATGACTGGTCGTCAACATTGCCAATGTATAATAACAGCTACTTCTATCCATCAGCAACTTTGAGCTTCATCGCGACAGAAGCTTTCAAAATCAACTGGGGTGCTATCAGCTTCTTGAAGGTAAGAGGTTCTGCTGCCATGACGGCTAGCGACGACAATCCATATCAGTTAGACTTCACCTATAACACAGGTTCCTTCGGCGGTCAGCTGATGTCAACACTCCCATCACAAGTACCTCCAATCCAATTGAAACCACAACGCCAACGTTCTTTTGAAGTCGGTCTCGACATAGGTTTCTGGGATAAAGTCAATATGGACTTCACTTATTACGACATCTACTCATGGGATCAAATCCTCGCTTCACCAATGGCAGTATCGTCAGGTTCAAGCAGCGCCCGTATCAACACTGGTGTCGTTACTAACAAAGGTATTGAAGCTATCATCAACTATAATGTATTCCAAAAACCTAACAGCTACCTCCAAGTAGGTTTGAACTTTGCTAGAAACACAAACCGCATCGTTGACTTAGGCGGTGCCGATATGTATATCTTATCAGAAGTATGGGGCTCTAATGGTCCTGCTATCGCTGTTCAAGAAGGCGAACAATATGGTACAATCTACGGCTGGGATTATGTATATCAAACAGAAGTCAATGGCGAGGTCGTTGGTCCTTTCTATGATGATAACGGCAACCCACTGCCACTTCTTAACGCTGCTGGTACAGAATATCTCAAGACAAACCAACGCGTCCCTGTAGGTAACTGCGCCCCATGGGTAACAGGCGGTATCAACTTGAAATATAACTACAAGAACCTTTCTGTCTATGCTTTGATAGATGCTAAACTCGGCGGTGAAATATACTGCGGATCTTACGTCATCGCAATGCAGACAGGTCAAAGCAACGAGACACTCTTCGAACGCGAAGGTAACGGCTTGCCTCTCTATGACGCAGAAGGCAACTTCTTGGGTAACTATGGTATCGTACTCCCTGGCGTCTATGTCGACCCAGAAACAGGTGAGGTGACAGAAAATCAACAGGTGGTACACTACTATTATAATTATATGCCTAACTTCGGCGGCTGGGGTAACTACATCTCAACACCTGGCATCTTAAATAACACATGGATTAAAATGCGTGAGATAACACTCAGCTATAACTTCCCAAGCAGAATAATAGAGAAACTTAAAGTGTTCCAAAATGCTTCTATCTCAGTGACAGGCCGCGACTTGTTCTACTTCTACAAGTCATTGCCAGATAACATTAACCCAGAAGGTACTTTGGGAACAGGTAACGCTCAGGGCCTCGAATACGGCTCATTCCCAATGACACGTTCATTTATATTCTCACTCAGATTCGGTCTTTAATTTAATGGAAGGAATTTTATTATGAAAAAGAACATTTTAAATATTAGAAATATTTTCTTGACAACAGCAGTCGCATGCTCTTTAGTCTTCGGATCTTGTACCAATGGCTTCGAGGAAATGAATAAAAACCCAATGAGTCCTACCGGCACCGACATCGGACCTCTCTTCAACGGCGTGGTTAGCAGCCTCTGCTGGACATGGGATGAACAGTTCTATCTCAACAACGAGATTTTCTATCCTGAAACAGAACTCGGTGCTCTGACAACAGAAGGCTGGGGTAACACAAGCATCGGCGTCGACGCTGTGTGGAACAATTATTATCTCGCTCTCGCTAACATCCACGACATTGACAAACGCTTGGATGAGATGTGTACAACAAGCGGCGACAATGAAATCGACGATAAGGTAAGAGCTCAGCTTACAATCATCGAAGCATACAAGACTTTCAAAGTTACCGATATGTTCGGCGACATACCTTACTCTGAAGCTGGTTACATCTGGTATGACACTGAAAGTAACAGAAAGCCAAAATACGATAGCCAAGAATCAATATATAAGACTTTGTTGACAGAATTAGTTTGGGCAAGAGAAATCTTGAACAGCGGTGCAACAACAACGTCTCTCGGAAACCAATACTATTCATTAGGTGCTTACGACGTGCTATATCAAAACAATTACAACAAATGGGCTAAAATAGCCAACTCTTTGATTTTACGTCATGGTATGAGAATGCATCACAAGGACCCTGCTTTTGCTGACACATTATTACAGACAGCTTTCAACAAACCTGCTATCGATGATTATTATTACGTCGGCGGTGCTTTTGCATTATGGCCGCAAGCTCTCGGAAGCCAGTTCGGTGATCAAGGTTGGTCATTCCGTGAACACAAGAATTTAAGAATGGGCGAGACTGTTTTCGCTCAGATGTCTAAACCTACCGACTCTGTCGATAATGAAATCTTCGACCCTAGAGTCTATGTCTTCTTCGATACAAACAACAAGACAGCCAACTATCCAGAAGGCGCGTGGAGAGCATTCCCTCAGATAAGAGATGAAAACACTCCTACAGAAGGCGGCACCCCTTACTCATCAGCTCGCGACAAAAACTACGGATTTAAAGGTCCTGCTTGCTTGTATTCTCCTTTCAACTTCTATCTCATCCGCGACCATGTATTCGTTCCTCAAATCATGATGAGCCCTGCTGAAGTTTACTTCATCAAAGCTGAAATGATGATTAAAGGCATAGTGCCTGGAGGTATCGGAATGATGTCTGACGAACTCATCAGAAAAGGTATTGAATACTCCTTATTATTATGGATGCAACTCCCTATAAACGGAGCTGACGCTACATATAAATATATATATGAAGACCTCCAAAAAATATTAGACGACGGCGACTTGTATTCAGTCTCTTATGCATACGCTTCAAAAATTTTCAACGAAATGGTTTACAACAACCTTGACTTCGCTTACGATGAAAAAGCTTACTTAGAATTTATCTATCAACAACGTTGGTTAGACTTGTTCCGCCAGCCTAATGAAGCATGGAGTTTGGCTCGTCGTACAAAAGACAACGAAGCTACAACACCTACAACAATCGACCATCAGAAACTCGTAACCTACAGATTACCTTACCCTCAATCGGAAGTTACTTACAACTACGACAACTACAACGATCAAGTAAGTAAAATGACTCATGGCGACACAAGAGAAACTAAGGTATGGTGGATGGAATGGAATAATATTAATTAACTAAATTTATACTGAAATGAAAAGATTATTTTTAACATTATCAATGATGTTGTGCTTAACGATGGTTAACGCACAAGAAGAGTTCGTTATTGATTTCAATAACTACACTACAGGTACACAATGTCTCAACGGACAAGACAGCTGGGCTACACACTATCAGACAGCTGGCTCTTCACAAGACTTCGATGTCGACTATACTGCAGACGGATTGTTATCGCCAGACGAAAGCGTGGCGGTATTCTATCCTTACGGCGGTGCTGGCGTTGGTAGAACAGCAACTCGTAAAGCTACAAGCAATTTCAACTTTAACTTCAAGAACGGTGGCATCATCGACATGGAGTTCGACATCTATCCTGCATGGTGGGGTAACTATGCCGGCGTTGGTTTTGATGCTAACGGCGATGGTCACGTCCTCCAAGGAATGACAGATGGCGATGGCGGTGTCTACCTCAGAGTGGCTGGCGCCAACGGACAGGAAAACCATCCTAACATCATGCTCGCCGACGGAACTGAAGTTCTCGTATCTAACTACAAACAAGAAGGCTGGGCAAGATATAAGATGTCGTTCGACTTCTCAGGTCACAACGGTGCCGGCTCCTTGACAGTCTTCGTTAAAGACTTCGACGGCAGCAACTGGGGCGAATGGATGCAACTCGCTGAAGCTACCGAACTCAATATGGGAGTCACTCCTAACTCAGGCGATATGCACGACAATAAAATGTGGGACGCTATATTCTACCACTGCCAAGGCGGTACAGGCGGCTTCGACAACCTCCTCGTACGTCAAATGCCAGAAGGCAACGTCCAATATATCAATATGCCTGACATACCAAAACAATTAACCATCAATCCTCCTTATACTTTAGAAGCTACTTCAACATCTGGTCTTCCAGTTTCTTTCGAGATGATAAGCGGTCCTGCTACAATAGATGGTAACATTTTAACTCTTACAGGAGAAACTGGTACTGTATCTTTGAAAGCTACTCAAGCTGGTAACGACGAATGGCTCGCTGCTCCAGACGTAGTGAAAACTTTCCAAGTTATTGACCACACAGCTTATCAAACCGACATTACAATTCGTCGTCCTTACGACGGTTCTTTGGTTTATCTCCCAGAATTGAAACCAATAATATTGAATGCAAGTCTCATCGTGGAACATGCCGATGCTCTTCATTTCGAAGAGGTGACAGCTACTGTCAACGGTGAAGAAATCACATTAGTAACCGACTATCCTAACGACGCTGAAAACGGTTACTTCTATGGTTATTGGACACCATCAGAATATGGTGATTATAATATGACAATCTCAGTCACAACAACAGGTGGTAACGTAACAACAAAATCATCATCATTCACTGTGACTAACGAATTTGCCGACTTAAGTGTCACAGCTTTCGATGGCGACCTTCAATGTACACCTTCTGTTCATTCAGCTAAAGGCAACTACGAAATGCCAACTCACGTAGGTGCTTTCAACAATATTATAGCACAATATTACCACAACTGTATAAACGGCGACTGCGACCCATACGACCGTGTAGGTGGTGTGAAAGTCAGAAACTACCGCGGCGAATGGATGGAACTCTTCCGCTACATCACTCCTTTCGGCGTTGAATGTGAAGATAACTTAGACGTTACAGACTTCTCTTCAGTACTCCAAGGTCTCGTCGAATTTGAACTCTACTTCGAATCATGGGACGGATCAGGTTATATGCCAACTCTTACTTTCGACATGACAAAAGGCGAACCTCAATATGACTATGTAAACGTAGACGAAATATGGTACAACATATATTCATTCGGCGACTACGCCAACCAACAACCAGTTCCTGAAGTTGATTATGAATTCGACGAAAACACCGAAGCTGCCAAATTAAAACTCACTACAACAGGACACAACTGGAGCAGCGGTACCAACGGAACCTACAACACAGGCAACGCAGCCGAATTCTATGAAGCAACTCATAATGTCAACGTAAATAATAGTAAAATAGGTGATCAACATTTGTGGAGAACATGTAATCCTAACCCAGCAGGATGTCAGCCTCAAGCAGGAACATGGACTTACGAACGTTCGGGATGGTGCCCAGGCAGCATCGCAATGGTATGGGACTACGATCTCTCAAATTATATCAACAACGGAGCTAACATCTTCTACGAGTTCGATCCTACATATATCGACGAATGTCACCCTAACTATCCTGACTGCGCCGACGGACAGAATTCATGTCCAAAATGCGATTCGCCTGATAATCCTGTCTTAAGAGTTTCTGGAAAAGTCGTTTCATATAGTAATAACGTAACGGTACTCAATGGCGGATGTGTTCCTGTCAATGAAAACTACGTAAGCTATAACGTCAATATCTTCCCTAACCCAGCAACATCAACACTCAACTTCTCATCAGATTATGAAAAGGGTAAGTTAAGCGTTTTGATTTTGAATGCTCAAGGACAAGAAGTAAGAAAGTTCGCTTTCAGCGGCAGCAGAAGCATCAACGTCTCCGACCTCCCAGGTGGAATCTACTTCGTTAAAGTCTTAGGCGATACGATGAAGACACAGAAAATTGTCATTGAATAAATCTGACTAAAGTCGAAAGACTAATGTCTAAAGGTTAAAGAGCTCTTAGAAATAGGAGCTCTTTTTTTGGTATAATAGACAAAAATAGTTGGTAGAATCCTTGTAAAATAATGTATATCAGATAAATGAAATAACTTTGATGAAAACGTTTTCATCATTTTTATACATCTCAAAAACTCATGCTTGGAATCTCTTCCAATTCTTCAATATGTATGAGTCGTTGTGGTTCTACGTAACCTTTCTTATAATATTCCGCTGGATTCAGTAGTTTGCCGAAAGCGAAGTCTTGTATCATCACGAGTTCGTCGGTGTTTTCTAAATAAGCATATTTGTGGTCAGGGTCGTCGTCCCAGTCTTCTTCAACAAATCCAAAAGCGTCGGCATTGATTTTCATAGTGTAAGTCCTTACTACGTTTTCTTTGCCGTCTTTTGTTTTAAGTGTGAGTTTCTCTTGATAAGGAGAAGCGATAATGGAGTCGCGGCGTGACTTTGCTATGTCGGTAAGGAATGCCTCGAAACGTACGTCTTTGAATGAGTTAAGCAGACTTATCACTCTGATGGTGTCGAAATCTATCGCTGAGCCATCGAGATGCGTCATCTCATAATTATAGTCGCCTCTTGTGTTTATCACGAAACTCTTCTCTGCTTTATTGTTGAACTCGAGTTCCACCGACTCGATGTCTTTTATGTTATATGAAAAAATCTTGTGGTCGCGCCAGTCTTCTGGGTTGGCAGAAAAACGTGAACTGATGAATCCTCTGAAACCGTGGAGGTGAACGATATAAGCTTTGTCGGCGCCTTCTTTCAAGACGTAAGTGCCGTTGTTATCTTGAGTGACGTCACCTATGTAGAATACTTTAGTAAGTTTCTCGTGTGGGAAAAGTTTCACCTTATTAAATAAGTTGATTCTTGGAACAATCTGATAAATCTCAACCTTGGTATTGGTACCTGCCATACTCGTAATGACGTTGTTGTGTGCAGCAAGCGACACCGGTCTCTTGATTCTTAATCTGTCTAAGGTGTAGAGTATGTTGTCAATCATAATAGGTTGAGCGTCGTAGGTGTCGTTGACTTTCCATCCGCTTTCTGTTCTAGAGAGAAGAACCTGGTTGCCTCTCTTGTCGGCGAAGAACATACGTGTCACAGAAGCAGTGTCGCGCACCGTGAAGTCGTAAGCCTCGCCACGCAGGCTCGATAAGTATCTGTTATTGAACAGCAATGTTCCTGCTACGACGATAAGAATTATTGTTATGATTATTGCAAGACGATTTTTTTTCATATAATTATTTATTTAGTGAATTTTCTTTTTCTGATTATTGCCAAGATGAATCCGAACACTATTATTATTGCGCTTGGAAGCACCACGTTAACGACTTGCCAAAGCATAGTGTTTTGGTTTATCTTATTGGTATCTAAGAGACGTATCTTAAGTTCTCTCGATCTAATTCCGATGAGACCTTCGCCGTCGACGAGATAGCTGATTGCGTTTTCGATAAACTCTTTGTTACCGTATGTTATCTGTGTGTATTGGTCGAAGCCGAGAGGGAGAGGATAACCTTTGGGAATATGGAATTGGTTTCTGATGATGTCACCATCGGCGACGACAATCATTGATGTTGGTTCGCTGACTTCCTTGAAGCCAATTTCCTTCGACTCTGTTATGCCAGCTGTCATTCTGTTGGCGTAAAGCGATTCGAATGTTCCATTTAGGAGATAAGCCACGTTTTGTCCTTTCTGTGAGAACATACGCTGATCAGGAGCCTGACGCAGCATGCTGAGAGAGATAAATACCGGTGCTGCTGATACCTTGGTGTAGTCCGATGTCTTTAGTAACGGTATTTTCTGTACGTCGGAATCTGAGATGACAGGTTCTATAGAACTGACGAAATCAGCTTTGATAGGGTTGATGTTCTTGACGATATTGCTGTTTGACGCTGCGTTGAGCAGAGGGAAATAATACCATCTGAAGTATTCTATCTGAGCCTGACCTCCCATCTGACCTGTGCGAAGTGCTATGGCAGCGCTGTTGTAGTCGAGGAGGAGGTTCTTTTCGAGTCGTAGTCCGTATTTAAAGAACATATCATCGAGTTTTATGTCGAGGGTGTTGCCCATTGTCGACTCTGAACTTTGGAGACTGTCCATAGTAGCAAAGACAGGGTCGATGAGCCACAATACCTTGCCGCCTCTCATAATATATTGGTCGATGATGAACTTGTCTTTTTCTGAGAAAGGTTTTGTAGGCTTAGCGATGATGATAGCCTCGTAGTTAGAGGTAATCATGATGCTGCTGTCTTGTTTCTCGGTTCTTTTGTTTAAGGATGTTATCTGTTCGTTGAGGGCGATTCTTTTCACCGAGTATTTCTTGGAGAGACTTTGAGTTATGTCGTAAACCTCATCTTCGTTAAGTTCGCCGTGACCTTCGATGAAAGCGATTCTCGGCTTTGTCAGTTGAGTGAGGTCTTTTATCGCGCTGATGAGTTTGTATTCGAGGTTTTGTGCCGAGTTGTTCAACGCTGTCTCCGACGATTTTCCTATTTGTGTGTCGAGCAGGTCGAGAGCCAATTCCTTGTCCCTGTAGCTTACTATAGCGCCTGGCCATATTACAATCTGCTGTGCGCCGTCTTTAGTCTGGATAGAAAGTTCTGTTGGGTTGAGTCCGCTCTGATAGAGTAGTTTATAGGTCTCGTTTCGCTCGGCTGCGTCGTTACTTTCAGAAGGGTTGATGAAGTCGTAATCGACGAATTTGCTGTAGGCGCGGAACTCATCGAGCATCTCCTTAGTCTCTTTTCTTAATTTCTTGAAACCAGCTGGGAACTCGCCTTCAAGATAAATCTTGATATAAACATAGTCGTTGAGGTTTTTCAAGATTTCTTTTGTGGTGTCGGAGAGAGTGTAACGTTTCTCGCTGGTGAGGTCGAAACGCGTGTAGATAAAATTACCTATAATATTGACAAGAACGATAATAGCTACTGTGATTACAAAAGTTATTATCTGACTTTTCTTTAGATTCTTACGTTCGTTTTTCATCATCACCTCCTTTACCATTTACGACTTGATAAAACTAACTTGGTCATTGATAAGAACAACACAATCACGCTCAGGAAATAAAGCACGTCGCGAGTGTCGATAACGCCGCGGCTAAGAGAGCCATAGTGCGATGATATTCCGAGATGTTGTATGAATAAATCTACTTTCCCGAATAAAGCCATCGAATAAATCATGTCGAATCCGATGTATAAAAATCCGCATAAGAAGACCGACAGCAAGAAGGCGAGGATTTGGTTGTTGGTTACGGAGCTACAGAACAATCCTATCGAGACGAATGACGCGCTAAGGAAAAACAATCCGATGTATGAACCCCATATTCCTCCGCTGTCGACATTACCGACAGGCATGCTGAGATGATAGACGGAGAAGAAGTAGATGAGTGTTGGCAAGAGCGCCAAGAGAACCAATGACACGCCAGCGAAATATTTTCCGAGTACTATCTGCCAATCTGACAAAGGCTTGGTGAACAGCATCTCTATCGTCCCGGTACGTTTTTCTTCGGCGAAGCTTCTCATTGTCACAGCTGGCACCAAAAATAAAAATACCCATGGAGCCAAGATGAAGAGACTGTCGAGGTTGGCATAGCCGAAAGTCATTATGTTAAAATCGTTTTGAAAAACCCAGAGGAACAAGCCAGTGATGAGCAGGAAAACCACTATCACCATGATTCCTATAAGTGAGTTTAAGAAGTTGCTTATTTCTTTCTTAAATAGCGCGTACATAAATATTAAATTAGCTTACAAAAATACGAAATATTCTTGAATTTATTGTGGTGTTTTTTAAAGATGCTGAGTCGCTAAGTTGCTAAGTAGAGTTATGTCAATTTGACACAACTCTATAATATGGATATTTAACTTTCAATTCTCAATTATCAACTTTCAACTTCAAAAAACTCCCACGGCGTGCCTTCAGGTTTTGGTGCGACAACCTCGACGGGAGTCTTCAGCGTTGGATGCTCGAACCTGATCTTATACGCGTGGAGACATATTGAAGCGTCGGGGTTAGAACGCGGGTAACCGTATTTCAAGTCGCCTTTGATAGGACATCCCATGTGAGCTAATTGTGCTCTTATCTGGTGATGACGTCCAGTGATTAGTTCAACCTCGAGGAGATAATACGAGTCGGAAGAAGCAATAACACGGTATCTCAACTGCGCCAACTTAGCTCCTTTTGTGTTGGAACTCACGACATACGACTTGTTTTGTTTCTCGTTCTTAACCATAAAGTCCGACAACTCGTCAGCGTCTTTGGGAGGTCTGTTCTTCACTATCGCGAGATATGTCTTACTGAATTCGCGGCTTTGTATCTTCTGTGTCATCCTGCTTAAGGCCTTGCTTGTCTTTGTGAAGATGACAGCGCCGCCGACAGGACGGTCGATGCGATGGACAAGACCTGCGAACACATTACCAGGCTTGTCGTATTTCTCCTTGATGTATTCTTTCACATCATCTAATAGACAAACGTCGCCAGTTTTGTCGCCCTGCACTATCTCTCCAGGGAGTTTGTTGACAATAATGAGGTGATTGTCTTCGTATAAGACTCTATCTTTTATTGGTCTTCTCATCTTGAAAATCAATATTGTTCGTTTTCGTTAGGAAAGTTGAAGTCTTTCACATCGTTGATGTAAGCCTGGACGGAGTTCTTGATACCGTCATAGAGGTTGTTATATCTTCTCAAGAAACGAGGTGAGAAGTCGTTGCTGATACCGAGCATGTCGTGAAGCACAAGAACCTGACCGTCGGTACCAGGACCTGCGCCGATGCCTATCGTAGGGATGCGTAACGACTGTGTCACTTCTGTTGCGAGCACTGCAGGAATCTTTTCCAAAACGATGCTGAAGCAACCTTTCTCTTGAAGGAGAAGAGCGTCTTCGCGAAGTCTTTGTGCTTCTTCATCTTCCTTAGCACGCACTACGTATGTTCCGAATTTATTGATGCTTTGAGGTGTGAGTCCGAGGTGACCCATGACAGGTATTCCTGCGCTGATGATACGTTCGACAGATTCTAAGATTTCGCGTCCGCCTTCCATCTTGACAGCGTTTGCGCCAGATTCTTTCATGATACGGATAGCAGAATTTAAAGCTTCCTTCGAATTGCCTTGATATGTTCCGAAAGGCAAGTCGACAACGACGAAGGAACGTTTCACGGCACGACATACTGATGAGGCGTGGTAAATCATTTCGTTCAAGGTGATAGGCAATGTGGTCTTGTAACCTGCCATCACGTTGGAAGCACTGTCGCCTACCAAAATAATATCGATATTTGATTCATCTAAAATCTTTGCCATCGAGTAATCGTATGCGGTTAACATGGCAATCTTTTCACCTCTGTTCTTCATATTCTGAAGCACATGAGTAGTCACTAAAGATACGTTATGCGATAGATACATTTCTTTTATTTTAAAAGAGCAAAAGTATATAAAAAAATATTATCTTTGCCAATCTTTCAAATCTATTTTACGATGAAAAAATTTAACACCATTTTTTTAATGGCAATGATGCTCTCGATGATGGTTTTCAGTTCATGCGAGACAGATGTAGATATATATACAGACGGTGATGAGACTACAATAGTATATGGTTATCTTGATGTAGATGCTGACACTAATTTCTTAAAAATCACAAAGTCTTTTGTGGGTAATGCTCTTGAACTAGCACCTGATTATTCTGCCAGCAATTATGACTATAAATTAGATGTTCAGCTTAAAGGAAAATTCGCTGATAGTCCTAACACTGTGAGCATCGCTGTTTTTGACACAGTGTCAGTTTATAAGCCATACGACCCTAATACGATTTTCTATAGCGGAAGAAATCAAGTTCTTTATTATACAACTCGAAAACTTAAGGAAAACGAAGAATATCAGCTGACAGTAAAACGCAACGATGGTGTTGAACTGACATCTAAGGTTAAGACTATCAGCGGTTCTTCTATTAAAAAACCATATAACAACATAAGCTTTGAATCGCCTGTGACAAATAGGATAGAGTGGCGTCCAAATATTGTGGGTGAGTTGGCTGCATATTACGAAGTGATTGGTTATTTCCATTATAAACAATTCCTTCAAAATGGAACAGACACGACGAGATATACTATGAAGTGGGTTATGGGCAGTGGTACTGGCGAACAGTTATGGAGTAGTGCCGATAAATGGCTGTCAATTAATTATACTCCAAATGATTTCTATAAAAGACTTCAGGCTGATGATAATATTGTTAATAACAGTCCCGATTTTGTTAGACGCATCGTTGAGGGTTTTGAAGTCGTTGTCACATCGACAGGAGAGGAACTATACAATTATATATTGATACAGAATTCAGGAAGTGCCATCCAAGATACGCCAGAATATACTAACATAGAAAATGGTATGGGAATATTGTCGTCACGCTCTGTGTGTAGAAAAATGGTTACGGTCAACGATATTACCATTAACACTCTGGAACGCGATTATCCTCAGTGGGGATTTTTTAGAGTTTACTAATGACAACAACGTTGATATTGACTGTCGACATTGACACTGACTTTACACGTTCCTACATCCCGTCCCCGTTCCCACATTCCGTTTCTGTCGTTTTGTCACGATTTTGACTCCGATGTCAGAAAAATAATTCCATATAATAATTATGAATAATCAAAACCACTTTTTTTGTGGTTTTTTTTATGTCGTGACACGAAGATATTTTTTTGGCATAATGATTGACAAAGGCGGTGTCAGAAAACAAAAAAAGAAAAACAAACATAAAAATAGGAGAAACAAATTATGTCAAAAATTATTGGTATTGACTTAGGTACAACAAACTCATGCGTAGCAGTTATGGAAGGTAACGAACCTGTAGTTATCCCTAACAGCGAAGGTCACCGCACAACCCCATCAGTGGTAGCATTTACCGACAACGGCGAACGT
>JAZNVS010000081.1:0-3959 GCA_045592965.1 Bacteroidales bacterium | reverse complement strand
ATTTTTCTTTTAAAAGTTTCTTGTCAGGAAGACATAAAGCATATTGTTGCGCATAAATGTTTGCATCTTTAGGCAAGGTTAATTTGACTAATGAATCGCTCTTTGTCTTACATAAAAGAATCCCAATTGTAGGTCTTTCGTGCTCTTGCTTTATATATCTGTCAAAATAGTTTACATACATCTGCATTTGTCCTAAATCTTGATGAGTCAATTTATCTGTTTTTAAGTCAATTAAAACATAACATTGTAGCAATCTGTTATAGAATACAAGATCAACGTAGAAATTGTCTTCGTCAAAGGTAAAGCGTTTCTGTCTTGATTCAAAAAGAAAACCTTTGCCTAATTCAAGTAGGAACATTTGTAATTTGTTGATGATGATTTCTTCAAGTTTATTTTCTGAATATGAAGAATCTGGCTTTAGACCAAGAAATTCTAATGTGAGAGGATTTTTTAGTAGATCTGTGGGTTTCTCAATTGTTTGACCTTCATTAGCTAATCTTAAAACCTCATCTTTATTACGGCTCAGAGCTAATCTTTCATACAGACTGCTTGAAACTTGACGTTGTAGTTGTCTTACGCTCCAATTTTGGTTAAATGTCTCTATTTCGTAAAATTGTCTTTCTTCATGATTTTCGATTCTCATTAAAATAAGGTAATGAGACCATGAAAGATTAAAGTTAGGAATTGTTGGGTTATTAGTAAGTGAATCCCCAATTTCGTAAACGCTGTTTACGATTTTTGAATATACACTATAAAACTTTCTGCAAAGTGTCAGAGATTCTACAGACCATCCGTTACCAAATTTATCCGTCAATTTATTTGATAGTATTTTTAGTATTTTCTTACCGTATGATGCTCTGTATTTGCCATCTAATTCATTTTCTATGATGAATTTACCGATGCCGTATTTGCAATATACTTCTGTAGTAGTTATGGTTTTAGAAGCACTTTCTCTCGCTTTATCGATAAGGTTTGAAATATTCTCATACAAAGAATCTATCCTTTGTAATTCATTAGGATTGCTAATATTTTTCATAAAGATTGTGTTAAAAGTTCTCTGCGCAAAACTACAACAACAATTTCATTAATCCAAGAGAAATAAAGTTAATAATTCTTAACACCTCACTGTCCAATTTTTTGACACTCACTGTCCAATTTTTTGACACTCACTGTCTAATTTTTTGACACTTTATTTTTAGTTAAATTTTTAAATCGTTGATATTTAATGATATGTAAATTTGGCACGATTTTGCAATTAACAGTTTACAATGTACAATTAACAGTTTGCAATTAACAATTAACAGTTTGCAATTAACAATTAACAATTATTGTTGGATTTCTTGTAGAGGCACACGTCCGTGCGTCTTTACAGGAGAAATGAAAATTGAAAATATGATGATATTTACAAGTTATGATAATTTATCAGTGAGAAATTTTTAAATTTTATCTCTTCCTCGCCGGAATATATAATGTATGATGATGATATTTCATCTCCTAACAATTTCTGTACGTAAGACAGCGATTTAGTAAATTCTTGATTAAAACGTTCTGCCGATTTGATTTCGTATGCTTTGATACTGCCGGCTTCTTCTTGTATTACGTCAACTTCAGCACTTTGATCTCTATAAAAATATAGATTGCTTTTAAGTCCTTTATTGTATCTTCTTTTTAGCATTTCGCAGACTACCATATTCTCAAAAACAGCTCCACGCAACGGATGATTCTTTATATGTTGTTCGTTTTCAATGCCAAGTAGATGACATACTAAACCAATATCGTAGAAATATATCTTTGGAGTTTTTGTCAGTCTTTTCCCTATGTTGCGATGAAATGGCTGTAGTAAGAAAGCAGTGTATGAAGTCTCCAAAATGCTCATCCAAGATTGTATCGTTTTATAGTCAACTCCTAATTCAGAGGCTATGGATGAAGCTATAAATACGTTCCCAACTCTTGATGCAACGATTGTCAGAAATTTTTGAAACAAACTTAGATCTTTTATGTTAAGAATCTGTCTTACATCTCTTTGTAAATATGTTGAGACATAGCTGTCGTAAACGTTGTCCGGACTTTTCCCATCGCCCCATACAGCAGGGTAAAAGCCTTTCCACATCAGAGTATTAGTGTCAATATTTGCATCTTCTTTCAACTCACTTATACTTAATGGCAACAGTCTCGTCACAGCGACTCTACCAGCCAACGTCTGTGAGATGTTCTGCATTAATAGGAAATCGCTGCTACCACTTAATATGTATCTGTAATCTTTGTTTTCATCAACAACAACTTGTAGTGCCGAGAACAATTCGGGGAGATTCTGAGCCTCGTCGATAATCAATCCGTTTGGATATTGCAATAAAAATCCTTCTATATCTTGTTTTATCAATGCGAGAGTTGTAGCTCTCTCCAAGTTAATATACTCATAATCAGGAAATGCCATCTTGCATAAAGTGGTTTTTCCTGATTGGCGAGGTCCTGTTACTGATATGACAGACCATTTTTTGTTCAGTTCAATCAATAAATCTTGTAGTTCTCTTTTATACATAATACTATATTTATTCTGACAAATTAGGAGTTGTATTCCTAATCTGCAAAGATAACAATTTAGATATATCAAACAATCCAATATGAAAATATTTTTTCAACTGTCCAATTTTTTGACACTCACTGTCCAATTTTTTGACACTTTATTTTTGCTTGAAATTTTAAATCGTTGATATTTAATGATATAAAATTTTGGCACGATTTTGCAATTAACAATTGTAGAGGCGTATCAATGATACCTATTAGAATCAATAAACATTGATGCGACTTTAAACCTCTCGCAAAGGCGCAAAGTACGCAAAGAAACAATATAACAAACTTCGCGATCCTCTGCGTCTCTGTGAGAGCGAATAAAATTGAAAATAAATATTAACTTAAAATGTGGACAAAGTCTGTTGTCTGTTGACTGTTGTCCGTTGACTTAAAAACTAATCGGTATGTTAAAAGTAGAAAATTTAAAGAAGAGTTTCTTCACGGAAGAGATTGAAACCATCGCGTTGAATGGCGTTTCATTAGAAGTTAATGAAGGTGAATTTGTGGCTGTCATGGGACCTTCGGGTTGTGGCAAATCCACGTTGTTGAACATCTTAGGATTGTTGGATAATCCTTCGTCGGGCAGTTACACTCTGCTCGGTCAGGAAGTCGGCAATCTCAGAGAAAAAGACAGGACGATGTTCCGTAAAGGTAATATCGGTTTTGTGTTTCAGTCGTTTAACCTTATCGACGAGCTGACTGTCTCCGAGAATGTGGAGCTGCCTCTCATCTATATGGGAGTGAAGTCGGACGAACGTAAGGAGCGTGTCAACAAGATTTTAGACAGGATGAACATCTCGCATCGTTGCGACCATTTCCCACAGCAGCTCTCTGGCGGACAGCAGCAGCGTGTGGCGATAGCGCGAGCCTTGGTGTCGAATCCTAAGCTCATCCTCGCCGACGAACCTACAGGTAACTTGGATTCCAAGAACGGACAGGAGGTGATGATGCTCTTGCAAGAACTCAACAGAGAAGGCACCACCATCATCATGGTGACACACTCGCAACACGACGCCTCATACGCCACACGACAAATATGCCTCTTCGACGGAACCATAGTGAAAGACATCGCGAATAGAATGTAATTGACAATTGACAATTGACAGTTTACAATTTACAATTTACAATTGACAATTATGGTAGAATCTCTTGTAGATATTTTTAGAAGACGAACGTCCGTGCATCTCTACAGGAGAAATGAAAATTGAAAATAAATATTAACTCGTTGACTTGTAGACTCGTTGTCTCGTTGACTTAAAAATTAAATCGGTATGTTCTGGAAAAACTTCATCACATTGTTAAGGCGTTATACAGCCTCCTCGCTGCTGAACATCATCGGGATGTCGGTGGCTTTCGCTTCGGTGTATCTGCTGATGGTACAAGTTACT
>JAZNVS010000080.1:0-23947 GCA_045592965.1 Bacteroidales bacterium | reverse complement strand
ATTCCTATTGACACAACAGAATATTTCGGATCCCTGCCGGATTGGGATAATATGCCGAACGAAACTGGTGGACGTTTGTATCTTTTCACATCATTTATTGATAATGCAGGCAACATTGTAGGGTCGTTTTTCAAATGTCCACCTTTCTATAGTCCTTATCAGACTGAAAATGATTCCATGTTCTTTTTCAAGATGAATTTTGAAGGTGAAATAATTCAGATGAAAGGCATTGAATGTCTCACCGGTCATGGAGATTATTGGAGACATAGAGGACACTGCATGCTTGAGACCGACTCGCATTATATTTTATACCAAGTATTAGAACATAATGATTATAATTTTTCATTTATACCAAGCGGGGAAGCATGGTATTTCGATAAAGATTTGAATTTTGTCGATAAAAAAGCTATTAGACAACCTGGATATGCAAATTCAGTAACCGCTTCTTTGGAATATGTATCAGTGGTAAGGAGCAAGCATAATACGGTATATTTAGCATCAGTGGCTAGGTCCGTAGAAAATCCAAACAGTCATTGGTATGATGATAGCAGATTATATGAAATTGATGATAATCTCGATAACTCAACCGATCTTTTACCTATAGTACAATATATCACACGAGGTGTGAGCTATTCAAAAGATCATCAGCCTTTAAACAACGGAATTGTATTAAAAGAAGATAACACTTTGATTTATGTACAGAATTGGAATCTTGGTGACAGAATTAATTACGATTCATGGGTTGTGATAGAACATTTGGATGAGAATTTTGAGACTATATCAGAAATGTATTACACAAGCGGTGAAGATGGTAATTTCATAGAAGTAAATTCTATAGTATCAACAAAAGAAGAAGATTTGTTACTTGTAGGTAATGCAAATAGTTTAAATGGAGACAAGTCATGGAATTTTGTCACCAAATTCCCAGCTTCTGCTTTCGTCAATATCGAAGAAGCTCACGCTAATAACCTGCATCTCGCTGTCGCTTATCCTAATCCTGGCGGAGATGTTTTGAATATAAGAACTTCATTACGCAACTGCACCTTGCAGGTTTATGACATGCAGGGAAGAATGGTTCATAAACAAGAGATTACGGATGATGTTACAAGTGTGGATGCTTCCAATTGGCAAAGAGGAACTTACGTTTGGGAGTTGGGAACTGGGAACGGAAAGTTGAAAGTTGAGGAAGGGAAGTGGGTGAAGTAGAATTGAAAGTTGAAAGTTGAAAATTGAAAGTTGGTTTGAATGTCAACAGTCAACAGTCAACGGTTTTTTAGAGTCTTAGAAACTGAGAAATCAGTGAACATCAGTGGAATTTGTGGGGAAGAAAAAGAAACCACAGATTTCACTGATTGGTACAGAAGATATCTGAGAAAATTTTAGAACTTTAGATTTTTAGAACTCTGGAATTTTGGAATTGGATGTCAGCTCAAGGTTTATGGCTCAAAGATCACGGCAAAAAAATAAATCATTAAAATATTTATCACTATGAAAAAGTTTATTTACAAAACCACAATTATGTTCCTACTGCTATGTAGGATTAACATTGTTTCTTCTCAAGAATGGGAATTCTTCATGGATAGTTATATTGAATCTCCATATACGAGAAATTTTACAGATGCTATTGAATTATCAGATGGCAGTATCGTGATTAATTCTCCATTTAAATTACCAATAGAAGGTCATGCAACTGTACCTCATCCTGGCTTAGTAAAAATATCTGCCGATGGAACTGAGTTGGTAAGAAACAATTATTTTCGTCCCGCATATTGTTCCATATCTTACAACCAGATTCTTGAAAACGAAGACGGAGAGCTATTTACATTAATGACATACAGTCCCGACCATGAGAGATTGTCCGATAACTATTTCAAGAATTTCGATAATCCTCCTACAAATGCTATTTTAGGGTTGTATAAAATAGATGACGAACTCAATATCGTTGAAAGTTATGAACATAGTTTCCCCATTGATACAACGGAAAATTTTGGTTTTGACCCTATGTGGGATGCTATGCCTAATGAAAACTGTGGACGTTTGTATCTGTTCACATCTTTCATTGATAATAACGGTGATATTGTAGGCTCGTTTTTCAAATGTCCTACTTTTCATAGTCCAAACCAAGCCGAAAATGATTCCATGTTCTTTTTCAAGATGAATTTTGAAGGTGAAATTCTTCAGATGAAAGGCATAGAGTGTCAAAGCGGACATGGAGATTATTGGAGACATAGAAGACATAGTATGCTTGAAACAGATTCGCATTATATCCTTTATCAAACTAATGGTTATGATCATGACGACTTTTCATTTGATCCAAGCGGAGAAGCCTTCTATTTCGATAAAGACTTGAATCTTGTCGCTAAAAGAGCTATTAATCAACCAGGATTCACAATGCCAATAGTATCGCATTTAGAATATGTTTCTGCGGTTAGAAGCAGACATAATACGGTATATTTAGCAGCATTAACCCGCTCTGTAGAAAAACCACACAGCTATTTATATAACGATACCAGATTGTACGAAATAGATGATCACCTTGACAATTCAACTGAACTTCTGCCTATCGTTAATTATATCAACAGAGGATCATCAGATTCGCAAGAGTCTCAACCATTAAACAATGGTGTCATTTTAAAAGAAGACAACACATTAATTCATGTTCAGAATTGGAATCTCGGAGATGGATATGGTGATGGTGACTCATGGGTTGTGATAGAACATTTGGATGAGAATTTTGAGACTATATCAGAAATGTATTACACAAGCGGTGAAGATGGTAATTTCATAGAAGTAAATTCTATAGTATCAACAAAAGAAGAAGACCTATTGCTTGTAGGTAATGCAAATAGCTTAAATGGAGACAAGTCATGGAATTTTGTCACCAAATTCCCAGCTTCTGCTTTCGTCAACATCGAAGAAGCTCACGCTCATAACCTGCATCTTGCCGTAGCCTATCCTAATCCGGGCGGTGATGTGATGAATATAAGAACCGGCTTGCGCAACGCTACACTTCATGTCTATGATATGCAAGGAAGAAAAATTCATGAGCAAGAAATTACAGATGAAGTAACGAGCATAGATGCCTCGAAATGGACAAATGGAACATACATTTGGGAGTTGGGAACTGGGAACGGGGGCAGGATTTTGGAGAGCGGAAAATGGGTGAAGGATTAATTCATAATGCATAATTATTTTGATTGTGAATTATGAATTGTAGAGACGTACCAATTACACCATTGAAAATTAACAATGTGTAATTGATACGTCTTTTTTTTGAAACTGAAAATCTGAAAATCTGAGAAAAGTTTTGAACTTTGAGCTTTGAACTTTAAATCTTAGTTCAACAGCTTTAGTTCAAAAGCCTTAGTTTAAAAATCTAACTACTTAGTAATCAACAATTTACCCCCCCCGATTTTATAAAAAAATATTTAAAAAAACTTGTATTTTTTAAATAAAATTATAAACTTTGCAGGACGGGAAATGAAAGGAAACAACATGGAAAATAACATACAAATATTAGGCAAGAACAAATTTATTAAATGAAAGTCTCTGCAGGATATGAATTACAGCATTCATCTACAGAGACTTTTTTATAATTTGATTTAAGGGGACTTCTATAAATTCCCCGTTTAAATGAACTTTAACAATGAAAATTAAAACTTTTGCGTGCTTTATGTTTTTTCTTGGAATCTTTTTATCTTTCTCTCAATCACATAGCTCGCTATGTTCTATCGAGAAAAACAAAAATCTTCTCAAAGAAAAATTCATAAATCACCTACAAAGCAATTTATAGAAATCCCCTTAATATAAATCTTCAATCATGGGAATAATGCGGTTCTGCCCACGATTAAGGATAAAAAGTTAATAAATAGAACCAGCAAAAATTATTAAAATCCTATTAGTATGAAAAAAATTATTTTATCTTTAGCCATCATTGTAATGGCTTCATCCTTGACGGCTCAGGTATCCGTATGGGATGGAAGTTACGAAGAGTTCGACACTTCTAACGAAAAAGGTCTCACAGAAGACAACCCTATCCTCATAGAAAATGCGGCACAATTAGCGTTCATGTCGCAACTGCCTTATAGCGCAAACAATAAAATGTACTATAAACTTACAACTGACATCGATCTTAATTATCTTCCTTGGACACCTATAGGTCTGTTGCTCAACAGCACTTTCTATGGTTATTTCGACGGCAACAATCATAGCATCAGCAAGATGGATTTCGCATTGTTCAGTTTAGCCCAAGGCTATATAAAAAACCTGACAATCAAAGATACCGATTTCATAATTGATGATGCGGCGAGTTATCCTTTCGGATCCTTCACGTTCGGCGCTTATTATGACGATTTGCTCCTTATCGAGAACTGCCACAATTATGCGAATATCACAATAAAAGACGGATTCAACTTCGCCATCGGTGGCATCGTAGGCGAATGCGGGGAAAACACCTACATCTATAACTGCTCTAATCACGGCGACATCAATATTACAAATCAAGAAGACGGAACTCATCCTATTGTTGGAGGCATCGGTGGCTTGGTATATAACACCTCGTTCTGTTACAATACTGGTGACATCAACCTTGAATGTTCCTTCATTAATAATGTGAGGGCAGGCGGCATAGCTGGATTGGCAAGTAAAGGGATACAAAATTGCTACAACACCGGAAATGTGGAGCCGATAGTATATAACGAAGGTATGTCAATATCTGGTGGTATTGTAGGTTATGTTGGTGGAAGCAGCAGCTTGTTGTCATGCTATAACATAGGATACGTCAATGGCGACTCTTCTTCAGGATTGATCGGTCAAATTGAAAACGAGGATGGATTCGTTGCCGACAACTGCTTCATGGCAGATCATAACGAAAGCAACGGCTATGGAGAATCGCTCTCAACCGACTTTATGAAGAGCGACGAATTTGTAGCGATGCTCAACAAATATGACAATTATTACAAGAAAGATGTAGAGCCATTCGTCAATGACGGTTATCCTATCATAGACACAGAAAAGATTCCTGCCTTCGATATCGACGGAACAATTGGTGTTAAAGAAACAAATACTGATAACAACATCTCCATCTATCCTAACCCGGCTAAAGACTATGTAAAAGTGTCAACAGACAACAGACAACAGACAACAGTCAAAATATACAACACAGTTGGAATGTTAGTAGAAGAAATTGAAATGAATTCTGGCGAAATTGAAATCAATGTTTCAGATTATAAGAGCGGAATATATTTCATCAATATCAGCAACGAAGAATATAACATAACAAAGAAGATTGTTGTTGAATAATTTTTGGTTTAAGGTTTAAAGCTTAAGGTTTAAGGTCAGATGATCTTTACTTTGAGCTTTGAACTTTGAGCTTTGAACTTTGAGCTTTGAACCTTAGTTCAAAAGCCTCAGTTCCAGAATTATAGAATTCGTCATCGGTCAACGGTTTTTTAGAATCTTAGAAACTGAGAAAATCCGTGCACATCAGTGGAATTTGTGGGAAAGAAAAACAAACCATAGGTTTCACTGATTGGCACAGAAAATATCCGAAAAAAACTTAGAACTTTGAGCCTATAGAATTTTAGAATCTATTTCCAAAGCTCAAAGTTCTAAGTTCAAAGTCCAAAGTTTTTCAATTCTTCAGTTTCTCATCAATGATTTTCTTGAGTTCAGCTTTCGGCATCGCTCCTTGCGACATCATCGGCTGTCCGTCCATAGGGATGAACAAGATTGAAGGTATGGATCGTATCCCGAATACCTGTGCGAGTTCTTGTTCCGCTTCGGTATCTACCTTATAAATATATACCTCACCTTCATATTCCGCCGCCAATTCGTCCATGATTGGAGCCATCATCTTACATGGTCCGCACCACGATGCGTAAAAGTCAATGATAGCAGGTTTGTCGCCTAAATATTTCCATTCTGTCGGATTGTTCTTGTAATCCATTACCTTTGTCAAGAAATCTTCTTTTGTTATGTTAGTAGCTTTCATAGTTTCGTCTCCTTTGTTAGAGGCTGCTGCCCCCATTACGAAGAGCAGCAGCATTAGTGTTGTTATTAGTTTATTCATTATTTGAGTTTAGTGTTTAGAGTTTAGTGTTTAGAGTTTAGTGTTTAGAGTAGTTGATAGTTTTTAGATAATTAGTTTCAAGTTTATTATTAGATATTAAGAACTGTTAATTGTTAATTGTCAATTGTTAATTGTCAATTGAATCAGAGATTCAAAGCTTTTTCCACTTTTTCTTTGTCTAGTTTCTTGGTGCAGAAGAACCAGTCGTAGCAGTGCATCTCATCTTCTGAGCTTTGCATTCTTTCTTTTGCCACGCCGCATGAGCCTGCTGTTGGAACGATGACCTCATCACCCGGACGCCAGTCTGCCGGCATTGCTACTCCGAAATGGTCGGCTGCCTGAAGTGCTATCAACACTCTCTTGATTTCGTCGAAGTTACGTCCTAATGCGAGCGGATAGTACATGATAGTACGAATCTTGTCGAACGGGTCGATGAAGAAGACAGCGCGTACTGCCGATGTGGTGCTCTCGCCAGGCTGAATCATGCCGTATAACTTAGCGACGTTCATAGTGATGTCTTCAATGAGAGGGAATTTTATTTCCATATCTTTCATGCCTTTCCAGTCAATCTTCTCCTTGATGGTACGCAACCATGCGATGTGACTGTACAAACCGTCAACCGAAAGTCCTACCAACTGAGTGTTGAGCTTTTCAAATTCTTCCGCCATACTTCCGAATGTCATAAATTCTGAGGTACAAACCGGTGTGAAGTCGGCTGGATGGCTGAATAATATTTTCCACATTCCCTTGTAGTCTGATGGGAAGTTAATTTCACCTTGTGTTGTCTTTGCTGTGAATGAAGGAGCTTTGTCGCCAATTCTTGGCATTACGTTTACTGTGTTGTTGTTAGTTTCCATAGTTTTATTTTATTTATTTGTTTTTATTTAATTATTACTCTTTTATTTTGTCACTAACCTTTGGTCTTTAGACTTTTGTCATTAGACATTCATCATCGACTATTGTTCATTTTGACAATGCAAAAATACTACGAAAAACATGTATCAGTCAAACAGATATTTTCTATCTTTGTATCGATTTTGTCAATCACAATTTAATTGTTAATTGTAAACTGTAAATTGTTAATTATAAAACTATGACATTACAACAATTGGAATACATCGTTGCGCTCGACAAGCATCGTCATTTTGTCAAGGCTGCCGAAGCGTGTCATGTGACGCAATCTACGCTCAGCATGATGATACAGAAATTGGAACAGGAGTTGGAAATCAGCATCTTCGACAGAAAGATGCAGCCTATCGCGCCAACAGAAATCGGGGTACGTCTGATAGATCAGGCGAAGGTGATTCTTTACAACGCTAAACAATTTAAGGAGTTAGCTCTTAACGAGATTCAGCAGGAAACGGGCAAAGTCACCTTAGGTATCATTCCTACGGTGGCACCTTATGTATTGCCAAAATTGTTCAACATCTTACAAGAGAGAAATCCGAACATCAATCTTCATGTGAAGGAAATCACGACTGCAGAGATTATCAATCAATTAGAGAAAGCTGAGATTGACATGGCTTTGTTAGCGACACCGCTCAACAACCCGAATCTTTTGGAGATACCTATTTATTATGAGAGATTTTTTGCTTACGTCTCCCCTACCGAACCGTTATATAATATTATTAAGGAGTATGAGATGCATCACCTTCCTACCGATCATCTCTGGATTTTGAAGGAAGGACACTGTCTGCGAAATCAGGTGATGCGTCTATGCGAGTCGGAATCTGGATTCTCGACGATTTACGAAGCCGGCAGCATCGACACATTGATTAAGATTGTAGATACCAACGGAGGATACACCATCATTCCTGAACTTCACATCGACTTGTTAAACGAAAAACAGAAAGCCAACGTCCGCCCTATCGTCAATCCCGAACCTAACAGAGAAATATCTCTCGTGGTAAGAAATGATTACGTAAAGGAAAGATTGTTGAATGTCATCGCTAAAAACATCTCTGACACCATCCCTGAAAACATGCTCGATGAGAGATTGAAGAAGTTCTCGATAAAGTTGTGATTTCTATACCTTGAACGTTAAACTTAGCAACCTTATTTCTTATCTTTCAGGAATAGTTTCCCGATTCTGTTTCTGATGTTTATCTCCATCACTACCAAGATACCTGCCACATGATACGTGAGAGGTGACGGTTACCTATATATAATATGAATATCCATAGAATGAACCCGGCTACGGTGGAGATGAGACAGTCGTTGAAGCTAATGACAAAAGTTCATAGTTCAACAGTCAATCAATTTAGATTGTATTGAAATTTAAATTAACCAATAATCAATAAGTTATACCTCTGATTTTTTTAAAAAATATTTAAAAACACTTGTATTTCTGAAATAAAATTACGAACTTTGCGTTGTTAAGCTTAAGCGTATCATAAACAACAACTTATAAATGAATCATCTATGAGAATTGTAAAAATACTAATGTCAATTGTATTGTTTACAGCAACTTTACTATATCACGTTAATAGTGTGTTTGCGCAGCAATATGTGACAACTGAACCTTTGTTGAAGAATGTGCTTATAGAGGAATTTACAGGCAGAAATTGTCCAGGTTGTTCTCATGCTCATTTGCTAGCCAACAACATAATAAAAAAGTATCCTAAACGTGTGTTTGTATCCAATATATATGGTTTCGATACCCCGACATACCCCAATTTAGTTACTCAAGAAGGTAATATAATAATTCATGCTTTTAATGCAACAACCTATCCAAGTTCACAGATTAATAGAAGTAAGGATTATGCTGACCTTGGTGTGTCGGAGCATGATGTCAATTTATTTATCAAGCAGGAAGCTCCTTGCAATATTGGTGGTTTAGTTGTCGTTGATGAGCTGAGTCGTACAGCTACAATTACAGTCGAGATATATTATGTTCATGATAGCGATAATGACGTCAATTATCTGACAGTAGAGATGTTGCAAGACAGTATATGGGGTTATCAAAATAATGGAATGAATAATCCAGAACAATATGTAGATGGCAACTACTGCCACATGCATGTTTTTCGTGATATCATAACATCTACATGGGGAGACACGATAAGTCCCACAAACGAAGGCACTCTGATCACGAAGACATATACATATATAATTCCAGAAATCATAGGCGATCCAAGCGGCGTAGATGTCAATATTGATCATTTGAAATTTGTCGCTTTCGTGACGAATGAGATGATTGGAGCAGAATCGCGCCCTATTTTGAATGTTGCTCGTCTGCCATTTTTGATAGGAACTCAAGAAGAGGTATTTCCCTGCATCGATGACATCTCATATAAAGATAACTCGATGTGCTCAAACAGCAAGTCATTTACTATAGATATGATGAACAGAGGCTTAGATGAATTAACATCAATAAAGATGCTGATGGAGATAGATAATGGCGACACCTTTGAATATGAATGGAACGGCAGCATAGAATCTTATCAGATTGGAAAAATAACATTCGATATGGATGTTCCAATCGGGACTCACGACATCGACTTTAGAATAGTGGAGGCTAACGGAAAACCATTAGATTTTTTGAAGACGATAACAACGACTTGTGAAAAGAAGAATACAGTTTTTGTAGAGAATGAAAATGACGACGTAGTTCTCGAATTAATGCAAGATAAATTCGGCAATGAAGTGACATGGGAAATCGTTACCGACGATAATACCGTAGTAGCTTCAGGCGGACCTTACGAAAACATCTTCGGTCCCACAACGGCGACAAAATTATACGAGATTCCACTAAGTCTTCCTAAAAACCAATGCCTTAGATTCACTATTTCAGATATGATGAAAAATGGAATATGTTGCAGCTACGGAGATGGATACTACAGAATAATAGACGGTTACGGTAATGTCGCTATCGATGGCGATGGCGAATTTGGTGCTGAAGCTTCACATATATTTACTTTAGAAATTGGAGAAAACACTACTGATACGAAAGAAGATATTTACAAAATTTATCCTAATCCTGCGAATGACATTGTCAGATTGTCGTCTGCCAAAGGATATATGTCGAAGGTTAAGATTTATAACAGTATCGGGATGTTAATTGATGAAATTGTGATAGATTCTGATAATGTGGAACTTAATGTTTCGAATTATAAAACGGGAATATATCTTTTCAATATACAAGATTGTAACGGTAATGTTTACACAGAAAAAATATCGGTAATTAAATAAAGTCATGAATAGTAAAAATGTTAGCACTATGAAAAAATTATTGCTAAGTCTTCTCATGTTTGTATCATGCAACATGATGTTTTCTCAAAACGAATTTGAATATGTAGCAGGTTGCGCATATTCTGATATTATTGATTATTATGATATTCTTGAAATGGATAATGGCGATTTCGTAGTGTTTGGTAATAAATCGTCACATGATTATCTCGGTCGCTTTTCTGAATCGGGTGAATTGCTATCAGAAGTTCTGAGGTACAATTATTTACCGGGATATGATTCTTACAACTACGAGGGAGATCATATCTTAAAGGATAAAAATGGTGGTTTTTATATCTTTAAAACTTATAATCCGATATTAGATGTAAACCATGTCAATTATCAAGGCTGTGTTGATTCAAAAATAATTATGGAGAAATTAGATGATAGTTTTGAATACGTCTATCATAAAGAAATACAAGTCTCTATAGATACCACAAATCATCTTCTTGCGGGATATTCTCCAAGGATAAATATAGGGACTATACTTGATGAAGGTGATGGCTTTGTTATTTGTTATGAAAAATATGTGGGACATAATGGTTATAGCACACATTTCTACGGATATGACAGTACGTTTTTTCTTAAGACTGATTATAATTTGAATATACTGAAATACGGAAGTCTTGAGCATGACGAATGTAATTTTTTAAGACATAGGAATCATCTGTTATATGATGAGGAAGATAAGGAATATCTATATTATGCAAGTGGAAATTGGAGTGATGGATTCAGAAGAGGATTATACCTATATCGTTTTGATTCTGACTTTAATTTTATTGATGACCATCTTTTGGCACGTACTGAAGGCCTTTCTAACCCTGCGATTTATTGTAGAGATCGTGCCGGAGTGGTAACTTCTGGGATTACTTTCAAACGTACAAGCTCAAATACCACAATAATGATGTCGGGAGCTGATTATCATTATATACCATACGGACATTATACGGTGGCTGCATGCGTCCATATGGATGACGAAGCAAAGATGTTAGATAGTGTGATGTTTGCAAAGGTAGAATCAGCTTCGGGGTACAGTACATCAGTACCATCTATGTGTTCATTGGATTGGAAAGATGAGAACAAAATTTTTATTGGAGCAACACCTTATGCATATCACGCACCACAATTGCATAACTCTAATCAGTATTTTGTAATAAGAATGATAGATAAAAATTTGAATACCATAGGAGAAGTTTATTATGATTTGGGAGTGACAACAGCTTTATTGACATCAACTCTTAAAGCCACCAATGACGGGGGTTGTATAATAGCCGGATATTTCAAATATTTCAGTAAAACCTATACATATAATAATTTCATAAAGAAATTTCCTCCTGAGGCGTTCGTCGGTATCGAAGAACCTCACGCTCATGGCTTAAAACTCGCCGTCGCCTATCCTAATCCTGGCGGAGATGTTTTGAATATAAGAACCGCCTTACGTAATGCAACATTATGTGTTTATGATATGCAAGGAAGAAAAATTCATGAGCAAGAAATTACAGATGACATTACGAGCGTTGACGCCTCTAAATGGAGCTCGGGAACATACATCTGGAAGTTGAAAATTGAAAATGGAAAGTTGATAGTTGAAGAGGGGAAATGGGTTAAATAGAATTGAAAGTTGAAAATTGAAAGTTGAAAATTAATGTAGAGACGTATCAATGATACCGAAAAAAATAAACAAACATTGATGCGTCTGACAAATTTAAAGTTGAAAATTGAAAGTTGAAAGTTGATTTGAATGTCAACAGTCAACAGTCAACAGTCAACGGTTTTTTAGAATCTTAGAAACTGAGAAATCAGTGAACATCAGTGGAATTTGTGGGAAAGAAAAAACAAACCACAAGTTTCACAGATTGGCACAGAAAATATCCGAAAAAATTTTAGAAATTTAGAACTCTGGAATTTTAGAATTTGTTTCTAAAGATCCAGAGTTTTATTTTTTAGGGGATTTCTATAAATTGCTATGTCAATGAACTTTATAGAAGAGTTCATAATTTCCTTATAAAATCATCCTATATTATCAAATAAAAAAACGCCTCTAATCGAAGCGTTTTTTTTATTGAGGCAATCTATAGAAGTTACCCTTAGATCTTAAGGGGACTTCTATAAATTACTTTTCGAAAGATTTATGAATTTATCTTTGAGAAGATTTTTGTATTTCTTGAAAGAGCATAGCGAGCTATGTGATTGAAAAAAAGACGAAAAGATTCCAAAGAGAAAGTTGCGGTTAAGCGAGTGAAAAACAATGCTCACATTGGTTATTCCGAGCGCAAGCAACTTGGACTAAGTCAAACATAAATCTCGAAAAAGTTTATCTTGTATTAAACAAAAATATTTGATACGTGGAATTTATAGATGTCCCCTTAAAGTTCATTAACGACTTTCATCAGTTGTTCTCCCAAGCCGATGGTGTAGCCTTGTGATATAAACACTATTTCATTTTGAGTGTTAGCTACGATGAATATCGGGAGGTTGTTGTTCTGAAGTCGCATATTAGCAACTATCTCCTTCAGCATTGTTCCGTTTTCAATACCGAAAGTAGTATTTTCCGGAAGACCTTTGAAGTTTTTCTTCTCGAAGTTTTTCCTGTGTTCTTCATTCTGGAACAAGAACACGAAACCTCTTCCCCACTTGTCCAATTGGTCTTTTACCAAGGCGATGTCCTGCATTGCGTGTGTTGTAGGTTCGCTTCCGCCATCCAAAAGTCCTAAGACATAGAATCCACGTCCAGTAGTTTGCAACAGGCTCTTGTCTTCATCAGCCCCTAAAGGCATATATCTGTTTTCAGAGTTGAAGTTACCTATTATCCTGAGACCCTTCTCCGGTTCACGCATCACTAAGTCGATGTTCGTTGTCTTACCAGGCTCTATTGTAAAGAACTGCATACGAGCGAGGACGCTGCCATCAGAGAGACGCGTTCCTGTAGTAAGTACATAATAGCCAGGGTCGAGAGCGAGACCGTTTTCAAACAATGTAGAATATTGTTCACCCACGTCCATACCAGGATCTTTAGCGTCGTAAGCCAACAAGTCGAAGTTGACATCGTCAAATTTCTTTATAGAGAAATGTGTATAATAACGGAGGTCGCTCAACTGAGGTGTCGCTGCATATTGCGCCATCAAAGTTCCTTGTTGAGTTGGAACTGCCGCCACCATTTCTTCTTCGAACTTAACATCAATCCAATCGTTATCCTTAAGATATTGAACCTTAGCTGTTACCGGGTCGATACGAGAAGGTATACCTATTGAACGAGCCATGGAAACGAAGAAGATATTTCTCGAACGAGAGTCTGTTATTCTATGTCTCAAGACACTCGTCGGTGCCATCACTATGCTACGAGAGTTCAGGTTGTCGTTTATCTTGATGCTGTCCTTAACCCAATCAACGAGAGCCTGCGGTTTCTTATTTAAGTTTTCTTTTGTTACATTATCGAAATATTTTGACAGTTCTTTTTTATAAGGTACTAACATTTCGTTAGATACACGAGGATTCAAGACGTAAGCGTTGTAGATATCGCCTCTGCCCTTGACAGAATTGTCGAGATTGTCTCTCAACACAGCCAAAGAAACGTCACGCAAGTCTTTATCGCTAACCTCGCTGAGAAGGTCAATAGCTGTCTTGTATTTTCCTTTTTCTTTTGCATATTTCAAGAAGTCGATAATGGTCTTGTGATTACCCCATGATTTTTCCACCAATTCAGACACTTTCTCATCTTTGAAATATCTTGGGAAGGAAGCTATATATGCGTTTCTTATAGAATCTTCGTATGCGAAGCGACGATCGTTTTCAGCGCGCATCTCTGGAGTCACGTTAGGCATCTTGGCATTCTCTGCAGGAGGAGTGATGTCAAATTCCACCATAATGTCGCTGCCATAACATTTGTCGAGCTTCACTACTACTTCGTCAGTCTTACCGAAAGGCATTTCTGCGAAACCGAATTTAGCATGACTTGAAGCATAGACTAACATATCACCCTTACCAGCAGTGAGCCATGTAGTTCCGTTATCATCAGTCTCTTTCACCGCCACCGTGCAGAACTCAGCATAATTATAAATCTTGAATTCCACTCTTGCGTCAGGGACAGGATTACCGTCGACATCAACAACTTTAACTGTTATCTTAGCTGCGTCGGCATAGTCGTCGACGACGTTAATCTCTGTATGATTAGGTGTAACGTCAATAACTTCTTCCGGTCCGTAATAACGACCGAACACGCGAGTATGAAGGAGAAGTGTACGCGATGCTGGAGCGTTAAACCATCCGAGGTCGAGCACTGGTTCCGGTTCACAAGCACCGAGGAAATACCATTCACCATCTACGTAAGCCTCCACCCATGCGTGGTTGTCGTCGCAGTGTGCCCAGCGAGGAGTATAGACCTGACGTGCAGGGATACACATAGCGCGCAGAGCTGCTACCAAGAATGTAGATTCCTCTCCGCAACGTCCCCATGAAGTCTTCACTGTAGCTAAAGGAGAACTCGTTCTTGAATCGGAGCCTTTATAATTTGCTTTCTCATGACACCAGTGATTAATTTCGAGAACTGCGTCATACATCGACAAGTCCTTAACTCTGTCTTTCAGTTCTTCATAGAACACGAATCTCGCGAAATCCAAGTTCTCATTGTTGATTCTCACAGGAATCACAAAATGGTTGAATTCTCTCTCAGGCACGCTTTTTCCCCAAGGCATCTCTTCCCTAGCGTTATACGATGCTCTGATATTCTTATGATAGAAGTTAGCAGGATGATCGGTGATGTCGCTCAAAGGCATATAAGCGTACAAGAATTTCAAGGCTTCTTTCTCTTTGGTTGACATGTTAGGATCATTTAAGACCTTATCCAATCCGATGTCAGGAATATGCGTCATCTTTTCCTGGAAGTCGGTTTCCACTTCAGCACGTTGTTTTGAGTCGGAGATAAAATGTTCTTCACGCGAACATGAAGCAACGGCGAGCACGATTGTAATAGCAAAAAACAGTCTTTTTATTGTCTTCATAGTATTGATATTATAGTGAATATTTAGCAGGACGTTCTATCACTTCGCTACGGTCTGGACCATAAGACACGAGAGTAATAGGTACGCCGACATATCTCTCGATAAACTCGATGTAGTCATTCAATTCGCGAGGAATGTTATTTTCTATCTTCTGATTCCAACCTTTGAACGATTCTAAGACAGGAGTCATCGTCTGAGTACAAGCGTCGAAAGGAAGGTAATCTATTTCCTCATTTTTATAACTGTATGCAGTAGCGACTTTAATTTCTTCGAAGTCGTCCATCACATCCGATTTCATCATCATAAGGTTAGTCACGCCGTTGAGCATCACTGAATACTTAAGAGCTGGCAGGTCGAGCCAACCTGTGCGGCGCGCACGTCCTGTGGTAGAACCGAACTCGTGACCGTTTTTACGTAGTTTCTCTCCCACTTCGTCGAACAATTCTGTTGGGAACGGACCTGTGCCCACGCGTGTACAATAAGCCTTGAAGATACCGAACACTTTGCCTATTCTGCTTGGAGCCACGCCAAGACCGGAGCATGCGCCAGCAGCTATAGCCGACGACGACGTAACGAAAGGATAGCTTCCGAAGTCAACATCCAAGAGTGTGCCTTGTGCGCCTTCTGCGAGAATGCGTTTACCTTCGTCTAATGACTTATTGATGAAATATTCGCTTTCTATAAATTTGAATTGTTTCAAGAAATCGACTGCCATGAACCACTCCTTTTCGTATTGTTCGAAAGACATATTGTCGAGAGTAAGAGTGCTCATATCGAAGTCAAGGTTTCTTATTTGGTCGAGGTGAATATTCTTAAGTCTTTCGTAACGAGTTTTGAAGTCGTCAGAAGTGATATCACCGATACGTATACCTCGGCGAGCCGTCTTGTCGGTATAAGTTGGTCCTATTCCTTTTAATGTCGAGCCTATCTTATCTTTTTTGAGGGCATTTTCGTTAGCGGCATCCAGGGCGCGATGTGTCGGGATAATCATGTGAGCCTTGTTAGATATCAAGAGCCTTTCTCTGATGTCGATACCGCTTTCAGCGAGTTTGTTTATCTCGTCTCTGAAAATCTTAGCATCGATGATGACGCCGTTGCCGATGACATTAATACATTTTTCATTGAAGATACCGGAAGGAATAGTGTGAAGAACGAATTTCTTTCCGTCGAACTCGATAGTGTGACCTGCGTTTGGTCCGCCTTGAAAACGAGCTACTATGTCATAATGAGGTGTGAGAGCATCGACGACTTTACCTTTACCTTCGTCGCCCCACTGCAATCCAAGAAGCAAATCAATTTTTGCCATAATTATTCTATTGATTTTTTTTAATTATTAACTAAAAAAGGCTAAATAAACTCGCGAATTGGAGTAATGTAGAAAGTACATTTATTTAGCGTTCAAAGTTAGTAAAAAACTCTGTACGTTAATAAGAAAATATCAGAAAAATAAAAATAAAAGTAAGTGTTTAACTTTCAGCGTTTCTTTCCATTCTCTTAACCCTATTTACCAGGTTCATCGATTCAATGTCAGAGATGACTGTCTCTAATTGTTTAAGATTATTAACATAGAACGACACCGTTGCATCAACCATGCCGCCTTCGCTCTGCATCTTGACAGAATAAAGGTCGAGTTTGAACTTACCGCTCAACATAGCAAACAATTCTGAACCGAATCCCATTTTGTTTACGGCAGAAATTTTCAAGGTCGCCATGAAAGCAAGGTCGTCGCTGAAATGCCATTTTGCCTTGACGATATTATTGCCGAACTGCGACATAAGACTGATGGCTTTAGGGCAGTCGGGACGATGAATCTGCAATGGCTGGTTAGGGAATGAAATTGCCACTACGTCATCGCCTGGAATAGGATTACAACAGTTTGATATTGTGTAGCCCAAATCGTTGGATTCTTTTTCTTTGTTTTTTGTTTCTTCGCTATCAGAAAGTATCCTCAACAAAGAATTCGGACTCTCTTCTTGATGATTCTTAAGGAGATTTTCAACATCTTCAAAAACGACTTTTTCCAGCGCCACATTATAATATAGGTCGATACGACCTGCGAGGCCGGCTCTCTCTGCTAAAAGGTTTCTGTTCTGGCGACTGAAGTCAATGTCGAGACTTAAGAAATATTCCTGAAGCAATGCCTTGCCTTTTTCCTTAAATGTTCTCTTATAATCTTTAATTCCAGCTTTAAGTCGTGACTTGGCAAGAGAAGTAACCAGATAATCAAAATGTTGTTCCTGCGGATTTTGGAATGTTGATGTAATAACCTCGACTTGATCGCCCATACCGAGTACATAATCCATCGTTGTAAGTTTTTTATTAACGTTGGCTCCAACACAATGTTTACCGATCTCGCTATGAATCATATATGCGAAGTCGAGGACAGTGGATCCTTTAGGCAGACATTTCATCTCACCTTTAGGCGTGAAGACGAAAATCTCGTCGTTGAAGAGGTCCATCTTGAAGCTGCTGAGGAATTCTATTGCAGAAGAGTCGTCCGACTCTGTCAGGTCTTTGACGTTATCGAACCATAGTTTGAGACTATTTTCAGCGGCGTTGTTATCATTTTTGTAATATTTAAGGTAAGCCATGATACCGCGCTCAGCTATAAGTTCCATCTTCTGTGTACGTATCTGCGTCTCAATCCAGTTACCCTGTTTACTCATGAACACCGCGTGAATAGACTCGTAGCCGTTAGTCTTGGGAAACGACAGCCAGTCGCGAAGTTTGGCATTGTTAGGTCGATAGAACATTGTGAGCACTCCGAAAGTCTGCCAGCACTGAATCTTCTCAACATCCAAAGGACAATCTATTATGATTCTCAATACAAAGACGTCGTATATCTCTTCCAAGGAGAATCCGAATTTATGCATTCTCTCCCAGATACCGCTCTGCGATCTCTCGAGCACCCTTATCTCTGCCTTGATGCCAACTCTCTCAAGTTCAGCCTTTATCGGTTCGGCGAACTCTTCAAGTTCTTTTATCTTAGTCTCTCTGATATTGTCGAGTTGTTTTGATATTGACGAATATACTTGTGGATTTATGTATTTAAGACAAAGGTTTTCGAGTTCCATTTTGACGGCGTAGAGACCGAGGCGATATGCTAAAGGCGCGTAAAACGAGAGTGTCTCCGATGCAATCTTAAGCTGCTTATGATGAGGCATCGACTCCAAGGTGCGCATATTATGCAGGCGGTCGGCGAGTTTCACCAAAATGACGCGTATGTCTTCCGAGAGAGAGTTTACTATCTTACGATAATTTTCTGCCTGAATGCTTTCTATGCTATTCTGGAAATCTATGCCGCTGAGTTTGGTGAGACCTTTCACCACGCGAGCCACTTTGGGACCGAACTCTTGGCAGATGAATTCCTCAGTATATTCGGTATCTTCTACCACATCGTGAAGGAGGGCGCTGGTGATGGATGTAGGACCCATTCCTATCTCTTTCGCTACGATTATCGCCACTGCTATCGGATGGAAGATATATGGCTCTCCCGACTTACGACGAGCGTCTTTATGAGCAAGAGCAGCAAACTCATACGCCTTCTTAACAAGCTCAATATCAGACTCACTTTTTTTGCCCGTCCATGACTCGAGCAAGACATCGAACAATCTGTCCATCTCAAATTGTTCTTCTCTAGAATAAGTGTCGGGATAAATCATAGCATTTCAATGTTAAAAGATGCAAAGTTAATAAGCATTTTCCCGAAAGTCAATAGGAAATGTGAAAAAAAATTAAGAAGTTTATGATAATTTTAAGAAGAGATGGACATAAGCGTTTATAAGAAGATTTACTGAAATTTACATCAACATTATCTTTCTCTCAAAGACGCAGAGTTTTCATTTGCCATCTCTTCACGTACTTTGCGTCTTTGTGAGATTCTCTATTTTTCACAACTTCCAAAAGTTCAACAGCCAATGTCAATCAACTTTCAATTTTCAACTTTCAACTTTCAACTTTCAACTTTCAATTTTCAACTTTCAACTTTCAACTTTCAATTTTCAACTTTCAACTTTCAACTTTCAATTCTAATCCGACACCGGCCTTATCAGTAATCCCGCGTAACGGCTAAACCATCCTATGTTAGCGAAGTTAGTGTTATAGAAATAGAAGAATGTGGAATAATACACAGGATCTGAAGGGTCTGGCGAAGAAGTCCAATAAGCACCTTCCGCATCAGCGAAGTCGATGTTACCTTCTGTGGCGAAACCGCCTGATGGAAGGAAAATCTGTTTTCCGTTAGGACCTGTAAACAAAGCACCTTGCACATTATTCATCGTTGTCCATTCTATTTTACAGTTGTCAATCAATTCTCTCGCCTCCTTCTCAGTAGGGATTCTCCATGATGCTTCCCACGAGAAGGCAGGTGCGTCAAACTCTATATTGCCTGAGATATCGCCGATATTATAACCGTAGGTAGTACTGTTTTCAATGCTATACATATCTTTAGGTTTATGTTCACCCCATGCCATATAACTACCTATCTCAAAAGGCATCGCCGCACCAAAATTGTGCACCGCCCATTTCAACCCGCTTGGCAATCCCAAGTCGACATATTCATAGCCATTGATAAAATTGCCTTCTAATGTTGTGAAACTGACTTCCTCGCCGTATGCTGTTCCCACTTCATTGGTAGCGTAGGCTCTGATATAATATGTGGTGTTCATTGCAAGATTAGGAAGATTAGAGACAAACACACCTGTTCCATATCCATCTTCCGTATGTTTACTATCGATCGTAGGATTTTGACTTGTACTCCAGCATACACCTCTCATAGTAACTGCTGCACCGCCATCAGAAACAACTTCACCACCGCATACTGCCGAAGTAATATCTATCTCTGTCACGACTGATGTTAAAACCTCTGGAAGTAACATCTCTGGTTCATCGTTTCCGCCATTGTCATCACCGCCATTATCGTCACCACCACCATCGTCATCTCCATCGTCATTGCCATCCAAAGTCGTGAAACTCACTTCTTGTCCATATCCAGTTCCAACTTCATTGGCGGCATAGGCTCTCACATAATATGTTGTATTGGGCAACAAATCCGCAATAACGCATCTGTAGACATCCGATGCAGGTTCACGATTCATCGCATCAACACTGTGGTCTTCTGTCGTGGGATTTTGAGTCGTCGACCAGCAAACACCTTTTGAAGTTATCTCCGCACCGCCGTTCGATATGATTTCACCTGCACAAACAGCTGTCGTATCTGTAACTTCAGCGACGTCTAATGTTTTGACTGTAGGTTTTTCTGCATCTTTACCGCATGAAAACAACAAAGCTGCGACTAACGATAAAATAAAATACTTTCTCATAAAATAAAATGTTTTAAACAATGCTTCTTTTGTTAGTTATTATTACAAACGAGACGAAGCAAATATCTCATTTGAACGTCCTAATTATAATCGCGTAAAAATAGAATAATTATCAATACGACACGGCATTATATAAAAATATCGTATCAACACTCTTTATATCACAAAACTTATCATCCCATTGGCACAAGAGACTCTCCACATCTTACTTCGTCATGCCAATAATTCCTGCGACAAACTCCACACTCGTTCCTGACGACCTAAGCCACAAAGATAAGAAACTTCAATAGAAGAAGCAAGGGTGATTTAGATATTTTTCTCCCACAAATTTCACTGATGCTCACATATTTCTCAACTTTCAACTCTCAACTTTCAACTGTCAACTTTCAGTTTTCAATTTTCAATTTTCAATTTTCAATTTTTCAGATTTGGGCGTTCCGGCAAGCCGTCGGGCTTTCCGCTATATCTTTATCCGCTGACGCTCCAAAAGGATGCCGCTCCAATCCCTAACGCAACGGGAGAATGACATAATAAAATTTGTACTGACTTATTGAATGTGTACACAATAAATATGATGATAACA
Organism: Bacteroidales bacterium; assembly: GCA_045592965.1. Classification (GTDB taxonomy): domain Bacteria; phylum Bacteroidota; class Bacteroidia; order Bacteroidales; family F082; genus Limimorpha. The sequence continues at coordinate 2,749 of JAZNVS010000080.1, read as the reverse complement.
CGGTCTGTATTTTTAGGCAGGCATTACGAGCTCCGCTCTTCATACCTGCCTATTTTCTGACGTCCCTAACGGAACTTAGCATGAGACGTGTCAAAACCCCACAAATTTCACTGATGTTCACGGATTTCTCAACTTTCAACTTTCAACTTTCATGACCCGTCCTAAAATTTGTTTACAAAATTAATACAATATTTAATACGATAATAATTTTCTGATGGGTTAATAATAAAGTTCAGTAAATTTGTAACTTGCTCATTTCATCATCAAGAACTTGTTTGAATTTTTCATATTCAAAGTCTGTTCTGAGTTTTTCGTCATTTGATACTTTTCTTGCGATGCCATCCAATACAGATTTACCTGTCAACTCAACACAAGCGAAACAAATTGTAGCACCTGGAGTTGAAGTACTTGGCATTACGCCTTCGCATGTAACTGGAGTACCTGTTATCAATTGGCTAACAACTGTACGTGAGATATCTTGGAGACGTGATTTAAATTCACTATCATTACCGTTAATATACTCACTAGTGTAGTTGTCAACAACACGTTTTACTGTTGCTTTAACCATAGTTGCCAATTGTGCTCGTGCTGAATTTATAGCCATTGAACGTGCTTGTTGCATTTGTCTGTCACTTGAAGCAACATGTTGTCCTAAATATTTGAAGACATCTGGTGTTGCCTTACAATCAGGACATGGAAAATTCGATGCAACTTGTTTTCCCGAAGCCTGTTGTCTGTTGTCCGTTGTCTGTTGACTTACAAGTTTCTCATTCACCGTCAAGGTCTCGCCTTCTTTAATGCTTATGGTCTTTGTTATTGAGGTGCAGCCTTGTTTCTCAAGTTTCAGTTCGTGGGTTCCTATCAATACATTATTAATGTAGTTTGGTGTCTCGCCATAGCTCTTGCCATCAATATATATTGTCGCGCCCATAGGAGAACTGTTAACGTCTATGCTTCCATTTATTGGTTTCGGTGCGTCTAAGGTAATGGTCTGTGTCGCGCCAAATACCAAATCCAATGTCTTAGCCGTTGGCTTATGGTTCTGTTTTCTCGCCTCAACATTATGAAGTCCGTCGGATAATTTCCCTGTCCATCTGCCCTTGCCTTTATAATCTCCATCAATATAAATGTCAGAGTCAGCGTCTGTGTTAATTGTCACGCTCACGAAGTTACCCGCCATATTAAGAGCCGCATTAGTAGTCTGCCCGTCAGTTACAGTAAATGTCTGTTCCTTCATCTTAAACATTTCCTTCATAACTCTCACGGTATGCGTTCCGCTTGCGAGTTTGTCGGTTTTTATAGGAGACTCACCGATATATTTGCCGTCAACATAAACTTTCGCGCCTTGTTCGGGAGACGTCGTCACATTGATATAACCGAAATTAGGACGTAGTTTTTTGTCAACAGTCACTCTGTCGGTAACTGTTATTGTCCCAGTTTCACTATGATACAAATTACATTCAATCTTGTAAGTATGCGTACTTCCTATTGTCACAGACTTAGAGGCTTCGCCGGTGTTTATCGGTTCATCATCTATATATATCATAGCGTCAGGCTGGTCGGCCTTAACTATAAGATATGTCTTTTGAGAATTTAAAGTCTGCAAGGTTTCGTTAAGTTTCAAGGTCTCGCCTTTCACAATATTAATAGTTTTTGTCAGTGTCACATAGCCTTGTTTTTCAAGTTTCAAGGTATGAGAGCCTTCAGCGAGGTCGGTAACAACAGCTGTTGTTTTTCCGTAATGTTTGCCGTCAACATAAACATCGGCTTCATTAGGTTCGCTGCTTATGGCAAGGAAGCCTGTCTCAACCACCGGTGTCGGGTCGATATATTGAAGCACCATCTCGTAAGTACAGAAGTCGCACAGACTTTCCGGAAAATAGAATCTCGTGATGCCATAATCGGGATGTCTTATCTCTAAATAGTCAGAATTTTGGGCGGTGATATAGATCCATACCGCTCCTGTCTTATAAACCTTGTCGCTGATCTCCGTAACCCTGTTGCCTGTGAAATACAGCTTACGGCGTTGCTCATCATTGATATTCTCCGTGGAGATCTTAAACAGAGCCATCGGGTTGTTGTCGATGTCTCTATGATCTTCCTTATTGTCGTCCCACACAGCCATGCTAATATGCTTGAACGAGCCTTCCTTGATTTTAAAATAATCATTCTGCGCAATGACATTCAACGAGACAAGTGTCAAAAACAAAAGTAGAAATTTCTTCATAAGCACTATCATATTAAAGCACAAAGATAATAAATGTCAACAGACAACAGACAACGGACAACAGATTTTTTTGAATTCATAATTCATAATGCATAATGCATAATTCATAATGCATAATTCATAATTCATAATTCATAATTCATAATGCATAATTCATAATGCATAATTATTACGATACATTCCTTTAATTATGAATTATAAATCACTAGTGTTCCGTTCGTTTATAAAAATGTTCTTTGAAATAATTGTAATACAATAAATTATAGCTGATTTTTGATTCTGCACTTTTGAAATCATATCTTTGTGAGAAATTTATAAGTTGCTATGAATCAAGGAAAATATGTTTTTGCCCAGTTGGTTGATTTTTTACCTAAGGCTCAGTTTGATTACATCGTGAAAAAATACGGCGCCAACAAAGGAATACGTTCTTTCACTTATTGGAATCAGATGTTGGTAATGCTGTTCGGGCAACTCTCCGCGAGAGAAAGCATGCGCGACACGATATCCTCTTTAGAACCGCAT
>JAZNVS010000079.1:0-7604 GCA_045592965.1 Bacteroidales bacterium | reverse complement strand
GTTGCTGCCGCTGTATTTATAACCTTGCGATTCATTTCCTCCTCGAGCCGCATACTCCCATTCAGCTTCTGTCGGCAAACGGAAGTTCTTACCCGTAAGTTCATTTAACCTTGTTATAAACTCCTGGCAGTCGTTCCATGAGACCTGCTCAACCGGTCTTTCGTCTCCCCACCAGAAATTACTTGGGTTACTGCCCATAACAGCCTCCCAAAGTTCCTGTGTCACCTCAGTCTCTCCTATGTAATAATCAGATAGCGTCACTGAATGTACAGGGCTTTCAACACTCTCAGCATCACTGTCATAATTAGCTCCATCAGGGTTGGTACTTTGAGCACCCATTTGGAAGGTGCCGCCTTCAACGGCTATCATGGTAAAACTAACGCCGTTAACACTTACAACTTGGTTTTCAAAATCTTCCTCTAATGTCGTAAAACTTCTTTGTTCGCCGTAGCTCGTTCCCTTCTCGTTGGTGGCATAGGCTCTTACGTAATAGGTGGTGTTTGCCGTCAGGCCTGTTATATTCGATGTGAAGCTGCCAGTGCCGTTGCCGTCGGTAGTGTGGCTGTTGCTTATCGTCGGATTTTGAGAGGTGCTCCAGCAGACACCGCGGGCTGTAACTGCGCCATTGCCATCAGATGTGACATTACCGCCAGATGTAGCTGTATTTATTGTAATATTTGTAATGTAACTTGTTGTAACCGTTGACATAGTAGACTCTAATGTCCTAAAACTCTTAGTTACTGTTTCCTTAGAATTATATTTTCCTGTAAATACAACTTTAAAATAGTATTCCGTTGCACTTAAAAGATCTGACAACTCTGCCTCAAAGCTGTCATTTTTCCATTGCATCTCTACTTTCTTTGTGTTGCTAAGATCTTCCTTGTCGGAATATTCGACAAGCACATCGAGTTTTTCGAAACCAGCTTCTTCACTTGTCGCCTCTACCAAAGCCTTATTAGCCTTTATCTCTGACACCCTTATCTCAGATTCAAAGGAATACGGTTCAACATCCTTCTTACACGTCATCAGCATAATACATATAGCTGCCAACACTAAAACGTATATCTTTTTCATATCAAGTCTCTTTAAAAGTTAATTCCTAATCCTAATTTAAATTCGAGTGAAGGTCCGGTTTTCCCTCCTATATTGACAAGACCGTCGAGAGAAGCATTTACCATACCGAAAGAGAACATCAGACCGGCATCAAATTCCAATCCCTTATAACTATAATATGTATTCTTAATCCATCTCGATTCAACATCCTGCCATGCAATATCCCTAAGACCATATCCAACACCTGCTTTGAGACACACAGGCTTGGCTATTCTATACAAAGCACCCGCACCAACAGAGATTCTCGTGCTGGCTGTTTCCTCATTATAGAATACAATATTGCCGTCAATTTTTCCGTATTCATCACATTCATACTCGCTACCCATAGCATCAAAATTAAAATTACTCATCGCACTAAAATACCATCCAATCTTACCGAACTGTCCGAATGTCAATCCATACGACATCTGAGGTGCTACAGAATACGCCACGTTAAGTCCAAAAAAAGTTTTCTTCTCAAAAGACTTCTTCACTCTGACTTTAACATCTTGTACCTCTTTTGTCTCTTTCACATGTGAGACATCGTTTACCATTTTCTCGTTAAATGTTAAGGTTTCTCCTTCTTTTATTACAATGTTTTTGGTTATTGTTTTATAAGCTGTCTTTACAATTTTCAGTTCGTGAGTTCCTATTATTATATCATTAATAAAGTTTGGTGTTTGTCCGTAATGAACTCCGTCGATATAAATATCTGCGCCCAAGGGAGATGTGTTAACATCAAGACTTCCATTTATAGGTGTTGGTGCTTCTAATGTTATTGTCTCATCTTTACCTAACATCAAGTTCACGTTTTTCTTGCTTGATATATGGTTTATCTTTCTTGCTTCTAACAGATGTGCTCCTTCTGATAAATGTCCAGACCATTGTCCTTTTGCTTTATATTCATTATCGATGTAAATATCAGATTGAGGATCAGTCTTTACTGTTACATTTACACTATTGACCGACATTTCGACAATGGCGCTTATCGTCTGTCCATCATCGACGGTAAATGTCTTTTCTGCCATATTGTATGATTCTTTCATCACTCTAACGGTATGCGAACCGCTTTCGATTTTATCTGTCTTTATTGGTGAGATGCCAATATACTCGCCATCGACAAACACTTTAGCGCCTTGTTCGGGAGTTGTAGAAATATTGAGATAGCCAAATGCTGGACGCAGCTGCTTTTCTATCGTAGTTCTTTCACTTATCGTCACGCTGCCTGTTTCTGTATGATAAAGATTATATTCTATCTTATAGGTATGAGTCGTTCCCATCATTACCGGAACGGAGGCTTCGCCTGTACTTATCGGTTTATCATCTATATAGATCATTGCGTTTGATTGGTCTGCTTTAACAATGAGATAAGTTCTTTGGCTGTTTATATCATGTAGTTTTTCATTAAGTTTCAAGGTTTCACCTTTTATTATAACGATGTCTTTGATTATATCGACATAAGCATCTTTAGAGAGTCTGAGCGAGTGTGTTCCATCTTCCAAATCGGTGATAAAAGACGGTGTCTTTCCATAATATTTCCCATCAATATAGATTTCAGCCTCATCGGGTTCGCTGCTTATTGCGAGAAATCCATAATCAGGTTCTATCTTAGTACGTTGTAACACCATCTCATAACCGCAGTAGTCACACAATGTCTCAGGGAAAGTGTATTCCGTTTTGCCGTATTCGTCATGTATTATCTCTAAGAATGTTGCTGCCGCAGCAGATATATACAGATGTATTTCACCTGGTTCAAATTTAACATCGAAATATGTTATGGCATTACCTTTAAAGGTAAAATTTCGTCTCTGCTCAGCACTAATGTTTTCTGTAGAAATTTTTATCAGCGCCATAGGTGCGTTGTTCATATCGATATGCTCGTCCTTTTCCAGCATCACAAAACCATTAATCTTATGGAACGAACCTTCCTTGACCTCTATCTGAGCAAAGGTATTAATTGACAAGAATGTCAATAATAGGAATAAATACTTCTTCATGTAAATTACTATTTAGTTACGCAAAGATAGAAAAAAAGTCTAATGTAGGAAAACTATAATATTATTTTTATGGAAACTGGGACACGGCAAGCCACTTCCCTACTAATAAACTAAAAAAACGTAATTTTTAAACTACTATAGACTTTCAACTCTAAACCAAAGAAAGAGAGCTCTTTGTCAAGAACTCTCTTTCTTTAGTCATTATTAAACTTTTGACTCTCGTCAAACGAGATCAATTTTTCTTACCAGGATAGTAAGCTATATTACCTAATTCTTCTTCGATGCGGAGAAGTTGGTTATACTTAGCCATACGGTCTGAACGGCTTGCTGAACCAGTTTTGATTTGGCCTGAGTTTGTTGCCACAGCGATGTCAGCTATTGTAGCATCTTCTGTTTCACCTGAACGATGGCTGATAACTGCAGTGTAACCATTACGTTGAGCCAATTCTACAGCGCGAAGTGTTTCTGTAAGAGAACCGATTTGGTTAACTTTAACGAGGATTGAGTTAGCGCAACCTTCTGAGATTCCGCGTTGGAGATATTTAACATTAGTTACGAACAAGTCATCACCAACCAACTGGCAACGGTCGCCAATCATATCCGTGAGGATTTTCCAGCCTTCCCAGTCGTTTTCTGCCATACCATCTTCGATTGAATCGATAGGATATTCAGCGACGAGTTTAGCGAGGTATTCAGCTTGTTCTTTGCTTGTGTAGACAGGACCATCTTCTTGTTTCCAAGTGTAGTCATATTTACCGTCTTTATAGAATTCTGAAGATGCGCAGTCGAGAGCGATGGTAACGTCTTTACCAGGTTCGTAACCAGCAGCTTTGATAGCTTTGAGGATTACGTTAAGAGCATCTTCTGTACCTTCAAGATTTGGAGCAAAACCGCCTTCATCACCTACAGCTGTGCTAAGTCCACGTTCTTTAAGAACTTTCTTAAGGTTATGGAACACTTCAGTACCCATGCGGATACCTTCTTGGAAAGAGTTTGCGCCAACAGGGCGAATCATGAATTCCTGGAATGCGATAGGAGCATCTGAGTGAGCACCGCCATTGATAATGTTCATCATAGGCACTGGAAGTGTATAAGAATTTACACCGCCTATATATCTGTAAAGAGGTAAGCCAAGATAGTCAGCAGCAGCTTTAGCGACAGCTAAAGATACGCCGAGTATTGCATTAGCACCGAGTTTAGATTTAGTTTCTGTTCCATCGAGAGCAATCATTGTTTCATCGATAGCGATTTGATCTAATGCGTTCATACCTATCAATTCTTCAGCGATAGGGCCGTTAACATTAGCGACAGCTTTAAGAACGCCTTTACCGAGGTAACAATTTTTATCACCATCACGAAGTTCGAGAGCTTCGTTAACACCTGTTGAAGCGCCTGATGGTACTGAAGCACGGCCTCTGATTCCGCATTCAAGGATAACATCAACTTCAACTGTAGGATTGCCGCGTGAATCTAAAATCTGACGTGCATGTACGTTTGCTATTCTACTCATAGTAAATTAGTTTTAATATTGAATTATATGTAAATTAGTTATCAAAAAAAAGACCCGACCGAGAAGTCAGGTCTTAATTATCAGAATTTATTCTGCTTTATTTTCTTCAGCTGGTGTTTCAGTTGCTGGAGCTTCTACAGCAGGTGTTTCAGTTTTTTTCTTACCACCTCTTCTGCGAGTTGCTTTAGGAGCTTTAGCAGCTTTCTTGTTACCACCAGTGTATATTTCGTTGTAATCAACGAGTTCCATCATACACATTTCAGCGCTGTCACCAAGACGGGTACCTAATTTAATGATACGTGTGTAACCACCTGGACGTTCTGCAACTTTTTGGCTAATTTCACGGAACAATTCTGTGACAGCCTCTTTATTTTGGAGCATTGCGAACACTGTGCGGCGTGATACAGTTGAATCATCTTTGGAACGAGTAATCATTGGTTCTACATAGATACGTAAAGCCTTAGCTTTAGCGACTGTTGTAGTGATACGTTTATTAAGAATAAGCGAGCAAGCCATATTAGCTAACATAGCATTGCGGTGAGCGCTTTTTCTTCCTAAGTGATTAAATTTCTTATTGTGTCTCATCTTTTATTATTCCTTATCTAATTTATATTTGCTGATATTCATTCCAAATTCTAATCCTTTACTTCTTACCAATTCTTCGAGTTCGGTAAGAGATTTTTTACCGAAGTTACGGAACTTGAGGAGTTCATGTTTGTTAAGCGACACCAAGTCTCCTATTGTTTCAACTTCAGCTGCCTTCAAGCAGTTCAATGCGCGTACAGAAAGGTCCATTTCGACCAACTTAGTCTTTAGTAATTGACGAATATGTAATGAATTTTCGTCTAAGTCGTCTGATGCTGCTTTCTTTTCGTCCATCATTGTTATTCTTTCATCTGAGAAGAGCATGAAGTGATAGATAAGAATTTTAGCTGCTTCTTCCAATGCATCTTTTGGATTTATTGATCCATCAGTTTCGATGTCAAAAATAAGTTTTTCATAGTCGGTCTTTTGTTCGACGCGGTAGTTTTCATACTTATAGCTGACATTTCTTATTGGAGTATGGATAGAATCTATGGCGATAGTGTCGATTGGTGCGTTCAACACTTTGTTTTCGTCAGCATTCACATATCCTCTACCTTTGTTTATAGTCAATTCTATAGACAATTTCACTGAAGGGTCCATGTGGCAGATGACGAGTTCTGGGTTCAACACTTGAAACACTGAGAGGAACTTGTTGATGTCGCCAGCTACAAATTGATCTTGGCCGCCAACTACGACAGTAACTTTCTCAAATGTTTCGCCCGGGATTTGTTGTTTGAAGCGAACCTGCTTAAAACGTTGTACAATATCGGCAACATCTTCAATAACGCCATAGATAGGAGCTAATTCATGTTGAACTCCTTCAATACGGATTGAAGTAATTGCGAAACCTTCCAATGAAGAGAGCAATACTCTTCTGAGGGCGTTTCCGATAGTTGTAGCGAAGCCTGGTTCGAGTGGGCGAAATTCGAAGACACCATGTCTGTCTGTCGATTCTACCATTATAACCTTATCGGGTCTTTGAAATGCTAATATTGCCATAATATCAGTTTATATTCGATTATTTAGAGTACAACTCAACGATAAGTTGTTCATTGATGGTTTCAGGAATATCCTCGCGGTTTGGATATGACATAAATTTACCGCAGAGTTTATCTGAATCCCATTCTAACCATGGATAGCGATTTGAATGGCCTTCCACTGAATTAGTAACGACTTCCAAGCTCTTGGATCTTTCGCGTACTGCTACGATGTCACCAACTTTCACTAAGTATGAAGGAATGTTGACAACTTTACCATTGACTGTAATATGACGGTGGCTTACCAATTGACGTGCTGCAGCGCGTGTTGGAGCGATACCGAAACGATAAACTAAGTTATCTAAACGTGATTCGATTAATTGAAGCAAAATTTCACCAGTGATACCTTTTTTCTTATTTGCTTTTTCAAATAAGTTTCTAAACTGGCGTTCTAAGATACCATATGTATATTTTGCCTTTTGTTTCTCCATTAACTGCACACCATATTCAGAGACTTTCTTTCTTCTCTTTGCTGCACCATGTTGTCCTGGAGGATAATTTCTTCTTTCGTAATTTTTGTCTGCTCCGTAGATTGGTTCACCAAATTTACGAGCGATTTTTGTTTTAGGACCTGTATATCTTGCCATAACTATTATTTTTTAACTTGATTAAAAAAATTACACTCTTCTACGTTTAGGTGGGCGGCAACCGTTGTGTGGTAATGGAGTAACGTCAACGATTTCTGTCACTTCAATGCCTGATGCGTTGATAGAACGGATTGCTGATTCACGACCTGAACCTGGTCCTTTTACGAATACTTTTACTTTACGTAATCCCAAGTCATACGCTGTTTTAGAGCAATCTTCGGCTGCCATTTGAGCTGCATATGGTGTGTTCTTTTTTGAACCTTTGAAGCCCATTTTTCCGGCTGATGCCCAAGAAATGACTTGTCCTTCATTGTTTGTCAAGGAAATAATGATGTTATTGAAAGAAGCTTTGATGAATGCTTTTCCTACAGCTTCGATCTTAACAACACGTTTCTTAACGACTTTTGTGTTTTTTGCCATTGTTTAATTTATTTTTATAATGGTTTTTTATGATCCAACCAAAAAGTTAATTACTTATTACTTAGTGGCTTTCTTTTTATTTGCAACAGTTTTCTTACGTCCCTTACGAGTACGTGCGTTATTTTTGGTACTCTGACCACGTAAAGGTAATCCTGAACGATGACGGATTCCTCTGTAACAACCAATATCCATTAAACGTTTGATATTGATTTGAATTTCACTACGAAGTTCACCTTCTACTTTATATTGGTCACCGATGATTGTACGGATAGTATTTTGTTCATCATCGTTCCAATCTTGAACTTTCTTCTCTGGATCTACACCTGCCTTAGCAAGGATTTCCTTAGCAAGTGAACGACCAATACCATAAATGTAG
>JAZNVS010000078.1:0-28641 GCA_045592965.1 Bacteroidales bacterium | reverse complement strand
AAAATTGAAAATTGAAAGTTGAAAATTGAAAATTGAAAATTGAGAGTTGAGGAATCCGTGAGCATCAGAGAGATTTGTGGGAGAAGAATCTCCAAATCTCTCTTGCTTTTTTCGATGATGTTTATTATCTTTGCAAGACATTAAAAATCACATGGGCTATGAAGCGCATGCTTCGCGATAAAGCCAATTATGCGGTGTTGGAAGGTCTTCTGACAACTTTATTCAAAGAGCGAGAAGGGAATTAAGAAAGGCCGAGAAGAAACGATAAAAAATATAGTCACAAATCTTAAGTCGTCTGGAGTGAGTGTAGAATTTATCGCAGAAGTAACAGGCTTGACTATATAGGATATTTAGACTGTAGGGACTGTAAAGTAAACTATGTTAGACTTCTTTTATTGTTGTCTTGACGCAGTTTACTTTACAGTCCCCTGTCTTTTAATATTACCTTATTGAAATTTGTGATATCATAGGTTTGCCTTGAAATATTCGGTGATCTTTGTCACTAAGTGTGCTCTGTCTGGACCATAAACGTTGTGGTCGTGACCTGGATAAACGAAGTAGTCTAACTGCTTGCCATTATGAATACAGTTTTCTACGAATACCAGTGAATGTTGCCAAAGAACGACAGGGTCGGTGGTGCAGTGAATAATCATCAGCTTGCCTTCCAATTTATCGGTCTTGTTTTCCAGACTTGTAAGTTCGTAACCTTCCGGATTTTCTTCTGGTGTGTCCATATAACGTTCGCCGTACATCACTTCATAATATTTCCAATCCATCACAGGACCGCCAGCTGTAGAGACTTTTACGTCTTCTGGATAGTTGATCTTCATATTGGTACTCATGAAACCGCCATAGCTCCATCCGTCTGTACCGATACGTTCAGCGTCGACGTAAGGAAGTGATTTCAAATAATCGATGCCTACTTTTTGGTCGCGCATCTCTGCTTGTCCGCATTGACGGTGAATCACCTGTTCGAAAGCCTCGCCTCTGTCGGCAGAGCCTCTGTTATCTAAACTGAAGACGATGAATCCTTCTTGTGAGAGATAATGCAAATAAATGCCAGCGCCTGCTGTCCAGTCGTCGGTGATTAATTGTGCGTGAGGTCCTCCGTAAACATAAATGATGACAGGATATTTCTTGTTAGGGTCAAAGTTGTATGGTTTTATCATACGTGTGTATAATGTCTGACCGTCTTCAGCTTCCAAAGTGCCGAGTTCTATAGTACCTATGTTATATTCTTTCAATGGGTCGACTGCCTCATGCAAACGGTTCATCATTCCATTAAGACTCATCAAATCGACATTGTTTGCAACGTCGGTGCTTGAATATGTGTCGATGAAATATTTTCCTGATGCGCTTGGCTTGACGCTATGTGTTCCGTGTTCTTTAGAAATTTTAACTTTCTTACCGCTCTTGAGGTTGTGTTTGTAGAAATGACGTTCCAAAGGACTTACTTCTGTTGATGTGTAATAAATGTTATCTCCCTTCTTGTCGAAGCCTTCAAAAGCTGTGATGACGAAGTCGCCTTTTGTTATTTGTTTTGCTTCTTTTGTTTCTACGTTATGTTTCCAAACATGATAGAAACCATCGCGTTGAGCGAGCCATAAGAATTCTTTTGTGTTGTTTGGCAAGAAATGAGCCGGGCCAACAGGTTCGACATATTGCTCGTCTCTGTCTTCAAAAATAGTTTGGATATAATCACCGTTTAATGTGCTATATTCATTGAATTGAAGATGATTTTGACCGCGGTTCAAGATACCGATGTAAACTCTTTCGTTATCAGGATTCCATGTTATTGATGTAAGATATTGGTCTGCAGGTTCTCCTGTCTTGATAGTTGTCTCTTCAGCGTTTTCAGTGTTGTAGACCTTCAATGTGACGACGTGACTTGTCATGCCAGCCATTGGATATTTTATTGGTTTTGCAGTAGCTACGCGTTCTGTAATATCGACCAAAGGATAGTCTGTCACCATGCTTTCGTCCATTGAGTAATAAGCCAATTTGTTTCCGTCTGGTGACCAGAAGATTCCGCCGTTGATGGCGAATTCGTTACGGTGAACAGCCTGACCTGCGACTACGTTTTCAGGATTGTCGGTCACTTGTACTTGTCTCATGCCGTCTGCATAATACAAATTGTTATCGATGGTGTAAGCTACTTTCAATGAAGGCTCTGTGATTGTATAATTCTCAGCGTTTACAGGAAGTGATGTCACTTTCTTGATGCTCTTGGCTTTTACGTTAAGAAGGTTTAAGTTGATGCTGTTGTTTTTCTTATCGTAGCTGTAGTAATAAGCTTTGTCAGCGTCCATCCATGTGAGGTTAGGAAAGCGTTTTAAGCTGTCTATTCCAGCTTGGTTTAGATAAGCATTTACTTGGTCTAAGGTTAACAAGACTGTTGCGCTTTTTGCTGTAGCGTCTTGAACCATAAGGTTGTTAGGGTTTTCATTGTCGGCGAAGACGTATTTATCGGTGTTTGGTAACCATTTTACGCTTTTGCCTACTGGATAAATGCTGCGATTTTGGTAAGCTGCGTCAGCAGGAGTAAGCATTTTCTTTTCCTGTGCGAAAAGCGATGTCAATGAAATACAGAATAAAACTGTCAGCAATAATGTTTTTCTCATGGTATAATAATTTTAATTTAATTGTTTCGATTTTCAATATTTCAATTTCTCTTATGAAGACGCAGCAATTAAAAGTCGTTTGTTTTCAATGGTGCAATTGATACGTCTTTACATTCTTAATTGTCAACTTTCAATTGTCAACTTTCAACTGCATTATGTACCGCATCGGCGAACTCTTTCAGTCTCTCCGTTCCTTTTTCCAAGGCGTTGCCAATCACCACGATGTCGGCTCCTGCTCTAGCACATTCTGCTGCTTTCTCTGGAGTTCTGATGCCGCCACCAACGATAAGAGGCACGCTGATAGTGTTTTTAACTTTGTTAATCATTTCACTAGATATTGGGTTGATAGCGCCAGAACCTGCGTCCATGTATATGATCTTCAAACCCAACATCTCACCCGCGAGGGCTGTACACATCGCTATAGCATCTTTGTCGTGCGGGATAGGAGTGGTGTTGCTCATATACGACACCGAAGTGGGTTCGCCGCCGTCGACAAGCATATATCCCGTCGGGATAATCTCGTTGCCGTATAGTTTCAAGTAAGGGGCAGCTACGACATGACGTCCGATGAGCATCTCTGGGTTACGTCCAGAAATGAGCGACAATAACAAAAATCCGTCGCACCATTTGCTTATCTGCAAGGAGTCGCCAGGGAAAATCAAAACAGGAATATCGCAATGTTTCTTTATCAATTTGATGCAGTGATCCAAACTATCAGTGAGAAGCAGGCTGCCGCCCACAAAGAAAAAGTCGACGCCAACTTCCTTCGATTTCTCAACAATCTCTATAACCTGTTCGTCAGTCGGTTTGTCGGGGTCGATGAGAACTACAAATTTTTTCTTAGATGTATCTGATAATGCACTATATACACTCATGCTTTATTTTTTTTAAAGATTTACAAAAATAAGTTTTTTTTCTTTCGAAGAGTAGAATTTGCAATATATTTTTCTCGTCTCAGAACAAGCTTTTTTGTAATTTTGCATTATGAATGGAATATATATTCACGTGCCTTTTTGCAAGAGCAAATGCGCTTATTGCAACTTCTTTTCTTTAGCTTCGGAAAGTAGGATGAAAGATTATGTCGAAGCGTTGAAAAGAGAGATATACTATCGTAAAGATTATCTGGAAAATGAAGAAGTAAAGACTGTTTATTTCGGAGGAGGGACGCCTTCTCTCTTGACCGTAGAATCGGTGGATGAGATACTTACGCTTCTTCATAAAAACTTTAACATCGATGCGAATCCAGAGATAACTCTAGAACTGAATCCCGATACTATCGACAGAGAAAAAATGTCGCTGCTGAAACAGATGGGCGTCAATAGGATGAGCGTAGGCATACAGAGTTTCTTCGACGACGACTTGCAATATCTCGGACGACGCCATGATTCAAGACACGCTCTTCAGGTTTTGGAAGACTTAAAAAATGTTAATTTCGATAAAATAACTCTCGACCTCATCTACGGAATCCCGACTCTGACAGAGGATAAATGGAATAAAAACTTAGATATATTTTTCTCTACGGGAATAAGTCATCTCTCAGCATACGCTCTTACCGTGGAGCCTAGAACAATTCTTGGTCAGAAAATAGATAAAGGTGATTTACAAGAAGTTAGTGAAGATGAAACCATAAGACATTATCAAATCTTAGTTGAACGTACAAAAGAGCATGGTTTTGAACATTACGAGATTTCTAATTTCGCTAAAGAAGGATGTCGCTCAATGCATAACAGTATCTATTGGAGCGATGGAAAATATCTTGGACTGGGACCTTCGGCTCATTCATACGATGGTATCTCCCGCCAGTGGAATGTCGCTAACCTTACAGAATATATTAAACTCGCCGGATACTCAGACGACTGCTTTGAAAAAGAAATACTTACCATCAATGATAAATATAACGAATACGTGATGACTTCATTACGTACCTCCTGGGGATGCAATATTGAAAAAATAGCTTTACACTACGGTATAAAATATGCCGATTTTTTCTTAAAAAATGTTAAAAAATATGTCGACTCAGGAGTGATGATGACAAATAAAACAGATTATTTTCTCTCTGAAAACGGCAAATTGTTTGCCGACGGAATAGCCTCAGACTTATTTTTATAATTTTAATTATGATGTGAATTTACTACGTATTTTTTCTTAACTTTACACCCGTGAAATTATAAAAACTACAAACCTATTAAAATAATTAGTTATGAGTAAGTTCCGTAAGTTTATAACCATCTTTCTGTTGGTTATCGCTATAATTGTGGCAGCGTTTGAGTTCTACAGAACAATAAGTTATGCTGTGAATGCTTCAATGGCTCAATTGTATTCTGGTTATTTATGGATGGGTGTTGGTTTCGTGGTGTATATCTTTTTTCATAAATTCTTATTCAGAAAAAACATCGATATTATGCAAACTATGTCGCACGAGGGCGCTCACATGCTCGTCGGCGCTATTTTCTTAAGAAGAAAAATTTACGAGTTCAATGCAAAATCGGCTGATTCTCTCTCCTACGGCGACAATACTTTAGGCTTCGTGAGTAGCTCGAGAAAGGGAAATCGAATAAGCTTGCTTTCAACTTTAGCTCCTTATATGCTTCCTTACCTGACATTTTTACTTCTTCTTTTCCGTCTTATGATTAAAAATCAATGTCTTCCAATAATTGATGTGGTCATTGGCTTTAGCTTGATGTTCTATTTCTTCTGCTGGAAAAAAGATACTCGCCGCGACCAAAGCGATATTCAGCTGTGCGGCGTCTTTATCTCGTATCTTTATATAATAACCTTCTTGCTCTTTAATATGTCGCTGATAATCTATTCGCTAAGCGGTGGAATCACTGACCCGATAAACATCTTCGGAGCTATTAAGCTATATTTCGTGCAAACATGGAACGACATAATGATGGTAATAAATCTATTTAAAGCATAAACATGGACAAAGTCTGTTGTCCGTTGACTTTTGACAAATTTTAAATTTAATAAATATGAAAATTAAAAACTTAGTAATGATTTTAACATTGGCTTCAGTGTCCTTAAGTTGCGCTGAATCTTCAAAACAAGAAACCAAGACTAACTACGCTGACCTTACAAAACAATACGCTAAGGTTCAGCTTACTTCCGACATTAGTCATTTGTCAGATAACGAGAAACAAATGCTCAACTATCTTTATGAAATCGGCGACATCATGGATGAGATTTTCTGGACTCAGAACTTCGGTGGTGATAAAGAGACATTCTTAAATTCTATAGAAGATAAAGACGCCCGTCTCTTCGCTGAAATCAACTATGGTCCTTGGAATCACTTCGACAACCTCGCTCCTTTCCTTCCTGAATATGGCGCTATGCCAGCAGGCGCAGGCTTCTATCCAGCCGACATGACTAAAGAAGAATTCGAGGCTTGGGATAACCCTGACAAGACAAGCCAATACACATTGATTACACGCGATGAAAACGGCAAGCTTCAAGCTGTTTGGTTCCATGACGCTTACGCCGAACAAATCAACAAAGCTGCCGACTTGTTATTGAAAGCTGCTGAGCTCGCAGGCGATGAGGAATTTGCTAACTACTTGCGTCTCAGAGCTAAGGCTTTGTTGACTGACGATTATTTCGAGAGTGACATGGCTTGGATGGATGTCCGTAACAACAATGTCGACTTCGTTGTAGGTCCTATCGAAAACTACGTCGATGCTCTCTACGGATATAAATCAGCCCACGAATCTTTCATCTTGATAAAAGACCAAGACTGGAGCAGCAAACTTGCACATTATGCTGAACTTCTTCCTGAATTGCAGACACAGCTTCCTGTAGCACCGGAATACAAACAAGAAAAACCAGGTGCTGACGCCGACCTCGCAGTATATGACGCTGTGTATTATGGTGGCGACTGTAACATGGCAGGCAAGACTATAGCTATCAACCTTCCTAACGACGAGAGAGTGCAGCTTCAAAAAGGAACTCGTAAGTTACAACTGAAGAATGCTATGAAAGCTAAATTCGATAACATCTTAGTTCCTATTTCAGATGTACTTATGACACCAGAGTCACGTGAGAACATCAAGTTCGACGCTTTCTTCGCTAACGTCATGTTCCATGAAGTGGCTCACGGCATGGGAATAAAAAACACCTTAGACGGCAAAGGTACAGTACGTCATGCTCTTAAAGAACAATATTCAGCCATCGAAGAAGCTAAAGCCGACATCCTCGGACTTTATCTTGTAACTAAACTCTCAGAAATGGGTGAATATACAAACTCAACATTAGAAGAAAACTACACCACATTCATGGCTGGCATCTTCCGTTCGGTACGTTTCGGAGCATCAAGCGCTCACGGCAAGGCTAATATGCTTACCTTCAACTTCCTTGAAAAAGAAGGTGCTTTCACACGCAACGAAGATGGTCTTTATGCTATCAACTTTGAAAATATGAAGGACGCTGTTGCTAAACTCGGCGGTGAAATCCTTAAAGCACAAGGCGACGGCAATTACGAATTTGTCAAAGAATGGATTGAAACAGAAGGCGTCATCAAGCCAACATTACAAGCTGACTTAGATAAGGTTAATGGCATGGGAATTCCAAAAGACATATATTATGAAATGTCACCAGAACTCCTGATTAATAATTGAAAATTGAAAATTGAAAGTTGAAAATTGAAAGTTGAAAGTTGAAAGTTGAAAATTGAAAGTTGAAAATATATTTGGTTTAAGGTTTAATGCTTAAGGGTTAAGGACATATCGGAACTTGATGACTTGAACTACTTTAAACATTAAACTTTAATCCTTAAACGTAAGAAATTAAATAATCAACAAACATTAATTTTTAAAAAATGAAAAAAACATTCTTATTTGTAGCCCTCGCGATTTTCTCATTAGTGGGCAAAGTACATGCTGACGAAGGTATGTGGTTACCAATGTTCGTCGAGCGTTTGAATTATGTAGATATGCAAAAGATGGGTCTTCAACTTACTCCTGAAGAACTCTACAGCATCAACAACAGCAGCTTAAAAGACGCTATCGTAGGTCTTTCAGAAGGTGCTACACCACGCGGTTTCTTCTGCACAGGCGAAATCGTTTCACAAAACAGCCTTATGTTCACCAACCATCACTGCGGTTATGGTTCAATCCAAAAACTCAGTACTGTTGAGCACGATTATCTCACCGACGGTTTCTGGGCTAAAGACTTCAGAGAAGAACTTCCAGCAGAAGGCATCTCCGCTTCTTTCTTAGTACGTATGGAAGACGTCACAGAACAAGTACTCTCTGTTGTTAACGACACAATGACATGGGCAGAACGTAACGCTGCTATCGCTGCTATATCTAAAGAATTGGAACTCGCAGCTTCAGAAGATGGCAAATACAATCCTATCATCAGCGCTTTCTTTGAAGGTAACGAATATTATATGTTCGTTTATAGAGTTTACACAGACGTACGTCTCGTAGGTACTCCTCCTTCATCAATAGGTAAGTTCGGCGGCGACACCGACAACTGGATGTGGCCTCGTCACACAGGCGACTTCTCAATCTTCCGCGTTTATGCTGACGCTGAAGGCAATCCAGCTCCTTATTCACCAGACAACAAACCTCTCACTCCAAAACATCATCTCCCAATCAGCTTAGATGGCATTCAACAAGATGACTTCACCATGATTTGGGGATTCCCAGGCTCAACAGAACGTTACCTCACCTCTTACGGTATCGACTATAACGTAGAGTCATTCTACCCAACAATCCACGACATCTTCAAACTCCAAACAGATGTTATGGACGAGTTCATGCAAAAAGACGCTTCTGTCAATATCATGTACGCCGACGACAAAGCTGGTCTCGCTAACACATGGAAAAACTTTGAAGGTCAGATGTTGATGCTTCGTAAGAATAAGGTCGCTGAAACAAAAGCAGAACTTGAAAATCAATTTACAGAATGGCTTAACGCTAATCCAGCTAAGGCTGAAGAATATGGCGATGTCTTGAATACTTTGGCAGAAAGCTATAAGCTCGTACATCAAATCACACCTTCTATATATTATCCTAACTACCTCGCTATGACAGGCGCTATAGGAATAGCAGGAGAATTTGCAAATTACGTAGACACCGACAAGAAAGATAAAGAAGCTGTCGCTGCTGCTGAAGAAGCTCTTAAAGCTATCGACGTTGACGCTTTCTTCGCTGAGACTTACAAACCATTAGAAGACAAGATGTTGGTTGAGATGTTGAAATTATATTACAACACATTCGACGCTGAAGCAAATCCTAACTTCTATAACTTGGTAGAGAAGAAATACAAAGGCGATGTTGTAGCTTTGGCAAACGACATCTTAGAAAACTCAATCTTCGCTACACCTGAGTCAATCAAGGCTTTCATCGAGAAACCTAATGCTAAGAAAGTAGCGAAAGATCCAGCTTACGTAGTTATGAATACTATGATAACTCATCTTGTCACTAACCTCGCACCTTATCGTGCAACAATGCAAACTATTAGCGAAAACAATCATCTCTTCGTAAAAGGCTTACGCGAGTTCTACG
The DNA here is from genome assembly GCA_045592965.1 of Bacteroidales bacterium. Lineage (GTDB taxonomy): Bacteria > Bacteroidota > Bacteroidia > Bacteroidales > F082 > Limimorpha. The sequence continues at coordinate 19,511 of JAZNVS010000078.1, read as the reverse complement.
CTGCAACACAACCAGAAAAAGACTTATATCCAGATGCTAACTCATCATTACGTATGAGCTACGGTTCAGTTCAAGATTACCAACCAGCTGACGCTATCCACTACGATTACATCTGTACAGCTAACGGCATCATGGAAAAATACGTTCCAGGCGATTATGAGTTCGATGTTCCACAAAGATTGTTAGACCTCATCGAAGCAAGAGACTTCGGTCAATATGCTGACGAAAACGGCGAGTTGGTTGTTTGCTTCCTTTCAACAAACGACATCACTGGCGGTAACTCAGGTAGCCCTATCATGAACGGCAAAGGCGAACTCATCGGTCTCGCTTTCGACGGCAACTGGGAAGCTATGAGCGGCGACATCAACTTCGAGCCTAAATTACAACGTACTATCAACGTTGATGCACGTTACGTCTTGTTCGTCATCGACAAATTCGCTGGCGCTACAAACCTCATCGAGGAATTGACAATCGTTAAGACTCCAAAATGCTGCAAAGAAGGAACTCATACATGCTGCGAAAAAACAGCTGAGACAGAAGAAGCAACAGAATCCTAAGAGATTAATACGACAGAAGATATTACACAAGAAAAAGTTGAAACTAACATCGAGGAACAATTCGGAGGAAGAAAACATTGTATCAACCACAACAGAGTTTCAAAGTGTAATAGTTGACAATATAGAGGAAAAAGCATTAATGTCATTAAAGGTAAATATGGCAATGGTGAAGAACGTAAGATTAAATTAGGTTCTGAATATTCCTCAATTCAAAGCAAGGTTAATGAATTGTTAAAGAATTGAAATAAAACATCATAATCAATTCTAACAAATTAACCACATGAGAATAACCCCATAGTTTGAATCAAACAACTGTGGGGTTCTTTTATCCATATATCCTTCTCTTTACAAGTATTTATCGTTTCGATAATAACGTGACTTGTCCTGAAATAAGTTTACGCAAAAAATAAAGTTATTTCAGGACAAATTATATTTTAAAAATGTTATTCTCTTGGTTATTATCTGTGCTTTTTTACTATATTTGTCGTTTGTATTTAAAATTATTACTGTTATTTAGATAATTGAAAATGAGAAGATTATTGCTTTTGTTTTTTGTTTTGATTTCACTGAATATGGGTGCTCAGTCAATATCTGAACTTACCCCTGAATTCATTAAGAATAGTGGCTATTATTTCTGGGGACAGAGTGCGGTGTGCGATAGCTACGAAAACGCTGAGAAAAATGCTACTAAAGCTATGTTCAAGAATATCGTCAATATGGGTGAATTCGACCTTATCGAGTTCGGTACAGATAGAGACGAACATGTTGAGAAAATCATAGAGTCATTCAAATTTAGAATTGATAATAATAAATACAAAAAAATCATAGATATTGAGAATGACATCAAAAATGATGAGTATTCATGCTTGGTTTACATAAGTAAGGAGGATGTCGATGAATTGTGCAACGACAGAACTCAAGAGTTGCAGCGTCGATACAAACTTGCCAAAATGAAAGAAGAAGATGGTATTATGGTCGATGCGCTGAGAGAATACTACTGGGCTTTGATGATTTGTGTGGCTCACCCTCAAGGTAACAAACTGACCGTTGATGTCAATGGCGAAGAGTTACATGCATACACATATCTTTATGATCATATCGCAGATGTGTTGGATTCTTTCACTTTTGCAATATCAAAGGACAATCCAGGAGAAATACATGATGATGGCATCTCGGTTATCCTTAATGTTAGATCTTATGATAACGACGTGTCGGAACTGAAAGTCAAATATCACAACGGATTAGATAATCGTATATCAACTACCGTCAGAAATGGTAAGCTCCAACTTGAAATCGCCAATACCGAAGTGGATAAGATAGACCTCCAGATCGAATATGACTTTGCTCATGAATTGGTGGCGCATCACGGCATGAAAGTCATTATGGATAACGTTGACAAAGTTATTCTCAAAAGAAACGTAAGAAAAGAGATTGATGTGAAACCTTATCTTAAATATTTCAAAGGAGCCAATCAAATCAAGATTGGTGAGGTAGCGGCTGGCACATCGTTGAAGGAAAACGAGAAGTATTATCTTGCTGTGATGCAAAATATAGAGACTGCTTTCCGTGCACAAAACTATAGTTCCGTAAGACAATATTTCACACCTGAAGCTTACGCTATGCTCGATACTCTCGTGACAAGTGCTAAGGTGTCGGTGGTAGGCATGCAGGAATATAAATTCTTGGAGTTGGATAACAGAACTATGTGCTACGATATAGATATGAAGTTCGAGTTTAGAAACCATGCTTCGTTCATTAGAGAGGTCGTGTTCCGTTTCGACAATAATACACGACTTATCTCTTCGTTGGCATTCCGCCTCTCTTCCATAGCTGAAAACGACATCACGTCAAAGTCAAAATGGCCAGCTGAATGCAGACTCTCACTTATCAGCTTCTTGGAAGATTATCAGACAGCTTACGCCCTGAAACGTTACGACTATCTGGAAAGCATCTTCTCCGACGACGCTCTCATCATCGTAGGTCACATCGTGGAAAAACCAAAAACAGAGATGACAGATAGAAAAGAACTTAACCTGCCAACAAAAGAAGTCGAATTGATAAAGATGAATAAAAACCAATATTTTGAAAGAATGTCTAATGTGTTTAACTCACAAGAATATATCAATATCAGATTTACAGAGACAGTGTTTACCAAACAGAAGAGCAGCTCCGATGAAGGTAAAAATGGTGAAGACATCTTCGGTGTGAGACTGCTGCAAGAATATACCTCAGCAACATACGGCGATGTCGGCTACCTTTTCCTTATGGTAGATCTCAGAGACAAACTTCGCCCTGTGATTCATGTGAGAGCTTGGCAGCCAGATAAGACAGACATTAACACTTTGGTTGGATTGAAGGATATAAAATAAAAATTAGCTTTATATGAAGAAATTTTTACTTTTGTTTCTGACATTTATATCGTTAAATGTCATTGCGCAGAATGATTATTTTAAAATCAAGGAAGGCTCGTTCAAGCATATTAGCATGGCTGTGTGGGACGACAATAAGGAAGATCATAGAGACATCGACAACAACCCGATGTCTCTGTTTAAGATCTCCACGGAGAATATCAATGATGAGCAACGCCGTAAGCTGTATTTCACAGGCAACAGGGTTACGGAGGCATTGCTCTACAATGATGATTACAACGGCTACTATTGGAGTTCTACGCCAAGCGAGGACAATAGCAAATACGCGTACTACCTCGTCTTCGACGATGATTTCAAGAACGTGACCAGCTTCTATCGCGAAGACGGTAAATCCGTTCGCCCCGTCTCAGAATAAAAGCGCTTAGAGGTGATTTTTTTGAAGAGTGGTGATGGTTTTTGCCATCCTAAGAACCTTTGTTATAATTACCTCTGTACTACCGACTGCATCCTCGAAAAATATATCCCTTGCGATTATGAATTTGATGTCCCACAAAGATTGTTAGATCTCACTATCAACGTTGATGCTCGTTACGTATTGTTCGTCATCGACAAATTCGCTGGCGCTACAAACCTCATCGAGGAATTGACAATCGTCAAGACTCCAAAATGCTGCAAAGAAGGAACTCATACATGCTGCGAAAAAACAGCTGAGACAGTAACAGAAGAATAATATTCAGTCCACGAATCTACACGAATTGGCACTAATATTTTTTCGTGTTTATTAGCGTTGATTCGTGGACTTGTTTTTTTTGTTGGATAATAATCCTTCCCCACAATATTTTTGGTCTTTATTTTGTTATTTTTATGTTCTCAAAATATAACAAGATGAAGACCAAATTTTTATTAATAATCACGGTGTTATCACTCGCATTTAATCTAAATTCTCAATCATACAACGATTTATGGAAAGAACTTAATGAAAATTTAGATAACAGACTTCCTCAGTCGGCAGAGACTGTTCTTAACAAAATTGAAGAAAAAGCTATAAACGAGAACAACCAAAAGGAACTTCTGAAATCTTATCTCTATCGTTTCAAGATTTTTAAACTAAGCGAAGAAGAAGCTGTAGAAGCCTCAATAAATTTCGCAACGGAGAATGTCACGAATCTCCAAGAACCTGAAAGAGCGATATTTAATCTAGCAATAGCTTCTCTCTATGAAGATCGTCAACAGACAATAGTCAACAGACAACAGACTTCGTCCATAGAGTTATGGGGAAACGCACTCTCCGATATAGAATCTTTACAAAAAAACACAACGGAATCTTACAAAGATATTTTAACAATTTACGATAAAATGGCAGATGTAGATTTCAATATAGAACCTACGCTTTACGATTATGTTATTCATAAAATAATTCTCTCAAATTATGGCGATTCAAATTTCAATATTCCAGATTTATACCAACATCTCATTGATTTTGATAAGAAAAACAATTATAACGACGCTGCCATTTATAACGAGATTCAAAAATTAGAATATGAATATAAAAACACCGATGATTTTGAAACTTATTTCAATTCTTTAGAAAAAATTAAGAATGAGAACATCAATAATCCATTGGTAACTTCAGTGATGTCGTTGCAGGCGGAGGCGATTTTAGGTCAACAGACGACAGCCAATAGCCAAAGTTCAAAAGCCAAAGTTCTTTCAATCTGCGATGAAGCAATCAGATTATTCCCTGATAGTAAAGGCGCTAAGAATTGCGAAGAGATTCGTTCTGAGATTTTAGAAAAGGAACTGACTTTGTCGATGCAGAATGTGCAACTTCCGAATAAAGATATTACGGCGAAACTGACTTACAGAAATCTGACGAATCCTCACTATAGAATATATAAGGTGTCGCAGAAAGATTTGGAAAAACTTAATAAAAATTATGGTAGTGAACTTGTAAGAGAACTTTATAAAAAAGAACTGATAGTTGAAAATCATATTGAAATTTTAGATGAGAAAGATTATCAGGAACATGAGATTTCTATTTCCTTGCCAAAATTAGATTGCGGAACTTATTTTATAGTGTTTTCTAAAGATGATAAGTTTTCTAAAAAAGATAATGAACTTCCAGCAATACATCTTTTCCAGGTAAGTAATTTAAGTTTTGTCACGACAAAAGAGAATGACGATTTCGTGATATATGTCCTTGACAGAGACAGCGGTAAGCCTGTAAAAGATGTGAATGTTAATATCTTTGATAGAACTTACGATTACAATAAAAGAAAATACGTAGATAGAACTTTAGCGGATTTGATTACCGATAAGAACGGAACTGCCTTAATACTAGATATAAAGACAAGCTCATTCAATGTCAATCTCTTTAAAGGTGATGACAAACTTCTTTCCGATAGAAGTACATATTTCTACAATTATCATGAAAAAGGTGAAGAAAAATTAAGAGAAAGAACGTTCTTTTTTACCGACAGAGCGATTTATCGTCCGGGGCAGACTGTCTATTTCAAAGGTGTAATTCTTAATGAAAATTCACAAACAAAGGAATTGCTCGTAGGAAAAGAAACGACAGTTGTATTTAAAGATTCTAATTGGCAAGATGTTACGAAACAGACTTTTACCACAAATGAATTCGGTTCTTTCGATGGAAGTTTCATTATTCCAAATAATGTTTCAAATGGTTATTTTCAGATAAATAACGAAAGCGGAAGTCTTGGTTTTAAAGTTGAAGAATATAAACGTCCGACTTTTGAAATCACTTTTGAAAATCCTGATAAGTCATTTAAACTCAACGAAGAGGTTGAATTGTCGGGTTCAGTAAAAGCCTACGCTGGATTCGGATTGGATAATGTTAATTATAAATATACAGTCGTTCGTCGCACTTATTTCCCATATCGTTATTGGTGGTTTAAAAATTATAGCGACAATGAAAAACAAATCACCTTCGGTGAAGGAATTACTAATGAAAAAGGAAACTTCAATATAAGTTTTAATCTTATTCCTGATAAAAAAGATAAAGGTGAAATACCTGTTTATGAATATATTGTGACTGTCGATGTTACTAATGCTCAAGGCGAGACGCAATCAAAGACATACACTTTGAAAGCTTCTGAAATAGATTTGATAATCGACATTGATAATAATGATGTAATTGTCAGTAAAGATAGTTTGGACCTAATTACATTTAATGTTAAAAATCTTAAAGAAAATCTCGTCGAAGCAAATATTATTAGGAAGATATACAGTGTCAACGGACAACAGACAACGGACAACAGACTAAATTCTTTAATCTATGAAGATACAATCAATGTTAATGGAAACTATGGTTTGTTCCAAGATGTTAATGAAAATTTAGAAACAGGCAAATATCATGTAGAACTTATTTCTGCCGATAATGAGATGGCGAAGATTGCTAAAGATATTATTATCATAGATTTAGAAAGCAATGAAATGCCGTACGATACAATGTGCATTTCTTATTCTGACAGAAAGTCAGCGCAACCTGGAGAAGATGTTAATTTTTATTTAGGAAGTTCTGCCAAGGATGTCAATGTTTATGTCATGATAAAACATGGCGATAAAATTCGTTATTATGAACGTAAGACGTTAAGTGACAAAGTCCTAAAATTTTCATATAAAATAAAGGAAGAAGACAGAGGAAGAATTTCGTTTCAGGCATTTTTCGTTAAAAATAATACAATTAATATTGAACAACAGGATGTTTTTGTTCCATACGATAATTTAAAGTTAGACATAAGATTAGACGTCGAGAGAGACGATTTGCTTCCTGCTTCGCATGAGAAATGGAATCTTACCATTAAAAATTTCAAAGATGAAGGCGTTGTGGCAAATCTCTTGGCTGGAATGTATGACGCTTCTTTGGATGTCTTTGCAAAAAATAGTTGGTTTTTCCCCGTAGAGCCAGATATAATGCTTTCTGCCGAACCGAGATACGACAACAGTTTCGATAATTTCTTCTGTACTGCTAATAATCAAACTTTTAGAAATTATAGTCTGTTCTCCTACACTCTTATGTCTGATATGACATTAACTCCGTTTGTTAGTTCTCGTCATTATAGTGTTATTACTGCGAAACAATTGATGTCGATGTCGGCACGTGACATAGATGCAATTTCGGCTTCTGTTGGTGGTGTAGAAATATATCGCATAGCTGATTCGGAAGAGAAAATTGCAACTAAATCTAATCAGAATATAGAGGAATTTGTTAGTAAAGATATTGAAAACCAAGAGCCTGTTCTGAGAGAGAATTTTAATGAGACGGCGTTTTTCTATCCTAATCTGATAACAAATGAGGACGGAAGTCTTACGATTTCCTTCACAATGCCAGATGCTCTGACACGCTGGAATCTGATGATGCTCGCTTATACTAAAGACTTGAAAACCGGAACATTAAACAAAACGTTCACTACGTCGAAGCCTCTTATGATAATGAGCGATATGCCGCGATTCTGCTATGAAAACGATACGCTCTGGATGGTGGCGAATGTTATTAAGTCTAATGACGAAAGTCTAAAGTCGAAAGAGGGAAAAATTGCTGCTAAATTAGAAATTTTCGATGCGCTGACGATGCAGCCTTTGGATCTGATTCTCTCTGAAAAAGAAATAATTATCGATGAGATTCTATCGGGCGAAAGTCGTGCCGTGAGATGGAAAGTGGCTGTTAATTCTGACACTGACTTGTTGGCATTTAGATTTAGTGTTACCTCTGACAATTTCTCCGACGCCGAGCAACATCTGCTTCCTATTTTAAGCGATGAAGTCTTTATGACGGAGACTTATCCTTTGACGATAGAACCACATTCTTCAAAAACCTTCGATTTCGATTTTGATAACGAAAATGAAAGAAATCAATGTCTTACGTTGAATTATTGTTCAAATCCGGTTTGGTATGCAATACAGGCTTTGCCTTATCTTTCCCAAAAAGTCGGCGACAATGCTGATGCGGCGTTTAACATCTTCTATGCAAATAGTTTGGCTTCTTATATCGCGCATAATATTCCTAACTTCTTAAATTATATTAAGAAATGGCAGATAGAAACACCAGATGCTTTGATGTCGCAACTGCAGAAAGATGAGAATCTGAAAGCCATTATGTTACAAGAAACGCCATGGGTTTTAGAAGCTAAGAGCGAAGCGGAACAGAAGTCTATGTTAGCAAACTTGTTTGATGTAAATGCTTTAAAATATAAAACCGATGAAACCTTAAAAATCATTAAGGAAAGACAAAGTATTAATGGAGGTTGGTCGTGGTTTCCTAATATGCCTGAAAGTTCGTTTATAACTCAGTATATTTTGAGCGGATTTGGCAAACTTCATAAAATGAATGTCATTGAAAATCTTAACGATGAGCAACAATCATTGATAAAAGGAATCACAGATAACGCTATTGCTTTCACAAGTAATGAAATTGTCGATGATTATAATTATTATAAGAATGAGAATCTGAATTACGAACTATCCTTAAATTTAATTAATGAATTATATTCTTTAAGTTTCTTTACGGCGGAAGATGATGTCTTAAAAAATGCTAAGTCATTCTTTATCGATAAAGTAGAAAGGAACTGGCAGGATTTGAGCTTCTTCTTACAAGCTAAATCGGCTTTGATTCTACATCGTGAGGGCAAAGATGAGACGGCGCAATTAATCATGAAATCGCTGCAGGAAAGAATGTCGCAGATTAAAAACACTACAGATGTCACGACGCAAACATTAGTAATGGAATCTTTCAGAGAAATATCTCCAAACAAGCAGATTCTCAACGATATGATGATTAGTCTTCTCAATAACAAACGTACCAATATGTGGGAGAACCCGATGATGACAGTCGATGCGATTTATGCGATACTCAATGTCAACGGACAACTGTCAACAGTCAACAGTCTGCAATCGGAGTTCGTTCAAAGATATTGGAATGCGGAAGAGTTAAAAGATTTTAAGAATCTCACATTAGAAAATCAGAATGACAATATTGCTTGGGGAGGATTGTTCCGTCAGTATTTCGTTTCTATTGACGAGGTAAGAAAACACGAAAGTCCGTTGAATGTAGATAGAGAATTGTTTGTTGAACGTAACGACGAAAACGGATCGTACCTTGTTCCGATAAAAGAAACTGAACTTAAAGTCGGTGATAAAGTCGTTGTAAATCTCACCATTGAAGCATCGCAAGATATGGAGTTTGTCTTCTTGAAAGATTTAAGAGCGGCATGTCTTGAGCCGACAGAACAGATGTCGAGATATAATTATTCTGACGGAATGCTTTATTATCAAAGCAATAGCGACACGTATATGGGATTTTATTTCGACAGACTTCCGAAAGGAAAACATCGCGTGAGTTACTCGATGTACGTTACGAAAGAAGGAGATTTCAGCAACGGTTACGCTCTGATACAATGCCTATACGCTCCCGAATTCTCAGGATATTCAGAAGGAATGAGGTTAAAAGTTGAGAATTAAAATCTCATCTTTTAACTTTAGACAACCACTTCCTTATTGGTTCGTCGTATAACTTCAAGCAGGCGTATGCTAAAACGATACAGACTGTCAATACCAATATCACCATCTGCCATGTCTCGCCAAGAGTGAAATATTGATTTTTGATAAGCCATGCGTAGAAGACATACATCACAGGATAGTGCACTATATATAAAGGATAAGAAAGGTCGCCGAGGAATTTGCTGAGTTTTAACGTGAACTTCGACTGTGCGCTATCGCTCGAAGCTGCGATCCATACAATGAGAGGGAAGACAATCATAATGCAAGCAAGCTCGTAGATTCCGTTAACGCTGATGTTACTTGTCTTTGGGAAATAAGGAACTGAGAAAAGCGCAAACAGAATTATTATCGAAATCCAGAAAATATTTTTAGTGAAGAGTGTCTTATGACCTTTGACTTTAGACTTTTGCCTGAAGTTTCTCGCCATCAGCATACCGAGTGTAAAAGGGAACATCATTCTCAATAATCCTCCGAAGAAATTGACAGCGTCTAAGGTCCAGCCGATGCCTATCATATCGTAGCCCGAGATGTCGAAGGCGACGAACCAGATCCACAATATTCCTGTAACGCCGACGAGAAGACCGAGCATTTTATTAGAGAGTTTTCTGATGAAGAGAGCGTATAAGATGTTACCGATATATTCAAAGAAAAGCGACCAGCTCGGTCCGTTGAGAGGGAACATCTCAGCATTGCCGCGGATGTCGTAGCTCGCACCAGGATAAGCAGGAATGAAGAATAATGTCAGGACGAAAGCAATCAAGGTCCAATGAAGCGGTGTGGAAGAGCCGTCCCATTTCACGCCACCTTGAATGAAGAAACATATCAGTCCGATGAACGCTCCCATGACTAACATTGGATGCAGACGAATCAGACGACGCTTGAAGAAACTCCAGATGGTTAGTGTTTTGTTCGTTGAACTTTTGTCATTAGACTTTAGACTTTTTCCATTAAACCATCTGTCGTCATACGCGTAACTGATGACGAAACCTGATAACAAGAAGAAGAAATCGACGCCAAGATGTCCGTGATTAAATGTCTCTATGACAGAACCTTTAGCGAAGGCGAAACCTTCGAAGACGTGATACCATAAGACCATGAGAGCCGCCACGCCACGAAGTCCGTCTAACAGAATATAATGAGGTTTAGTGTCGGCAAAACCGACAGAAGAGGTGATATTTTTTGTCTCTGACATTTTAATATTCTTCATGAATAATACATGCTCTTCTAGTTAATGTGTCATTATCATTTTACATAGATGACCTTTTCAGTAATTATTTCTTCCGCTGTTATTATCTCGACGACATAGACTCCGCTCATAAAACGTCGCATGTCAATCTTATAAGCATCGCCGCTGACATCTTGGTCGAAGACAACAGCGCCGGTAATGTTGAATAATTTCACATTGAGAATATTGTCGTACTTGATGTTGAGATAGTCGTTTGTTGGGATGGGGAATATCTTGTCACCTTCATCTTCTGCTATTGGCTCGACGCATATCTCTTCAGAAACCATAACGAAACAATTGTTGTAGAATGCCTCGACTTTATAGCATGTCTTGTCTTCTATATTCTGGTCGATGAATGTCTCTGAATCGATATTGTCTGCTATCAATTCGTTGTTACGGAATAAATTATAAGTCGTTTTATCGTCGCTGAAGCCGCCTTCTGTCTTTATGCGGAGTAGCCATGAATAGTTCAATCCGAATGTTGTTGCCGGGTTCCATACGTTGTTGCCTGTTCTTATCAAACAGCTGTTAGGTTCGCCGACGTATTCTCCGCCAGGGATAGGTTTTCCATTTGAAATAGATGTCTTTGCCACAAGCCAAAGGTCTTTGCTGTTGTCGAAGCTGACTTTCTCGGACAATATGAGTTCAACAAAGTCGTTTGTATTATTTGTCACGAATTCCTCTTTATAGATTAGTGTGCTGTCGTGTACGTTATCTCCGTTATGTATGCTGAACTGATAATGTGCTGAACAAGCGTCAAATATTTCGATGGCGTAAATCTCTGAACCTTCGTAGAGTTTCAGTTTCTCCGACTCTATCTTGATTCCCCATCTGTGGTTGTTAGAGCCTTCGCTGCCAACATAAACGCCGTCGTCGTATCCTAAGACGTTGTTCTCCGGATTAGAAAGATTCCAATTCAATTCAACATTATTGTCTTTCAATAAAGCCTCGACGTTTATCTCTCCAGATTCGTATTTAATGAAGTTCTCATTGACGATGTTGGAAGGTTGTGACATACAGTCGGAGTCCATGCTCTTTACGCAATATTCGTAAGAGTTTGTTTCAGGGATGTTTTTGTCGGTATAAGTGAAGTCTTTAATGTTTTCAGCTATCACTTCATTATTACGTAAAACGGCGAAGTTCTCGACGTCGACGGTTGTCTCCCATTTTAAGATGACGCTGTTACCTGCAATTTCTGAGGTAAGGTTTTTAGGAGCAGAACATGTGCTTCCGTTTTCAGCAGTGAATTCTATCAACAAGCCTTCTTGTAAGTCACTCGAGGTATAAACTGTTTCGTTGTTGTTTGTTATTGAGAAAGAACATTCTTCGTCGTCCCAGCCTTTCAGCCACGAAACACTGACTTTTGTTCCGACAGGTACGATGAAGTTTCTTGTCAACACATCTCCTGAGTAGATGGTAAAATATCTGTCTTCCATGTTTTCGTTGTCGAAAGATACTTTTATCTCGCCGCCTTGCCAGCCGTATTCGCCTATAGATTCCATATCGATAATGTATTCGCTGAAATCTCCGGTGACGACGTTTTCGATGTTAGATTTATATGACTCTTCATTAGCGAAGACCGAAGTCACGTGATAGCTGTAATACTCACTTGCGTTGTCTTCGTAACTATCGTTGAAACTGTTTTCTTTCACATTAGCGATGAGCGAGTCGTTGCGATATACGTTATACGACTCTGCGTTTTCTACTATATCCCAGCTTAATTCAACAATATTCTTAAATCCGTTGACAGAGATGCTGAGGTTCCTTGGACCCATTTCTGTATCAAGAGGACAATATGTGAAAGTCATCTGGTTGCCAGTCTCTGAGATGTTACATATATTTAATGTAAGGTCTTCTTGGTTTTTGTTTAAGAACGGATAAGGGTCGGTGTTGATGTTGAACTCTGTCTTTTCCTGTTCTGCAGAGAAGGCTGCTTGGTTGATGTTTCCGTTTCTGTTTGGTCCGCCGCCTGGTCTGAAGATATAAACCTCGTCGAAGGTGCTGCTGCCGTCGTAGTTGTTACATCCATGGAAACGCGTGTCTATCCTATAAATCAGCAATCCGCTTCCTGGCAGTCCTTTCTCGAAGAAATTGCTTCTATTTCTGTATTCTACGAGGTAATATTGGTCTGGATGTGATGTCGCAATCTTATAGCAGTTTCTTCTTCCGCCTTCCCACGAGTTAGCCTCTATTGTATATGTACCATATTCTGTTATTTCCGGAATCTCGTCGATCCATGTTCCGTATTTATATTTCATGTAAGTTGCTGTGTGTTGAGGAGGCGAGGCGTTGCCGCACATCAAGTCCCATGGCCCTGATGGTGAGAGGTTATCGAATCCTGGAAGATAGTGGTATAAGTCGGGGAGACCTAAGGAGTGACCCATCTCATGACATAATGTCGACACTGTGAAATAAGTTGATGTCTCCAGCTGAAAGTTGAATGTCCCTACTTTCTTGCCGTTGATATAAGCTTCTTCACCATGCATCGACCACATGTGAGGCCAGAGTAAATCGGACCAGTCACCAACGTTACCTTTGACGACGAAGATGACGTTATCTATTTCTCCATCGTTGTTACGGTCGATGTTCAAAGTGTCTGGCACCATGTCGGCTACATATTCTATAGCTCTTTTTAGGAGAGGGAACTCACGTTCTGCTTGGTTGGTGTAACCTTCAGGATTTGTCACCGCGTTGTATGGCTGATAATAATTTCTTGGGTATATGTCTTCGTAAGCTAGAACTTTATCACCTTCAGGTATAGGATAATAGTAGGAAGCCATTGAGAGTTGATTGTAGGTGGCTTTCTTATAATAGTTATTCATAGAGACATCATAATAACCATCGTTGTTAAACATCTCATTCAGTTTTGTTGTTGTTGTACCTAAGTCGTTGTCGCCTTTAAACTTGATGAACACGACGAGATTGTTATAAACGCCGTGGTTGAGATTTTTGCTGTCTCTTGTCTCAGGCACTCTCATGGACTCTCTTTTCTTCTGGTAATCTTCCTGAGAAATCATGATGTTAGGAGTGAGGCCTAATGCTTTAGGATTAGATTTTCCTGCTATGTGTTGTGTAGGAATGACCTTTCCGTTGGCGTCGGTGGTGGCATAAACGAAGTAACCGTTTTCTGCCTGTACGATGGTGAAGCCGTCGGCGTCATGGAGTCGGTTATAGAACTCGTCGCCAGAGGCGTAGCAATATAACTTCGTTCCGTCGGGTTGTGTTAATATCTTTTCAACATTGAAAAGAGGTGCTGCAAAAACAGATGTTACTCCAAGTAACAACATTGCTAATAGTAATATTCTAATCTTCATAGTAGTTTGTGTTTAAATGTCTATAGTTCAAAGTTCAAAATTCATGTTTCCTTCAAGTACTATCACTATCTCGCCCTTAACTTCTTTTTTGCTGAAATATTCGGTCACTTCGGCGAGCGAGCCTCTGACGTTCTCTTCATAGATCTTTGTCAGTTCGCGAGCTACGGAGACTTTTCTCTCAGGACCGCAGGCCTCTATCAGCTGTTGTAAAGTCTTGACTAATCGGAAAGGTGATTCGTAAAGTATTGTGGTGTATTTGTTATTAGCTATTTCGTTTATCTTTGTCTGGCGGCCTTTCTTATGAGGCAGGAACCCTTCGAAGATGAAGTGGTCGGCCGACAGTCCCGAGTTGACGAGAGCTGGGACGAAGGCTGTGGCGCCAGGCAGACACTCCACCTCGACGCCGAGTCGTATGCATTCTCTCACGAGGAGAAAGCCAGGGTCGGAGATGGCAGGCGTGCCAGCGTCGGTGACAAGAGCCATCTTCTCGCCGCTTAAGATACGTTCGGCGTATGAAGTCACGACTTTATGTTCGTTGTTGATGTGGAACGCCATCATAGGCTTGCTTATGTTATAATGCTTCAGAAGGTTGCCGCTGGTGCGTGTGTCTTCTGCTAAGATAACATCGACCTCTTCGCGCAGAATTCTCAAAGCACGCATAGTGATGTCTTCCAAATTCCCTATAGGTGTCGGTACTAGATATAATTTCATAATTCACAATTCATAATTCACAATTCATAGTTCGATTATGCATTATGCATTATGAATTATGAATTGATATAAATCTTCTTTCAACTAAATCTTTTAGTTTTTTATAAGCTTCGGCATTGACATCCCATTGGAATTCTATCTGAAGTTCGTTCATAAAAGTGATTGCTCCCAATAAAGTAGGGAAGTTGTTCAATGCTCTGATTGACTTGTTGTATTTCTCCATGCTGCCCGCAAACAATTCGTTAAGAAGTAAGAACTTGTCGTTGATGCCGATAGCTGTCATTAAGTCGGTAACAGGTTTTTTCTGCAGACGAGCGGCGAGGCTGTTATCTTCGATGAGTTCGAGCATATCGCCTATAGTCTGAGGCTCTTTTTTGTATGCTCTGATGCCAGAGTCCTCTTTCTTTGAGTCGCCGAGTCTCTGGGTCGCCGAGTCGTCGAGATCTTCTTCTGAAGTTTCATCATCATCATCATCATCTTCTTCTTCTTCTTCTTCTTCTTCTGAAATTTCTGGGTTTTCAAATTCTGAAGTCTCATCTTCGTCTTCTTCTGAAGTTTCCAGATTTTCAAATTCTAAAGTTTCATCTTTGTCATCATCTTTGTCATCATCTTCGTCTTCTTCTGAAGTTTCCAGGTTTTCAAATTCTGAAGTCTCATCTTCGTCTTCTTCTGAAGTTTCCAGATTTTCAAATTCTGAAGTCTCTTCAACGATTTCCATCGGAATGGAGTCGGCATCCATAATACATTTCACAGAACAAAGTGTGTCGTATAACTTGCGGGTGTTTTCCATTAGTACATCCACATCAAGCTGATTCATAAGTTTGTCTTTTCTAATCAGAAAGTTCACTTGATTAGACATTTTGTTTAGAATCTCTTCTACTTGAAAAATTACGCTATTTTGCTTATTATTTCTTTGTTCCATTTCAAATATTTTTTACTTTTGCTCAACGTAACAAAGATATAAATTTTTTACGAACGGGGAGAAGTGTTTCTCTAAAATTAATAGATGAATTATTAACAAAAATAATTATGGTATGAAAAGGTTATTTTTAATCTCATTCTTGATGATTGCTTTTGCTGTGAATGCTCAAGATGCAAGTCAAAACAACGGAAATGAAAAGAAGAAAAAAGAAAAGATTTATAATGAAAAAGGCGAGCTGATAAAGAAAGGCTGGAATTTTGGTCCGCTTCCTGTAGTGGGTTATAACTCTGACCTCGGCTTTCAATACGGTGCTTGCGTCGATATTTTTAATTATGGCGACGGCTCACGTTATCCTAAGTTCGACTATAAGATGAACCTAGAAGTCTCGGCTTATACCAAAGGTTCGCTCAACCTTCGTTTCTACGGCGACTTCTACAACCTTCTTCCAAACTCGCGTCTCTTCGTCGACGCCGGTTATTTCACCGACAAACGTTTTGAGTTTTATGGTTTCAATGGTTATGCTTCTCCTTTTTTCCCTCATCTTTCTGCATGGGAAAATGATCGACCTGAGGAATTATTTTTCTTCAATGACCTTATGCCAGGTGCTAAGGGGAAGACCACATTTTATTTAATGAATCGTAATCAGTTCAGATTCAATTCAAGTTTGCGCCGTCAATTTGGTTTTGGTGAGCATTTGTATTACGGATTTGGCTTGAGTTATTTCAATTATGACATGGGTAAATTCAACATTGACAAATATGGAGATGTTGTTACATTGTACGACATCTATTGTCTGAGTGGTCTCATCAGAGCCAACGAAGCCGACGGCGGTAACGTTACTCAACTCAAACTCGCTTTCATCTACGATTCTAAAAACCATGACAGCGACCCTACAAAAGGAATGTATTTCGAAGCTACTCTCACAGGCGCTCCCGACATCATCGACGGCGATGGTTATAGTCATCTTACCTTCAATGCAGTATGGCAGCATTATGTTCCAATAGTAAAAGAAAATCTCACCTTCGCATATCGTTTCGTTACACAAAATGTCATCGCTGGTGAGATTCCTTATTATGCGATGTTCAACTCTAATATGTTGTTTTATAAAAAGATGTCGACCGATGCTGTGGGAGGTAGCAATTCGGTACGCGGCATCAACAGAAACGGCGTCATTGGTGCGGGTTATGCTTGGCTTAATGCAGAACTGCGTTGGAAAATATTAGGATTCCAATTTATCAATCAAAACTGGAACATAGCTCTCAACCCATTTTTTGATGCAGGTATGGTGACGCAAAGTTTCCGTCTTGAAGAACAAGAGCAGGCTTGGGATTTATTGAGAGAAAACTATAATGTCAACAATGAGTTTCTTATCAATCCCATATACAGCGGAGAGAAAGAAGGAATTCATACCTCGGCAGGCTGCGGTCTTAAGATAATAATGAACAAAAACTTCATCATCTCGGCTGAAGCCGCAAAAGCGCTTGACGCAAGAGACGGTAATGGATTAAGAATGTATATAGGGTTTAATTATTTGTTTTAATGGCTAAAGACTAATGGTTAAAGACAAAAGACCGTTGACTGCTGTCATTTATTAACATAATATTAATACCGAATAAAACAATTTTAACGTTTGAAACATTAATAATTAAAAATAGATTTTATGAAAACATTGAGAAGATTAACTCTTATGATGGTCGCTTTGATGATGACAGCGACTATCGCTTTTGCACAACAGAAACCTAATATCCGTATCCTCGCTACTGGCGGAACTATCGCTGGCTCTGGTACTTCATCGACAGCTACAAACTATACCGCTGGTCAGATGGCTATCGCTACCTTGTTGGAGGCTGTTCCTGAATTACAAAACATCGCCAACTGCGAAGGCGAACAGGTGGTTCGTATCGGATCTCAAGATATGAGCGACGAGGTATGGCTCATCTTAGCAAAGAGAATCAACGAATTATTAAATGATCCTAAAGTCGACGGCATCGTCATCACTCACGGCACCGACACTATGGAAGAGACTGCTTATTTCTTAAACCTCGTCGTCAATAGTGACAAGCCTGTCGTTTTGGTTGGTGCGATGCGTCCTTCAACAGCTATTAGTGCCGATGGACCTCGTAACCTTTACAACGCTGTTGTAACAGCAGCAGCTCCAGAGTCGAGAGGCAAAGGCGTGCTCGTTGTGATGAACGACAACATCCTCGGAGCAGAAAGTGTTACAAAAATGCACACCACTGGTGTACAGACATTCCAGGCTCCTAATGCTGGTCCTCTCGGCTACGTATTCAACAGCAAGGTGTTCTACAACCAAGAGCCACTTAAGAAACACACTACCGCTTCAGTATTCGATGTTACAAACTTAGACAAACTTCCTAAAGTCGGTATCGTTTACAGTCACGCTGGCGTTAATGCCGACATGGTTGAACCAATGTTGAAGAACGACTATCAAGGCATCATCCACGCTGGTGTAGGTAACGGCAATATCCACAAAGACGTATTTCCAGTATTGGAAAAAGCACGTAAGAAAGGAATCCAAGTCGTTCGTTCTTCACGCGTTCCAACAGGACCAAGCACATTAGATAATGAAGTTGATGACGCTAAATATCAATTCGTGGCATCACAACAGCTCAACCCACAAAAAGCTCGTATCTTATTGATGCTCGCCTTGACAAAGACAAACGACTGGCAAGAAATTCAAGAATATTTTAATGAGTATTAATCGCAATGAGCTATGAGCTGCGAGCTATGAGAGATTATTGCTCATTACTCATGGCTCGGAGCTCATATCCTAAAAATAAAAAATATGAAAAAACTTTTAACATTATTATTCGTCGCTTTTTGTGCGATGGGCTTGAATGCTCAGGAGAAATCTTTATACGAAGAGCTTTCGGGTGTGAAGAAAAAGACTGATAAATTCAATCTTTACATGAATATGAACGGCAGCTTCGATGCTATGTTCAACGACAACGGCTTCGATTACGGCAAGTTCAATATGCGTCAGCTTCGTATCGAGGCTAAAGGCAATGTCAACGAATGGCTTTCATATCGCTGGCGTCAACGTCTCAACCGTCCTAACAACGGCGGCGACAATATCGACAACCTTCCTACATCCATCGACATCGCTGGTATCGGAGTTAAATTAGGTGACAAGTTCTCCATCTTCGCTGGTAAACAATGTGCAGCTTACGGCGGATTCGAGTTCGATGCTAACCCTATCGAGATTTATGAATACAGCGACATGATCGAATATATGAGCAACTTCATGACAGGTATCAATATAGGTTACGATTTTATGGAAGGACAACAACTTAACTTCCAAGTCTTGAATAGCTTAAATGGCGATTTTGGTAATATGTATGGTTTTGATGATGAGAATGGAGATCTTATTATGCCTATTCTTGAATCATTAAATATTACTCCTTCAAAACTTCCTTTGGTTTACACCTTAAATTGGAACGGCAACTTCAGCGATGTCTATAAGACACGTTGGTCGGCATCTCTTATGAGTCAGGCTAAAGGCAAGAACTTATATTATTTCGCTCTCGGCAATGAGTTGACATTCGGCAAGTTCAATATGTATTTGGATTTCATGTATTCAAACGACGCTATCGACAGAGGTGGAATAATTACAAGTATTGTAGGAGCACCAAATGGTCATAATATTTTAGATGCATCATATTTTTCAATCGTTACAAAATTGAACTATCGTTTTGCTGAGAAATGGAATGTCTTTGTCAAAGGTATGTATGAGACCGCATCTCTGTCTAAAGAATATAGTGAATATGAGGGCATTCAGCCTACATTTGAAAAAGGTAAATATCGCACGTCATTAGGTTATCTCGGCGGCATCGAATATTATCCTATGGAAAGCAATTTGCATTTCTTCTTGAC
>JAZNVS010000077.1:0-15804 GCA_045592965.1 Bacteroidales bacterium | reverse complement strand
AGTTGCAATAGTTGCTTGTCTTCCTAAGACCGCTTGGCCTCCGACTTACGCTGCCAACGCAGGCGACTCATTGGCACTTAAAATATTCGAAGAGACAGGTTATATCCTCGGCTTAGCCATGGCTAACGCTTGCTCTTTCTCATCACCAGAAGCCGTCTTCCTGATGGGCGGTCCTGTCAAAGCTGGCGACGTTCTTTTAAATCCAGTGAGAAAGTCTTTTGCAGAAAACTTGTTATTCGTTTATAAAGGCTCCGTCGATGTGAGAGTGTCAGAGCTCCCAGATAACGACGTAGCGATTTTAGGAGCAGCAGCGACGGTTAATAATGCATAATTCACAATTCATAATGCATAATTTATGATTTAATTAAAATAATTGTGAATTATGAATTATGCATTATGAATTTTTATTATCTTTGCACCCGCAAATGCCCAATGGTGTAATTGGCAACACGACTGACTCTGGATCAGTAAAGTCCAGGTTCGAACCCTGGTTGGGCAACTTTTTGGAGTGTCGATTGTTATTCAATTGACACTTTTTTTATTTTTGTAAATTCCAAAACGATTATGCATTATGAATTATGCATTATGAATTAAAAAAAATTCTACTATGTCAAGAAAGAAATCTAAAAACAGCCTCAGCACTTTCGTTAATACGATACTTACCATATTCGGGGAGAATCCATTCAAGCCGATGAACTATAAGCAGATCGCTAAGATAATGTCGGTCCGCGACGCTGCTGGTAAAGATGTGATATATCAGATTCTCGTGACTCTTTTCAACGAAGGAAAACTGATAGAGGATCGTCCATATCGTTATCTCCTTCACCCTGACTATATCCACGAATACGGCCCGAAACCTCAATATATCACTGGTACTGTCGACATGAAAAGCACAGGCAAGGCGTATGTCATTCCTGATGAGGAAGGCGAGGATATCTTCATCGCTGCTAACAACACAGGCAAGGCGCTTCACGGCGACAAGGTCAAGGTGGCGATGTTCCCTAAACGCAAGAGCAAGAAAAACGAAGGCGAGATTGTCGAGATTATCGAACGCGCCAAGACCGATTTCGTCGGAATCTTCAGTCTCTCTCACGGATTCGCTTTCGTCGTGCCTGACCGTCAGACGATGCCGCTCAGCATCTTCATCCCTAAAGGAAAATATAAATCAGCTAAAGACGGACAGAAAGTCATCGTTCATCTCACAGATTGGCCCGACAACGCAAAGAATCCTTTCGGCGAGATAGTGAAAGTGCTCGGTAATCCAGGTGAAAATAACGTGGAGATGCAGTCGATTCTCGCGGAATATGAATATCCTCTCGACTTCCCTAAAGCCGTCGAGAAAGAGGCGAAGGCAATATCAGAGAAGATTTCATCAGCGGAGGTTAAGAAACGCCGCGACTTCCGCAACGTCTTCACCGTCACCATCGACCCGCACGACGCCAAAGACTTCGACGACGCTCTTTCCATACAATATTTGCCAAACGGCAATTATGAAGTGGGCGTGCATATCGCCGACGTCTCGCATTACGTGCAGCCAGGCTCAGCCATCGATGCCGAAGCTCAAGAACGCGGAACGTCAGTCTATCTAGTTGACAGAACAATTCCGATGTTGCCTGAGAAACTATGTAATATGGTTTGTTCGCTGCGTCCAGATGAGGAGAAACTCGCTTTCTCTGTCATCTTTGAATTGAATGAAGATGCTGATATTGTCAATAAATGGATTGGCAAGACTGTCATAAAATCAAATCGTCGTTATGCTTACGAAGAAGTGCAGGAGATGATAGAAGGCGCTGATGGCGATAATAAGAAAGAACTGATGACGCTCAACGACTTGGCTACAAAGCTGCGTGCCAAGAGAATGAAAGAGGGTTGTATCAATTTCCATTCGGAAGAGGTGAAATTTATTCTTGATGAGAACGGAAAACCTATCGATACTTACATCAAAATTCAGAAAGAAGCCAATATGCTCATCGAAGACTTCATGTTGCTGGCTAATAAGACGATTGCCGAGACTATGGCAAAACCTGACAGTAAGTTCAAAGACTATACCTTCGTCTTCAGAATCCACGACGAGCCTAATCCAGAGAAGTTATATAATTTCATACAGTTAGTCTCTAAACTAGGTTACACTATGAATATCAGTTCGAGAGAGAAATTAGTGAAGTCGTATAATGCTTTATTTGATGCTGTTGATGGAAAAGGGGAGAAGAACCTCGTCGAGTCGGTGGCTATCAGAACGATGGCGAAAGCAGTTTATAGCACAACGAATATCGGTCACTACGGATTGGCATTCCCATATTACACACATTTCACCTCGCCGATACGTCGTTATCCCGACTTGATGGTTCATCGTTTGATTGAACGTTATCTAATAGAGAATCAGCCCAGTGTCGATAAGGAAGAATATGAAGAGTTATGTCTTCACGCGAGCGAGATGGAGAAACGTGCCGCTGAGATGGAACGCGAGTCGGTGAAATACAAACAAGCCGAATATCTGCAAGATCAAATTGGAAAGGTCTTCGACGGCTTGATTTCCGGCATCAGCAAATGGGGAATCTACGTCGAGTTGAAAGGCAACAAATGCGAAGGTCTGATAAGATACGCCGACTTAAATGACGACTTCTATTATTTAGATGAAGAGAACTTCCGCGTCATCGGACAAGACTACGGCAACATATACCAACTCGGCGATGAAGTCAAGATACAAGTCAAGAGCGTCAACCTTATCAAGAAGCAATTAGATTTCGTGATGGTCAGCAAAGCGAAGAGGAAGAAACGTTGACTCTGACGCAGTTAAAAAAAAATCCCGACCGCAGTCGGGATTTTTTGTTTTATCAATCTTCGTCTTTCTTGCTTTCTTCGTAAGCTTTCAAGAGTTTTGTTTGAACGTCAGTTGGAACTTGTGCGTATTCTGCATATTCCATTGTGAATGTACCACGACCTGATGTCAAAGAACTCAATGAAGTTGAATATCTGTCCATTTCTGCCAATGGAACTCTTGCGCGGATGATTTGGTAGTTGCGGTCAGCATCCATACCCATGATGATAGCACGACGGCTTTGGAGGTCGGTGTTAACAGCACCCATCATATCTTCTGGCATACGAACTGTCAAGTCGTAGATAGGTTCCATGATCTTAGGACCAGCGTTTTTAAATGCTGCTGAGAATGCCATACGGCCGGCGATCTTAAATGCCATTTCGTTTGAGTCAACTGGGTGCATCTTACCATCGTAGATGTAGCAGATGATGTCGCGAGCGTAAGAACCTGTAAGAGGACCTTCTTCCAAACGTTCGTTGATACCCTTTAAGATAGCTGGCATGAAACGAGCGTCGATAGAACCACCAACGATACAGTTGCAGAAGATGAGCTTACCGCCCCATGGGAGATCATATTCATCTTTACCACGAACTTGGAGGTCTGATGGATCTGTGTAGCCTTCATAATAAGGAGCTAATCTCATGTGAACTTCACCAAATTGACCTGAACCACCTGATTGTTTCTTGTGACGGTAGTCAGCGTTAGCAGTCTTAGTGATAGTTTCGCGATAAGGAACTTTAGGAGCTGCGAATTCAACAGCGATCTTATGTACGTTATCGAGATACCATTTGATTGTGTTGAGGTGATATTCACCTTGGCATTGGAGGATATTTTGTTTCAACTCACGTGACATTGAAGTGATGACTGTTGGGTCGATCTTGTGGAAGTCAGCGAGGATACCGCCGAGTTTTTCGTCTTCTTGTGAGTTAACGGCTTTGATAGCTGTTGAGAAGATAGGTGCTGGGAATGGAACGCCTTCGAATGCTGTGTCAGCGATCTTAGCATCTACCAAGCTATCGTTAACGCGAACGTCTTTCAACTTGATTGTTGAGATAATGTCACCAGCGCAAGCTTTTTCAACTCTTTCGCGTGTTTTACCATTAGAAACCAAAAGTTGTGAGATACGTTCTTTATTGCCTGTACGTGGGTTAACCAAGTCTTGTGATTCTGAAATTGTACCACCATAGATACGAGCCATAGCGACGTCACCGACGTTTTGTTCGTTAGAGATCTTGAAGAAGAACATTGCTGGAGCTTCTTCTGTGCTGTTGTGGAATTCTGTTCCGTTAGCAGCTTTTGTTGGGTGAACGTGAGCTGGTGATGGGCAAGCGTTGATAAGGAATTCGAGGAGACGTGTTACGCCAGCGCCTGATTTAGCTGCACCGCATAATACCGGGTACATATCACGGTTGATGATACCGAGGTGGAGACCTTTTTCCATATCTTCAGCTGAGAGTGTACCTTCTTCGAAGAATTTTTCCATGAGAGCGTCGTCGCCTTCAGCAGCGTGCTCGATAAGTTCGTTGTGTAATTCTTCAGCTTTGTCAGCGAGGTTAGCTGGGATGTCTTGGATTTCAGGAGCGCCGTTACCATTTTTGAAGACTAACATCTTCATGGTGATAAGGTCGATAACTGAGTTGAATCCTTCGCCTGAGTTCACTGGGAATTGAACTGGAGTAACTTTATCGCCAAAATATTCTTTAAGTTGGTGGATGGTGTCGTCGAAGTTAGCGTTGTTGTGGTCTAACTGGTTCATGAAGAACACCACTGGTTTGTTGGTTTTTGTAGCATATTTCCAAGCATTTTCAGATGTTGCTTCTACACCTGATTGAGCATTGACTGTGAAGACAGCCATGTCGGCAGCTGTTAAACAAGCAACGATGTCGCCTGAGAAGTCGCTAAAACCTGGAGTATCTAAAATGTTGATTTTTTTGTCGTTATAGATAGTGTATAACAAACTGGCGTTTACAGAGATACCGCGTTCTGTTTCGATTGGACGATAGTCAGATACAGTGTTCTTTGATTCTGTTGCACCTTTTCTGTTGATGAGCTTACCTTCAAAAACCATGTTTTCAGCAAGCGTTGTCTTACCGGATTTAGCAGCTCCTATGAGAGCGACATTCCGAATGTCTTCTGTTTGAAATATCTTCATGTTTTTATTAAATTAATTCTTTGTTAAATTGTAAGGACGTGACCTGTCGCGTCCCCACGTATACTCTCCCAATTTGGAGTGCAAAAATACATATTTCAATTAAATAATACAATACTTTTCTTTCATAAATGAGAAAAAAGTTTAGAGTTCAAAGTTTGGAGTTTAGAGTTGTTTTTAAGTGAAAAGTTTTTGGTTCTCGAGTTGACAAACCTAAACCACAAATCTTTCACTTTAGACTTTTGTCATTAGTCTTTTATACTCTCCATAAAAGTGCTCCATCCACTTTCATCCATTTTAGCGCCGATAAATTGTATGATGTTCTCTGCCAATAGATTTCCTATCTTGCCGCATCTTTGTAAATCGTAACCGTTTATAAGTCCGTAGAGGAATCCTGCAGCGTACATATCGCCGGCTCCTGTGGTGTCGACGACTTTAACATCATTGCATCCGATGCTTACAACTTCTTCTTCTCTCTTTATCAAAGAACCTTTCTTGCCAACCTTAACGACTGCAATATCAACTTTGTCTGCAATATAATGCAACGATTCTTCAGCGCTCATCAAAGTAAGACTCTTTGCTTCTTCTTCATTTGCAAAGATGATATTAATCTGCGGAAGCAGTTCTTTCAAAAATTCACGGTTTTCTTCCACTACGTTATAACTTGCAAGGTCGAGAATCACTTCGCAGCCGCATTTTTTTGCTGTCTCAATAGTCTTTTTGAAGAGAGGTTTGTTAGCGATGAGATAACCTTCAACATAACAATAATCCCAATTTGAGAATAAATCTTCAGTGATAATACTTTCGTTGAGTTCCATTGAAGCGCCGAGATTTGTTGCGAAGGTGCGTTCGGCGTCACGAGAAATTATGGTACGTGCTGTTCCAGAAGCCGAATCGCTATGTGACAAAAGAGGTTTAACTCCCACAGAGTTCATCGACTCTTCAAAGAATCTTCCTATTTCGTCATTACCTACGAATGAGACGAATCCGCTTTCGATTCCCATTTTTGCCAATGCGTGAATTGTGTTAGCAGCGGAGCCTCCTGGAGCCATCGAGCTTTCATATTTGCTGAGTTTCTCACCTATAATTGCCGACGACTTTTCATCGACGAGTTGCATCGAACCCTTTGGGATGTTTAATTCTTCTAAAATACTGTCATCGTCGATTCTAGTCAAAATATCGACCAATGCACTTCCAATACCTATTACGTTTTTCATATATCTTATTTTTCAAATGTCAACAGACAACAGACAACAGTCAACAGACATATCCTAAATCAACCATCATCTCTTTAATACCACAACAACCTTTAGACTTTTGTCATTAGTTTTTGGTCTATATGCAAAAAAGAAAATGATTGCTTGAGCGGCAACCATCTTCTTCAATTAATAACATGAAACATAAAAAAATTACACTTTGTAATCTCTCTCTTTTGCGCCCCCTTCAGGACTTGAACCTGAGACCCCCTGATTAACAGTCAGATGCTCTAACCAACTGAGCTAAGGAGGCGTTTGCTACGTTTTATCTCCGTATTGCGAGTGCAAAGGTACATCTTTTTTCTTTACACGCAAGTATTTTTTTTATTTTTTTGAAAAAATATTTTTTCTTGTAGTTAAATTATTGATTTTTAATTTATTTTGATTTGCGAGAATACTCTTCCATTCTTAAAATAGCCTTTACATTTCTGAATGGAATAAGATTCCTGAATGGAAAAAGCAGTTTTACGGCGACGCCAAACCACCATTTATAGTAAACATTGAGTTTGCAGTAAGCTTTTCTGAACTTAAAATTATATTCTAAAAAAGGCTGAATATTGGAATGTTCTGTTATGGAACGAGAGCCATCGCACACATATTTCAGTTTTTTTTCACCAAGATAATATTGGTTCATGGAATAAAATAGACCGTAGAATGGTTGCGAACAATCATGAAGCGACTCCCATTTACATTTTGCATTATCATATTCACAACTATCAGTCTTTATTGTATTGACCGAAAAACCGACTATCTCACCAGAAATCTTATTTTCAACACACCAACACTCTTTGTTCCCATCATTTTTATATTCATCTATAAGACATTCTAAGCTTTCTTTCGTTGTGTGTCTTAATAAATTATTATAAGATTGTTCAGCTGACACTACAATATCGTAAGCTATAGTTCTGAGTTCTTCAAGCGTAATAATTCTAAAATTATATATCTTTAATGCTCTTCGAATCTTCTTACGCGTTGATGATGGTAATTCAGAGATGTCTTCTAATTTATCTTTTATAATAAACCAAAATGATGTTTCTTCCTTTGTATCAAAATCGTAGGTGTTACGAACCATCAAACCCTTATCTTTCAGAATAGATTTTGCCTCTTCTTTGGAAATTAGATTTTCCTTGCTCTCTTCTAAAAATATCCAAGCATTTTTATACAAACGCCAGGAAATCTGTCCCATTACATCTTTCATTCTTTTAACATTTAATCCTTTCACCCTTACTAACTTTCCTACGGTACACTATCTTTTTATAAACACCAAAAATGAGATTTCCAGCGGTTAAAATTAATGAAGCAACGACATTATTATCTATTTTTCTAAACATCAGATAATGCCACTTTATTAATTTTAAGTAAGATTGGTGACTTAAAGAATTAGAATGTCTGCGATATTTTGCCAAATTTTCATCAAGCAAATAACAATCTGTTTTTTTTGAAACATTTATCCAAAGAGCATATTCTTCATTTATCCTTATGTCGATTGTTTGTATTAATCCTACAAATTCAGCGTCATACATTATTGTCAGACATCCTGGCCAGCAATAGGCGAGCATTTTATGTCTCGTGATTATTTTTGGACCTGTTAATATAACTCCTGTTTCATTGGAGTTTTCATCAATCTCAGAGTAGTTTGTATAAGAAAAATGACACTTGTTCTCGGTCATAAACTTGATTTGTTTTTCAAGTTTTTTGGGATGCCATATATCATCACTATCTAAGAATGCGATCCATTTGCCTTTAGCTTTTCTCAATGCCAAATTACGAGAGAATGCCGAGCCTTTATTAATTTCATTTCTCAAATAAATTATTCTGGAATCTTTTTCTTGAAATGAACGAATAATCTTCGCTGTTTTATCGGTAGAACAATCGTCAACAATTATCATCTCCCAATTCTGATAAGTCTGTGACAATACAGAATTTATCGTCTCAGCAATAAATCTTCCGCTATTAAATGCTGGAGTTATCACCGAAACTAAATCTTTAGAGTTTGCCGAAGATATTTGGGAATTCATAACTATAACTTCCAATTCTCAATTTCCAACTTTCAATTTCACCTAAATATTGTCTTGAAAATTATCTTAATATCTCCCCAGAAAGTTCTATTGTAATAGTATTCTAAATTAATTTTAACTTTATCGGGGTATATTATTTCGTCGTTATATTTCTGAGAGTTATCTACTTTTGCCAACAATTCTTCTTCATTAATATATTTTAGGGAAGCAGGTCCCGTTATTCCAGGACGGAGTTCGAGGATTTTTCTATCATCACCTGTAAGTTTATCAGCATAACCTGCAACATCTGGACGAGGTCCGACGAGACTCATCTCCCCTTTTAACACATTGACGAGTTCAACTATTTCATCAAGTTTGGTTTTTCTCAAAAACTTACCAAAAGGCAGAATTCTCTCATCATTAGCTGTCGTGACAAAAACATTATTATCATCGACATCATCTTTCATCGTTCTTATCTTGTAAATCTCAAACGGCTTTCCATATTGACCGATTCTTTCTTGTAAAAAAAGGAATTTGCCTTTAGGCATGACAATCTTATGAATGATAAAAATTATAAACATAAAAGGAAATAGAATTACCATTCCAATTAATGCCATTATTTTATCAAACAGATATTTTATGAAAAGAGACCCTTTACTCATTTAAAAATCTTTATTTTAAATTGGACAAAGTCTGTTGACTGTTGTCAGTTGTCTGTTGACAAAAGTTCCCATGGAACAACAAGAGGTAGAAAAACACGAAGAACATAATTCCCATCTGACGTTCAAGCACCGACTCAAACAATGAGTTAAATGATACGATTATCAGTAAAGAGAAAAATACAATATCAAAGTTTTTGTTTTTAAACCAGAGATAAATAGGAGAGAGATAGAATGAGATAAGCAGTATCAATCCTATCAAACCTACAGCGATTATAGTATCTGAGAATTGGTTGTGAGCGTTATATTCTCCATTAATGCTAACACGTATGTTTATATACGTAGCTAAATTTTTTCTTACAGAATTATAATCACAATTATATTTACTAGACATCTCTTTTGCATATTCAAAAGTAGATTTAGTCAAAGTCCCCCCATATTTCATATAAATGCACCCTAAACAATCCCTTCTCTCTTGATCAAAATTTTCAGAATAATAATTATCTATAGGTAGTATTCTCTTAATAACCTCCTCTTTCTTTGTTATATAACTCTTTAACATCTCATCACTACGATCTCCAGCGCCTACTCCAAACCAGAACTTGTCAATCAATAAATCCATATATCCTATGGTTATTCCAATTCTTCTGTCTTGTTTCTCTATATTATCTAAACTTGATATTGTTTCCGTAATTCGTTTAATACTTTTATTAAATATTATACTGCTACTTATTCCTATACAAACTATTATGCATCCTAGGATAATGCCTATCTTACGCTCTTTTTTAACAAAGGTTAACCAAATCCAAGAAATAACGAAAATTACTACGACACATAAGATGCCTGCCCTTGAACTCGAAAGGGCAATAAACAAGATTAATAAAAATATCGCTAAGATATTAAATATCTTTGATTTAAAACTAATATTGGAGAACAATTCTTTAAAACAGAAACATATTCCCATACATGAATATATTGAAGTATAGGAATGATGAATATATCCTGTACCTTCTTTTAATAAATATGGTTCATAAAACCTACTCGAAGACGCATCCTTAAACAAAAAATCATATCCAGCCCAAATTAAATTAACAACAAACAATGTAAGTATTCCTAAAACGAAACAATACATTATAGTCTTGACTCTGTCTTTAGTCAAGTAGGATAAATCTGAGAATAAAAAGAAAAGGGGGAATAAAAGGAACGACAATTTCTTGCCAATTTGCACTCTCGCCTCAGCCGAATTTTCAGAATATAAGAAACTTATTGCATATATCGCCCAGAAAGCGATAAAAAACAGATATATAAACTTATGCTTATATTGTAGTTGATTGGGTTTGAAGCCATCTTCAAAAGCTCCTTTTAAAAATACATTAGCGAACAACGCCATCATCACGTATGTCGCTATTCGCCATGAAAAAGGAAGACTAAAAGCAAATAATGCTAATAATATATACTCTGATAATTCGAATTTCTTTAAATTTCTAAATGATGTCAGCATCTCATGAATTTTCGTGCTGCAAAAATATGTATTTTATCCTTAGGATTTACTGCATTAACTTATTATAACTTATAGATTAGAAATCGTAATACTTTCTATCTAAAGTGGTTCTTATTCCAAAACTGACAATGAAATTATTGAGATTATCAAATCCTTCAATATTCTGATTTCTATGTGTTATCTCAGCAAAGACATTGAGATTATATGAAGGATTAACCAACCACGATACAACAAAATTATTCATCATCAAAGTATTCAACTCTCCAGTTAACATGTAATGACCATAGTATGGTTTTTCGTATCCTTCAATCTGATAGTAGTCGTAATAATTCTGATATATGTCATGACCATAATATTGGAACTCTCCGTCTTCCGTTGTGATGTCATCTCCCCATTGACCGAAGTTCATCTTATATTGGAAATAGAAACGCTTGTAGTTGTATTGCGCTCTTGCTACTATTTCATAGAAGTTAGCTCCCCAAGGATGGGCGAGCGGCTGATTGAGATGCGCGTAATTATCTTCTCCATCATAATGAGAATACATATAAGGTCTCACCATATTAAATTCTCCCTGAAGGAAAAGATTCTTCACATTGAAACAATCGAAGCTTTTCACACCGAATTGGTATGACTGTTTGTTTGCCCAATAACCGTTGAATCCAATAAATTCTTTCACTGTCATCTCGTCCAAGACAAACTGCGCATATAAAGTTGTGTGCTTCCCTAAAATATAACTTGCAGTAGCTCCGAGCAATGCGTTATCGGGAGAATTACCGACATAATAGTCTGTCGTTCTCAAGAAGATAATTGGATTTATGTATTGAAAATCCAAACCTCTTCTCACGCCGTTCTCATCTTGACCTTTACAAACCATTGCGTCAAAAAGTCCCAAGTTAAGACGTTTGGTAACAGCCCAATCCAAATAATGTATCACAATATTTTTTCTCGCGAAAGTATCGTCATCAAGGACTCTGTTTTTATCCGACATCTGAGAATATAGGCAGGTGTATTGAATATTCCAAATATCAGCAGTGAGTTTTACGTAAGGATAAGCGAAAGCATTGTCAGACAATATCAATGAACGATAACCATCGCCAATGAAATTCTTACCGTAGCCGAGTGTTCCATTCAGCCAATACATAGGACGTAATGAGACATATGCAGAAGCGTTGGCATAATCGAAGCCTGTCTCCTTAAATTTTCTGGCGTGACCTTGTCCAGGAATAACTCTATATGTCTTTGCAAAATCTGTAATATAATCAGGGAATACGGCTTGGTTCTCTCTTAGGTTAGTATAAAAAGCGAAGTTATCTCCAATCGTTCCTTTCACTTCAGCACCGCGAGTATTTACCCAAGTACTTTTGCTTCCGTCTTTACCAACTTGAAAATCGACGATAGGATTGATGCCGATATAGAAATCATCGGTTTTTGTTCCTATAAAATTTGTATTAAAGATAGAATTCCAAACTATGTTTTTCCACTTCTTATTATATTTCTTAACTATAAACTGTGATTTATTGAGGCTGTCCAAATCAAGAATATCTTTAAACTGATATTCCGACCATGACTTCATCGCGGTATGAAAACGATAGTCAGAGCTGTAGGCTGCCGTCTGTATTTCCATCTCATAATCATCGTTTAACGGAATGAGAAGTTCTTGTGCGTAAGAATATGTTGCAGTCAGCAGACATATTAATAGTGTATATATAATTTTTTTCATAGTTTAATTTTCTTTCTTATCTAAGCAAGAGTAAATGGAATTATTGCTGATGAATTCAGGGACGATGTTTTTCATCTGAGCCACGATTTTGAAATCATCGCAGGTTGGTATCAGGTTGATGAGAGTGTCTATTTTTTCGTTTACTTCCTCTTCCGTATAGCGGCGTACCTTTGCTCTCATGATTTTAGCATGTTCTGTCGGTATCGTATTTTCCTTGGTAGAGAGCAATTCTTCATATAGTTTTTCGCCAGGTCTCAACCCAGTTATCTCAATTTCAATATTTTGTTTATGTGAAAGTTTTATCATCTTCTTAGCAAGATCATAAATCTTAACAGGCTCACCCATGTCGAAAACGAAGATGTCTTCTTTTTCTCCCATCACGCCAGCTTCGAGGACGAGACTACAAGCTTCAGGTATCGTCATGAAGTAGCGGATTATATTTCTATCGGTGACGGTAAGTGGTCCGCCGTAAGCCAATTGCTTTTTGAATAAAGGAATCACAGAACCGTTAGAACCCAATACATTACCGAAACGTGTAGTAACAAAAGCCGTTTTTTCAGTTACTCGGCTCTGAGTATAAATCTCAGCGATACGTTTTGTAGCACCCATGACATTAGTCGGATTAACAGCTTTATCTGTCGAGACCATTACAAATTTTTCTACACCAAATTCTATTGCAAGGTCAGCGACGTTTTTGGTTCCAAGTACATTAACAAAAACGGCTTCGTATGGAAACTCTTCCATGAGAGGAACATGTTTGTAAGCTGCCGCATGATATACAATCTGAGGTTGATGCTTGCTGAAAACCTCTCTCATCTTAACATTATCCTTAACATTTCCAATTACAAATTCCATTGGGACGTTGAAAGAACGATAAGGTTCATTATTTCTAAGCTCAAACTGAATGTCATATAACGGCGACTCGGCTTGATCTAAAAGGATAAGCTTCTTAGGTTTATAATGAAGAACCTGACGGCAAATCTCGCTACCTATCGAACCAGCAGCACCTGTCACCATAATTACCTTGCCATGAAGTCCTTCTTTGACATTTTCTTTATCAAGCACTATAGGCTCTCTTCCTAACAAATCTTCAATCTTAATATCTTCAATTTGATTAGCTGTAAGGTCGTTGTCGATCCAATTGTTAAGATGAGGAACAGATTTTATTACAAGTCCCAAGTTGATGATTTCGTTGATGATTTTTGTTCTTTGTTCTTTGCTTACACTTGGTAAGGCGAGTATTATAGTTTGGATATTATTTTTAGATATATAATCTTTGTTAAGTATTTTTGAAGGCTTATACACAGGTATGCCGTTAATTGTTTTCCCCACCTTACTACTAGAGTCATCTGCGAAAGCCACAATGTCGTAGTAGCAAGAAGTATCCTGTTCGAGAGCTTTTTTTGTTATTATACCAGCATCACCAGCGCCGTATATTATTGTCTTTATAGGGTCTTGCTTATGACTAATATTCTCGTTATAGATACGTCTGATAATCAAACGAGAAAATGTCATCGAGATAAAAGTAAGCATCGCCACGAATATTGATTCCGTGTATGACACGAACCAGTAGTTAATTGAGATAGCTGTAAATCTGACACATATATATTTCGCCATAAACACCATGACAAACATTCCCAAACACACAAATCCTATTTTTTTTATGTCGCCAAATCCGCTATAGCGGACAAGTCCCTTGTATGAGTCAAAAATAAACGAGTTTATAAGGAATGCCAAGAACAAAGTCACCAAATGAGGTATTTCGGCAACAATGTTCAAGTCGCTCAAATGATATATATATTTCACGAATATATAAATCCAGAACGATACGAAAAATAACATACAGTCAAACAGCAACACTAACCATTTTGAAAATGATTTAGACGCATATCTGCCTCTAAATAATGCCAACGCCAAGTTCTTAAATAATCTTCTCATATTGTTTTGTATTAGTTACAAGTAATATTTGCTGTCTATGGTTGTATGAAAAACACCTTCCGACAGTAATCTATTTATTTCTGCCAATCTTTGATATGTTGTTCTTCTTCTTTTTTGCAAATAAGAAGAGTGTTGTCGCTTTCTGCGATGATGAAATTATCCAGACCTTGGATAACGACTTTTCTTTCTGAAGGAGTATGAACCACGCAATTTTTGCAGTCGATGAGGTTTATGTTCTGACCTACTGTTGCGTTATTATTTTCATCCTGTTGAAGATGAGTGTAAAGACTACCCCATGTTCCGAGGTCGCTCCAGCCGAAGTTAGCAGGATAGACAAAGACATCTTTAGACTTCTCCATCACAGCGTAATCGATGGAAATATTAGGACAAGTTGGGAAATATTGATTTATAACATCCTGTTCCTGTTCAGTATAGAATGAAGGTTCAATCTTATCGAATACCTCAGCAAGCTCTGGAACCAATCTGGAAATTGTCCCGACCACCATCTTCACATTCCAGACAAAGATACCTGCATTCCAGTAATAGCCGCCCTCAGCAAGATAAGACTTTGCTGTCTCAAGATTCGGTTTCTCCTTAAATGCCTCGACTTTTTGTATTGTTTCCGAACCCGAAGTCTGTTGTCCGTTGTCTGTTGTCTGTTGACTTTTTATATATCCGTATCCAGTTTCCGGACGAGTCGGCATCATTCCTAATGTTAATATTGCCTCGCGATTTTCGGTAAATTCCAAAGAATTTTTGATGACATTTCTGAAAGTATTTATGTCGAGGACAATATGATCGGCAGGAGAGAACACGAGATTTGCTTCAGGATATTTAGCATAAATCTTACGAGCCACATATTCTATGCAAGGAGCGGTGTTTCTCATGCAAGGCTCCAAAAGTATTTGTGATTCCGGAATATCAGGAAGTTGTTCTCTTACTATAGACTTATATTTTTCTGAAGTAACGATCCAGACGTTTTCTATTGGGATTACCGTCTCGAAGCGTTCTACAGTAAGTTGAATAAGAGATTTACCGATGCCGAGAACATCGATAAATTGTTTTGGCTTTTCTGGTGTGCTCATCGGCCAAAAACGAGAGCCGACGCCACCAGCCATTATGATAAGATGATTTTTGTTCATTTTTTTAAGTTTAGAGTGTAGAGTTTAGGGTGTAGAGTAGTTAATTGTTTTAAGTTTAATAGTTGAGAGTTTACCAGATTTCTCAATACACTAACAACTACTCTAAACTCTACACTAGAATATTCTTTCCATCCTTTGCCATTTCTCATCGGAGCGAGCATCGGCACGACAACCTTGGAACTGAGCCACATAAGCTTCCCATTCAGCCTGACGAGGAAGGGTGGCGAGTCGAGCCATATCACGTTCCCAGTCGAAATCATCGACAGTGTCGCATATCATAAAGAGCAGATTATCTTTTATAAAAATCTGCATATCTAAAATTCCCACCTCACGTTGACCTTCAATTATTTCTGGCCAAACATGAGAATGAACTTCAACATATTTTTTAATCAACTCTGTGTCATTGACGAGAGTTAGGGTTTGGCAATAGCGTTTCATATTAAAATCCTGATCTTCTGATTTTTAATTTAATAGCTTCATTATGTCTTTCACAGAAAGCATCTGTATCTTTCACAACGCAAGCTAAATAACCGCCGCCGCCTGCACCTGGCATCTTCCACGCAAGAACATCGTCCATCGCACAATATTTGTCGATGTATTCTTGTACACAACCTTGAATCATTG
>JAZNVS010000076.1:0-4559 GCA_045592965.1 Bacteroidales bacterium | reverse complement strand
GACCTCGCTGAAATATATGGTTATACCACAAGTGCATTCAACCAACAAGTAAAAAACAACATCAACAAATTCGACAGCGATTTTAGGTTTCAAATTACCAAAGAAGAATACCATGAAATCTTGAGGTCAAAAATTTTGACTTCAAATGCAGATTTAATTAATTGCATATCAGATAACAGCAATAGTAGAGACCGTTTGATATCAAAAAATTTTACATCAAACAGAGGTGGAACGAGAAAACTTCCATTCGTTTTTACTGAGCAAGGAATATATATGCTGATGACAATTTTGAAAGGCGAGCTCGCAACAAAACAAAGCAAGTCATTAATAAGAACTTTTAAAGAGATGAAGGACTTTATCGTTGACAACAGTGGTCTTCTGATAGGGAATCGCGAATTGATGAAACTTGCGATTCAAACTTCACAAAACACAGCTGATATTGCAGAGATAAAAGAGACTATGGTCACTAAAAATGAACTCGCAAAAGTGATTCATGACTTCACTGACCCAGAAATACGACGCGAATATCTGATTCTTAACGGAGAAACAATCGAGGCAAATTTAGCATACAACAATATTTACAAAACAGCCAAACGAAGTATATTTGTAATTGACAATTACATAGGAATAAAAACACTTGTCTTACTTAAAGATATTGGGAATAATATCGCTGTAACAATTTTCACTGACAATATAAGACGCGGTTTACATCTTAGAGAATATGAAGATTTCTGCAAACAATATCCTTATATCAATATTTCATTCCGTCATACTTGCGGTATCTATCACGACAGATATATCATATTAGATTACGACTCAGACATAGAAAAAATTTATCATTGCGGTGCTTCGTCTAAAGATGCTGGTAACAAAGTAACGACAATTTCGGAAGTCAGCGACCGTCAGGTTTATCATCCTATTGTTGATACTTTGTTGAAGAATCCGCCATTAGCATTGGAATAATTGTTTTAAATTCAAACTTAGAATTTAAACTTACTGTACCGACAACCGACAGTCGCATATTAAATCTCATCATAATTGAAAAATAGTTGTATTTTTATACATAGATATAGGGGAATTTTATAACTTTGTTTTCACATTAAAATCTCTAACTATGAAAAGACCTGTCGTCAAAATCGTTCCGACTATTGGAGAGAAAATCGTTGAGCTTTTAGGATTGTTAACCGTAATATGTATGGTAATATTTCCGTATGTTATATATGACAAACTTCCTGAAATCATTCCTACTCATATGAATATACTCGGTGAGATTGACGGATACGGAAATAAAGATAGTTTTTCTCTATTGCCTTTTTTCGGCTTGATTGTCTATATCGGATTAAGTATCTTGCAGAAATATCCACATGCCTATAACTACCCTGTTGTAGTCAACGAGGAGAATTATCTCCAACTATATACTTTAGGAATAAAATGTTTAAGAAACATAAAAATAATAGTAACACTAACTATTGCATACATCACATATCATTTTGCTTGTAACGCATTCGGAATAAAAGTAAGTATAATTCCAGTAACTTTCTTAACGTTAGGAGTTTTCATCACCTTGATATACTACATTATTAAAATGTCTAAATGTAAATAAAACAGATTTCACTTATTTTCACAAATCATTAACTGCAAATCAAATAGATGCATCAATTACACCTCTTTCATTCTCTTTGGTGTAATTGACACGTCTCTACCAATTGTTAATTGTTAATTGTTAACTGTTAATTGCAAAATCGTTCTAAACTTTCATATCATTAAATATCAACAACTTTAAATCATAAGCAAAATAAAGTGACAAAAAATTGGACAGTTTGAGTATACTTAGTATCAAAAATCCTAACAATATCAATCATTAACAAATCTATACATTACATAAATATCTTTACAACTGCTAAAAATAAACAGCATTTTTTCAAGAATATGCAATATTTTTCCAGCAATTTTATTATATTTGCAACAAAACAATTGAAACACAGATGAGAACATTAAAGGAAAAATATAGGATGTTATTGGAAGAAACCGATATTTCATACATCAGGAATATTCATGATACGATTGCATGGAATGAACGCTTGATCGCAATCATAGGATCTCGTGGCGTAGGTAAAACAACTATGGTCCTTCAACACATAAAGCTACATGAAGACACAAAGTCTTCTCTATTTGTTTTTGCTGACGACATCTGGTTTTCAACCCACACCATTCTTGAATTAGCTGACGAGTTTTATAAAGACGGAGGTAAAGTATTGTTTATCGATGAAATCCACAAATATAAAAATTGGTCGCAAGAAATAAAAAACATCTACGATTCTTTTCCTAAGTTAAGAGTATGTTATACAGGCTCATCCATACTTGACCTGCAAAAAGGCGCATACGATTTGAGCAGACGATTATTAGAATACAAAATGCATGGGTTGTCATTTAGGGAATACATTTCATTAAAGCATAAGATTGACATTCCAACTCATACGTTAGAGCAAGTTTTAGCAAACGACATTAATTTTCCGTATTCAGAATTAAGACCTCTGCCGTTGTTCAAAGAATATCTCAAAGAAGGTTATTATCCATATTTTCTTAATACAGGATACTATCTGCGCTTAGACAAGACCATCAACGTAATTCTTGAAAACGACATTCCGAAGTTTGCGGAATTATCAATCTCTATGTCGAACAAGATAAAAACATTATTATTTATCATTGCTCAAAGTGTCCCTTTCAAGCCTAATTATTCCAAAATTGCGAGAGATCTGGACATTCATAGAAATTCCGTAGCAGATTTGATGATTTGGCTCGACAGAGCGAATCTAATCAACATATTAAGAGACGATGTAAAAGGAATAAGTCTGTTAGGAAAGGTTGAGAAAATTTATCTGAACAATCCAAATATAGCATATCTGCTGTCGGACAAAGAACCTGAAATCGGCAATATTAGAGAGACTATCTTTTTCGCATGGATGGATGCGATGTACAAGGTAACTTCTTCAAAAGAAGCCGACTTCAGAATCGGCGATTACACCTTTGAGATTGGCGGCAAAGACAAAAAACACAATCAGATCAAAAATGTTGAAAACGCCTTTATTGTCAAAGACAATATAGAATACGGATACAAAAATGAGATCCCATTATGGGCATTCGGATTACTGTACTGACAACCGACAGTCACCTTAACTGCAAATCAAATATACGCGTCAATTACACCTCTTTCATTCTCTTTGGTGTAATTGACGCGTCTCTACCAATTGTTAATTGTAAACTGTTAATTGTTAATTGAAATACTAGGGTTCTCATTCGCTGCTTTCCACGAGCGTAGCGAGACGGTGGCGACGGTTATTATCGTTATTGTCAGAACCGCAACTACATAAACCCAGACCGACATCTCGGTGCGATAGACAAACTGCTGCATCCATCTGTCGATGATGTAATAACTTATCGGTATCGCGACCGCGGAACATATCGCTACGATGTAAAGATATTTCTTGTTGAACATCTTCAATATCCCAACCGCCGACGCTCCGTGAATGCGACGTATTCCTATCTCTCGACGTTTGTACTGCGTCTCGAACAACACCAAACCGAAGACTCCGATGATAGAAATTATAATCGAAAGTAGAGAGAACATCGTCACCAAAGTAGATAGTTTGTCTTCCGTCTGATATTGCAATGCAAGCTGTTCGTCGATGAATTTCAGTTCATAAGACTCTATATCAGCGTTAGGCGCAAACTCTTCGATAATACCTTTCACATATTTGTTAAGTTCTTTATAGTCGGTGCCGGCAGCTGCTCGTATGTGAGCCTCGTTAGGATGACGCCATCCGTTTGAGCCGAAAACCAAGAATGCGAAAGGCTCTATCTCATATTGCAGAGGTTTGAAGTTAAAATTCTCACAGATTCCGACAACAGGAGTTGGCGTATCTGCATGACCTCCCATTTTTGTGTCTATATCAATTCCGAATCTATCAGCAGCTTCTCTATTGAAAATAAAAGCACCACCCTCCAAATGTTCGTCCGATGGCATGAAGTCGCGGCCATCTTCAACCTTGATTCCCATCATCTGCAAGAAATTCCACGAAACAGGGAAAACACTAAAAGTTATATTTTGATTGTTATAATCACGGCTCCATCCCATAAAACCTTCACCTACAATAAATCCATCGCCATAAGCCACATCTACAATATTTGGATTCTGCATCAGTTTGTCGGTAAAAGCATCGCGTCCTGTATAATCCAAATCGCCGCCATAACCCAAAATAGCTCTCGGAACATTAATGCTATATAGTTGCTCATCGTTAAATCCCATCTCATAATGAAGCATGTATTTATGTTGCTTTTGAATAAACAAAGAACAAATTATCAAAGAGATAGAAATAACATACTGTATTCCGACCAAAGAATAACGTAATATCTTTCCAGATTTCGTGGCATGAAACGAGCCTTTCAACACCAAAGACGGATTGAATTTGGTGATATAAAAAGCAGGATACAAACTCATTATCGCAGCAAATATCATCAGGAAGAGAATCATCGAAAGTGCCAATTGCCAATTTTCTTTT
>JAZNVS010000075.1:0-8687 GCA_045592965.1 Bacteroidales bacterium | reverse complement strand
GGAGTCTGGTCCGTGTCTCAGTACCAGTGTGGGGGACCGTCCTCTCAGATCCCCTAGCTATCGTCGACTTGGTGGGCCGTTACCCCGCCAACTATCTAATAGCACGCATGCCCATCCAACGCCTATGAATATTTGAAACCGCCGAGATGCCTCGGCCGCTCCTCATGGAGGGTTAATTCGGATTTCTCCGGGCTATCCTCCAGCATTGGGTAGGTTGCATACGCGTTACGCACCCGTGCGCCACTCTCATATCCCCGAAGGGACATTTACCGTTCGACTTGCATGTATTAGGCCTGCCGCTAGCGTTCATCCTGAGCCAGGATCAAACTCTTCTTTGTAGATTTGTATTTCCTATTTTTCTCTGTATTCTGTCTATGACCCGGATTCGTTCCGCTAGAAATTGATAAGGTTTTTCTTACTTGCGTACACTTTTCTTACCTTTCAGACTTTGCTTGGATCATTCGTTCAAAGAACTCCGCAAAACCTACCGTCCCCGCTGGCCGTCTCCCCGTCGTTTTGCGAGTGCAAAGGTACGAAAAATTCCTTTCACACAACACTCAGACCAAACTTTTTTTCACTTTTTTTGAATTATTTTCATTTTAGCTGATTTCCAATGTTTTACATAATGAAAAAACACCCGAAACTACGCACCTTTATTACGTTTTTGCGCTTTTTTTCACGATTCCAGCCACATTTTAAGAGCAATTAGGACGGAAAAATATCACAAAATCCAAAAATCAGGAGAAAAACAGAGCGGTTTCAGCACGGTTTTTTTGAGTCAACAAGACAACAAGTCTACAAGGCAATCTCCCGCAGAGACGCGAAGAACGCAGAGGATGCATATGTGCATTGACGACATATAAATCCACATCCTCAACTATCAACTATCAACTATTAACTTTAAACCTTTATTGCCTTTATCACCTCTAGTAACTTTACACCTTATTAATTAATAGGGTAAGACTTATTCCATCACGCTGTTTTCATCGCTGAGCATTCTTGAAAACAATCTTGCGGCATAGCTCTCAGGAATAAAGATCTTCTTGATATTCATCGCCTTCAAAATAGATCTATGCGTATTGTCTATGGCACGGGCGTAAATATTCTTAACCGATAATTCTTTCAAGGCTGCTACGGTCCTCAGCGAATGTTCCATGCTCTGCCCGATTGCTACTATGGCGCAGTCGATCTCATCTAACGGCAAAGATCTCAAGGCACTTACTTCTGTGGCATCCATGATATAAGAAAGTGAAATCCTGTCCTTTACATCTTCTATCTTACGCTCATCGTTGTCAATACCAATAACTTCATTGCCGTTATCGGTAAGATCTTCGGCTAATGTCTTGCCAAAATTTCCAAGTCCTATTATTAAATATTTCATATATAATCTTAATTTATTATTACATTATCTTTCGGTAATCTGTATTTAGGTGTCTCTGAATGTTTTACGAAACTCATTAACACTGTTATCAAGCCGACTCTACCTATGAACATAAGTATCGTGACCCATATCTTGCTGCCGCCTGATAGTAGTGGTGTTACGTTGAGACTTGAACCTACGGTACTAAATGCTGAAATTGTCTCGAACAGCAGACCTTTCGCTGAGATATTGGGTTCCATTATCACGAGACCTACGAAGAAAATCAATATTGTGAGTATAGAACCGAATATTACGGCTGAAGCTCTGCGGATAGAGTCGCTTTCTATTTCTCTGTTAAAGAGACGTACGTCTTTCTGACCTTTTATCACAGAGAAGAAATTTCCCATTGCCACTGCGAATGTGTTTACTTTTATACCGCCAGCTGTCGATTGCGAGCCTCCGCCTATCCACATCAGAAACGAGTAGAATATTATTGTTATCAACGAGAACTGGGTTAGGTCGATGCTGTTAAATCCTGCTGTCCTTGGAGCTATGGCGTTGAAAAGAGACTGTACGATCTTATCAAAAAACGGCATACTAACAAATGCTCTGTTCCATTCGCTGATAGCGATGATTATGGTTCCCACTACGATTAAGATTACTGTCATACTCAGAACAATCTTAGTATTGATATTAGCGATATGCGAGTAGAACGGTCTCTGTTTCTTTCTTTTAAAAATCTTGTCGAAAAACTTTCCTGACTTATACGAAAGCATTTTTTTTAAATTCATTAAGATAGGAAAACCTAAGCCGCCGAGTACTATCAAGGTTGATATGATGATATAGAAGGCATTATGGTTATACATTATGGTCGGATTACCGAGGTTGCCACTCAAGGTGGAGAAGCCTGCGTTACAGAAAGCTGATATGGAGTGGAAGATGGAGAAGAAAATCTCTTGATGCAGATTCATGTTCATGGTGCCATGTATGCTGAGCCATATAAAAAACGCTCCGATGGCTTCAATGACAAAAGTGAAACCTAATATATATAATAAGGTAGAGATGAGAGAGCTGAATGTCTCGCTGCCTATCATGTCGCGTAGAGCAAATTGGTTGAAGAGTCCTGTACCACCCATAAAGAAGATGGCGAAGAAACTCGTTATCGTCATGATGCCGAGACCTCCAATCTGTATGAGAAGCGCAATGACAATTTGTCCTTCGTAGGTAAATGTCTGGGCAATATCGACTGTGGAGAGTCCTGTGACGCAGACCGCGCTGGTGGATATGAAGATGGCATCTGCAACAGGAAGCACGATATGCTCTTGAGTAGAACGCGGAAGCAGTAGCAATAAAGCACCGAATAATATTATGATTGCGAAGCAGACTGTCATCAGTAAAGCTGGATTGGTCTTTTTATTTATGAAATTGATAATACCGCTCGACACTTCTAAAGCCGCGAAGAGAAGTAATGTCAATATGATGAATTGTTTGTTACTGAAAAACTGCCATATATTATAAAGAGTACTCGTTTCTGTTATTGGAATGAACTTAGGTAATGCAGAGAGCAACAAAAGTAAGCCGGTAATTGTCGTGAGTGATATTGTCTTACGATTTATCATTTTCCACTGAAAGACAATGCGGACTAAAAACGTAATGAAATAGCACCACCACGCGACATTGTAAATATTTAATATTACATCCTGTTCCTTGTCGTTAAGCACGAAGCCATAGTCTATCACGCAAGCCGCTATGTTGAGAGCAGAAATAAGGAATATTATCAACTTATACCAAAAGGAGATTCTATTCTTCAA
Source organism: Bacteroidales bacterium (assembly GCA_045592965.1). Lineage (GTDB taxonomy): Bacteria > Bacteroidota > Bacteroidia > Bacteroidales > F082 > Limimorpha. Next base: position 5,516 of record JAZNVS010000075.1, on the reverse strand, counting down.
CGTTTGTGTTATGATATTATCTAAAATGTTATTTTTCATTGTGCTTTGTAAATGGTAAAATTTTTGGATTCAAATATAGGAATAAACATTTATATAACAATTTTTTTCTGGTTATTTTTGAGGAAATGAGGAGGTGGAAAGGATGAAAAGGGGGAAAAGGGTTAAAGGGTGAAAGGGGTAATGGGGTGATGGAGTGATGGAGTGATGGAGTAATGGAGTAAAGTTATAAGTATTACCTTTAATACTTTCAAACCTTTAACCTTTATTAACTTTACACCTTATTAATTAATATTAGGAAGATAAATACTTTATGAAAACAATAAAACATTAAATTTGTACTTTCGATGAAGAATTTATTAAACACTTTTGTTTTATGAAAAGAATATTAATCTTTGCAGCGATATTGACAACATTAACAAGCTGCGCTCAAAACGACAAGAACATGAAAACGTTAGTGACTTATTTTTCCGCCACGGGCAACACTGAAGCCGTAGCGAAGCAGATTGCCGACATCGCAGGTGCCGACATTTTTGAAATCAGACCTGAAGTGCCTTATTCGCAAGCCGACCTTGACTGGACAGACAAGACTTCACGGAGCAGCGTTGAGATGAACGACCGCTCTTTCCGTCCTGCTTTCATCAAAGACTTGAAAAATCACGATGACTACGATGTCATTTACATCGGTTTCCCAATTTGGTGGTACACCGCTCCTACCATTATAAATTCGTTTGTTGAAGAATACGGATTTGAAGGAAAGAAAGTCGTGATGTTTGCGACATCGGGTGGCAGCACTCCCGAAAAGGCTCTCAAAGAATTCAAAGCCGCATATCCTGAAATCGACTGGGTTGAAGCGAAACTCCTCAACGGAGCTACGGAAGAATCTATCAAAAAATGGATTGACGAAAAATAAAATATATGGAAAAAAGCAGGGACGTATGCGATACGTCCCTACGTTACTATATTAATGCATAATGTCTTACCGAATTGATATTTTTGACCTTTGGCAGAATGAATATGTCCAAATAGATGTAATGACGGTTGCGATTTCATGACAAAATTCAAGATTTCTGTACTTCCCATATCATCATCCAAAATTCCGTAAGGAGGATAATGCGTAACCAGAATATCCAAATCGGTAGGAATATTCTCGTCGGCAATTGACGAATCAGCATCTATCGAACCAATTATCACGCCGTCGCAATCGTAAACAGCGTTTTGCAAAACTTGTATACCTTTTTCAGACATTGCCTTTTCAATTTTTTCCGATTGATCGAGTTCAAAAGATAGTTCGTGATTGCCAGGAACAAAGAGTTTCCATTTGGCAGGAAAAGAAGAAAACCACTCTATGAAGTCGGCATATTCATCGCCAAGCAGATTATCTTCCACGGCATCGCCAGCACATATCAATATATCGGTTTTCTCCGGCACTCTCAAATCACGGTGGCGACCATGAGTGTCGGAGAAAGCGAAGATGGAAAGGGAATGCAATTTTAATATCATTTATCTTTAAATGCAAAATCCATATAACGATCACTTAGAAAACCCATCAGACCTTCTGGCAGTTCTTTACAATTCTCAAAACATTTCCACAATTGCTTATATGTCATAAACTCCATTTTTAAGTTACTTGGAATAAGTTTTTCTATTCTTAACTGCTCATAAAAACTGTAATATAATTTTTTATAATCTGTAAATTTATCATATTCATTTTTAAATCTTTCTTCATCTGGTTCAAACACAAGATTTATGAATCTTACATCTTCATTATTATATTCTTCATCTTTAATTTCAACACATTTATCCAACCAATTTATTTTAACACATTTATCCAACCAATTTGTTAACCCTATAAGATGACATATTTCTTGTTTTATTCCATCCCAATACCCAGTCTCTTTACTACTACCCGAGATGGAATCAATAATTCTAGTCCATTTATCTCCATAATCTTTTTTAAAATACAAACTCTCATTACGATAAGAATCTGATATTTTAAATTTTCTTTTATTTAAGTATTCTGTAAATTTTGATTCAATAAAAAGCCATTCACCAGTTTTATTATTCCTTAAAACAACATCCATATTTGCTTTCTTTTTGCCGTTTAGCACTGGTATCTTTACTTCAAAAAGCACTTTATCATAAGTTATTTCTTTTTTATCATTAAAAGTAATTGTCAACTTATGTTCTTCATTTATCCAATGGAAAAAATTATATCCTAACATTGAAGAAGAATGAGGCGCACAAGCTTTTGAAACAAGTTCGGATCCATCTCCATCTAGAAACATTGATATATATTTTTCATCCATTTTCCCTTTAAAAACATTTTTGCGAAAATCATAAAAGTAACCATTAGCCATTACATCACTTTCTTTTTCTCTTTCTTTTACTCTTTCTTTTATTTTATCTATCAATTCTTCCATTATTATATCTATTTAACATTTTATTTATCATTCCTTTTATCTCTTCTCTCAAACTCATCGGTTCCAAGACCTCGACTTTATCTCCGAAAGAAAGTATATCTTGTTTAAAGTCGTAGTCAGTCGTCAGGAAATACGAGAAAACGCTGTAATCGTCATGAGTCTCAACTTCTTTCTGACTTGAATGCAAAGGCAACGAGCGAAAATATTGCACTTGCATTCCATAAACCTTGAGGCGAACCGCTTCTTTCTTCATATCAGGATAGATTCGCGCGCCATAAACTCCGGCAAAATAATCCTCTGTAACAAATTCTTTTGGCATCGTAAAATCCTCCGTGAGATCGTCAACCTTAATCATACGGTCTAAGGCAAACATATGCGGACCATCGGAATCGCCTTTGTAACCATAGAGATACCAACGTCGTTTAAATTCCTTCAGAAAATATGGATCTACAATAAACTTTTCTTCTTCCGACTTTCTATAACTTTTGTAACGAATCTCCAATTTCTTACTGTTGCGTATTGCTCTAATTATCGTCGCAAGAAACACACGACCAGAAGGGACGTTCTCGAAGATAACTCTGCCACGAAGCGAAGCGCTCTCATTCAAAAGACTATTGAGGCACAAAGCATCAAGCATCCATTCTCCAATCTTATTGCCACCAATATCTTCCATATTCTCAATGTAATAAGTATTGTGTCGTCTGTCACATACTATATCAATCCCGAAAATATCCGCAATTGCATTCACATGGTTCGTAAACGTTCTTGTTGCAAGTTCTTTCCCGCTTTCATTGACTGAACTACACAACCAGAGACTCTTAATCTCCTTTAACGTTTGCGGACCACGACTTAAAAGAGTTTCGATAAGCCAGACGTATGATTTAAAATAATTCTTCATAATGCAAATATAGATGTTATTTCGGCAAAAAAGTAGCATATGTTAATATTTTTTAACATCCGCCTAAATTTTGCCGAAGCGATTTCGATTTTTGCAATCCTGTTCTTTGAGTTGCAATTATTTAAAAAATTATAAGTTATGAGATTAGCTATTGTTGGTTCTCGCGAGTTCGAGAACTACGACCTTGTATGCACCGAGGTCGCGAAGATTCAGAAAAGCAAAAAGATTGATTTGATTGTCTCCGGCGGTGCGAAAGGTGCCGACACCCTTGCAAGGAAATTCGCCGCCTTGAACAAAATCCCGCTGATGGAATTTCTTCCAGACTACGAACGTTATGGCAGAGGTGCGCCTCTTCAAAGAAATACGCTCATCGTTCAAAACGCCGATTACGTTCTTGCTTTCGTGACACCATCATCAAGAGGGACTTTAGACACTATTAAAAAAGCGAAACAAAGAGGTCTCGTTGTAAAAGTAGTTAATGTATGAAAGAAATTACAAAATCAGAAGCTGGGAGTCGTTTCGACGATTCCTTAGCTAACAAAACGAAATTAAAAAACTAAAAGAAAATTTATAATATCACATTAGTTTTTTTATCATTTCCAACTTATCGTAAGGCGGATATTTCATCATGAAGTCGATTCGATTTGATGATTTCAAGACGGCTCTTTTGTTGCTGAACGCCAAGAAACTTTCCTTGGAGTGATATTTTCCCATGCCGCTCTCCCCTACTCCGCCGAAAGGAAGATGCTCGTTGGCAACATGTAAGATAGTGTCGTTCAGACAAACTCCTCCTGAAGTCGTTGTTCGCAAAATATCTTCAGCGCCTTCATCATCACCGAAATAATATAAGGCCAAAGGCTTAGGACGATTCATGATAAATTCCGACACCTTATTAATATTATCAAATTCTATGACAGGAAGTATAGGTCCGAATATTTCTGTTGACATCACATTAGAGGTCTGTTGTCCGTTGTCTGTTGTCTGTTGACCTAATCCCAACAAAGTAAACTGAATATATCTTTCATCTTTGTCGCATTTTCCGCCATAGATGATTTTTCCTTCATCGAGATAAGAGACCAATCTGTTATATGCTTTGTCGCTGATAATCCTACAGAAACAATGACTTTTCTGCATGTCGTCGCCATAGAATTTCTCGACATAATAAATCATCTTTTTCAACAATTCGTCTTTAACATCTTGATGCACCATGAGATAATCGGGAGCGACACAGGTCTGGCCAGCGTTTATCGTCTTACCCCAGACTATTCTTCTCGCCGCAAAATCTATGTTCGCGTTTTTATCGACGATGCACGGACTCTTACCGCCGAGTTCCAAAACCAATGGCGTAAGATTTTTCGAGGCAGCCTCCATCACAACTCTGCCCATATCCGGACTTCCCGTATAAAAAATGAAATCGAACTTCTGTGCGAGCAACGCCTGATTTACGTCTCTATGACCTTGAACCATCGTGATGTAATTCTTATCAAAGGTCTCGTCTATCATTTTCTGCATCACATCCGAAGTGTTTTGAGAATAAGGCGAAGGCTTTAAGACAGCGCAGCAACCAGAAGAGATTGCCCCGACCAAAGGAGTGAACATCAGGTTGAAAGGATAGTTCCAAGGCGCGATAATCAACGCTACGCCGAAAGGCTCATACGTCACATAACTCTTCGACGGCATGAGATAAACGGGAGTCTTCACTTTCTCAGGTCTCGCCCATTTCTTAATATTTTTTATATGATCGTTAATCTCATTTAACACAATCGTGATTTCCGTCAGAAAAGCCTCTTCCTTACATTTATGCAGATCTTTCCACAAAGCATCATAAAGCTCATCTTGATATTTCACAACGACTTGCTTCAACTTCTTCAGCTGTTTCAATCTAAAACCGATTGACTTTGTTTCGTTTGTCAGGAAAAATTCTCTTTGTTTTGAGACGATGCTATTTATGGATTCTACGATGTTCATAATTATTCTTATTTATAGGACTACAGACTACGGACCTTATTTACAAATACAAAAATAGCAAAATATTGTTTTTGAATAAGAGAGAGTATTAAGAATTAAAGTTTATAACAAACATTTCAATAAGATATTTCTTAATAAAAATTAACTCTAACTTAATGATTATTAACGTAAAAACATTTGACATTTCTTTAAATTGATATTATCTTTGTAACAAATCACCAAAAGCTAAA
>JAZNVS010000074.1:0-5344 GCA_045592965.1 Bacteroidales bacterium | reverse complement strand
AAGAGATTGAAATCAACGTTTCAGACTACAACAGCGGAGTCTATTTCGTAGAAGTCGATGGAGAAATCATTAAATTAATTAAAAATTGACAATGTACAATTTACAATTGATGACTAAAGTCTAAATTAGAAGAGCTCTTAGAAATAGGGGCTCTTTTTTTTTGTTGTCAACAGTCAACGGACAACAGACAACAGACTTTGTGCACGGTTATTGCGCCTTGTACGGACACATTGAACGTGTCCACAATCGAAATCAATGAAGCGACTCAAAAAAGCTCCAGCTCTCCGTTGACGCTGCCTTTGGTCCTGCCGAGATGACGGTAGGCAAACTCTGTCGCTTCTCTGCCGCGCGGTGTCCTCATGAGGTAGCCTTCTTGTATGAGGAATGGCTCATAAACTTCTTCTATCGTTCCAGCCTCCTCTCCTACTGCTGTAGCGATTGTGTTAAGTCCCACAGGACCTCCTTTGAATTTATCTATTATCGTCGCGAGTATGCGGTTGTCCATATCGTCGAGACCGTGTTGATCGACGTTAAGAGCTTTAAGACCGATGCGAGCTATGTCGAGTGTTATGGTTCCGTTGCCTTGTATCTGGGCGAAGTCTCTCACGCGCCGCAGCAAGAGATTTGCTATACGCGGAGTGCCTCGGCTGCGGCGCGCAATCTCGAACGCCGCTGCATCTTCTATAGGTACTCTCAATATAGATGCTGAACGTTTTATGATTCCAGAGAGCGTCGTCGCGTTATAATATTCCAACCTCATGTTGATTCCGAAGCGGGCACGCAATGGAGCAGTGAGCAATCCTGAACGCGTGGTAGCTCCAACCAATGTAAATGGATTCAGGGCAATCTGTACTGAACGAGCGTTAGGTCCGCTTTCAATCATAATGTCGATACGGAAATCTTCCATAGCCGAATAAAGATACTCCTCCACTATCGGGCTGAGACGATGTATCTCATCGATGAAAAGAACGTCATTCTTATCGAGACTCGTCAGAAGTCCAGCGAGATTGCCAGGTTTATCCAGTACTGGACCCGATGTCATCTTCATGCCGACCCCCAACTCATTGGCAATGATATGCGATAATGTCGTCTTTCCCAATCCTGGAGGCCCGTGAAGCAGGACATGATCCAACGACTCACCTCTTTGAACAGCAGCCTTGACAAAAACCAACAGATTCTCAACGACCTGTTCTTGTCCGGCAAAGTTCTGAAATGCCTCTGGTCGAAGGGCGCGTTCTATCTCCAACTCCTGCTTGCTGAATGACTTTCCGTATGCGTCTAAATTCTCGTTCATAAAAAAAACTTATGTGACAAAATTACATATTTTTATGCTACTTGTATCATTTTTTTATCTAATTTAGCGAAAAAATTAAACATTAAATGAGATACTTATTTTTAACGTTTTTTTGCTTAATATCTTTATTATCTTTTTCTCAAAACGAAGGTTATCTTCTGTTAAATCAAGACCAACGTATTGAACAACTTATAGAAAGACAAAAAGAGATCCACGTTGCCGACAGCACCATCGATGGCTTCAGGATACAGATTTTCATGGAGTCGGGAAACCACGCCGTGGAACTCGCTAACACAGCAATGGAAGAGTTTAAGGAAAAATATCCCGACACGCCGATATATCTCGTCTTCGGGCAGCCTTATTATAGACTACGCGTCGGGGATTTCAGAACACGATTAGAGGCAGAGAAAGCTTTCCAAACATTAAGCAAAGACTATAAAAAAGCATTCATAACATCCGACAGAATTAATCTTCCTTATAATATGTTCTGTGATCCCGGCTTCAACGAAGAAGAGCTTAAATTCCTGGAAAACGACAGCATAAATATGGATTTATATTATTATGAAGATTAATACTAAAAATTAATTAAGTTAAAAATTTTATACTATCTCATGACATCTAACGTTTTATGGTAGTTAGGAATGGTTTTTGATTAATTGAGCCTCAAAAAAAAATAACAAGTATGGAAAACGAAAGAATAAAAAAACAGATGGAAGAACTTGTCAGGTTGTTCAAAAAGATGATGGAGAAATTTCCACCTGACTCTATACCTGGAATCGACAAGGCTCAAGCCGAACAACTGAAGATGATGTTATCGAATTATGATGATATGAAGATAAGTTTCTCATCCGACATGTTCGGACTCTTCGACGAAGAGATGACTGAGAAACTATTATCAAGGTTAATAAAACAACTCAAAGACCAATTAGGAGAAGATGCCGACGAACCTGTCGCAGAACAACTTTCTATCGTTGACAAAAAAGAAAAAGAGTTTGAACAACTGCCAACCGAAGACCGTTACGTAGCATTGCTCGATGCCATCGACTCTGAGCTGAAGAGACCTAACCTCTCTATGGAAGAAATCGACGATTTGTTGGATAGAAGAAAAAAAATACAAGACACTATTTCAAAACAATTACACAATTAATTAAATCCATTTATGAAAAAGACATCATTTTTATTCGCCTTATTATTCTTATTAACATCAATATCACAAGCCCAGACCTTATGGGAAAGAACAGACAATATGGTTATTATCGGGGGCGATATCTTTACAGATTTCAACACTGGCGCCGATTATGAAAACTTCAGCCTACGCGACATCAACCAAGGCGTCAGCGTATATACAATGTTCAACTTCAAATTCGACAACACTCCTCACTTCGCTTCTATCGGCGTGGGTTATACAGGTCACAACTTCTACATGAAAGACGCTTATCTAACAAGTCCATACAACGACGTGACAGAATTCGTTCAAGTCCCCTACGATTATAAAAGAAGTAAAATAAACACCAATTATATAGATATTCCTATCGAAGTAAGTTTCAAGATAAAAGACCAGTTCAAGATTAGCGCAGGATTCAAATTCGGCATCTTGACAACAGGTAAATCAAAATTTGTTGGCGAGTTATATAACGACGACAAGACATATAGAGTCAAATACGGAAGAATCAACAACTTGGAAAAATATGTATATTCAGTGACATTACGCGTAGCTTACAAGAGCGTACATATCTTCGGTGCTTACCAATTCTCCGACACCTTCAAAAACGGACTCGGTCCTGAGATCAAACCTCTTTCAATAGGTATTGGAGTAAGACCGTTTTAAATTGAAAATTGAAAATTGAAAATTGAAAGTTTTCAATTCTTTATAGTATATATATTACCAAAGTAGTAATAAATCCTACAATGAATCCCACATAAACTTGTGACTCGTTGTGGGATTTTAAGTATAATCTCGCCGAACCTACGATACCTGATACAAAAATACTAATGATAAAAAATGGCAGATATGTCTCTGCTGACATCGTCGCTAATATTAACAAGGTGGCAGAAAAAGCGCCCCAGCCTATGCCATGTAAACTTATCTTCCAAAATAAATTAACCCAAAACACCACAACACATAACAGCATATTACATGTCAGATAGAAGTTGTAAAACGACAACATGCTGATTCCTTTAAAGAAACGCGTTGTAGCATAAAGGAAAACCACCATGACAAACAGCGGAAAGAATCGCTCCTCTCTACTTTCCATCATCAACGATTTGATAACCTTAAATTTCTTTAAGAGAAACATCGATATAATTGGAAAGACAAAGGTAGTGACAAAGACTATGGCAAAACATAAACCGACATTGATAAACAATATCTTGTATAAGTCAGATGCAATTATCACTAAAAACATCCATGTCGGCAACAAAACTGGATGAAATATTGTAGATATGAATTTCGCTAACTTATTCATCTGTTTGATTATAATTCTTTACGCAGTCGAGCGACCGGAATGTCGAGTTGTTCGCGGTATTTGGCTATGGTTCTTCTTGCTATGTTGTAACCTTTTTCTTTCAAGATTTGTGTCAAGACGTCATCAGTAAGAGGTTTCGATTTATCTTCCTGCTCTATGCAATCCATGAGTATCTTCTTAATCTCACGAGTTGACACTTCCTCACCTTCATCGTTCGTCAACGACTCGCTGAAGAAACTCTTCAGTGGGAATGTTCCATATGCCGTCTGTACGTATTTGCTATTTGCGACACGAGAGATAGTCGATATATCGAGTCCCACCTGTTCTGATATATCTTTAAGTATCATAGGTCTAAGTTTCGTCTCGTCGCCAGTGAGGAAATACTCTTTCTGATAATTCATTATAGCCGCCATTGTGACATAAAGCGTGTTATGACGTTGTTTGACAGCTTCTATGAACCACTTTGCCGATTCTATCTTATTTTTCACGAAGTTGATAGCTTCTCTGTTACTTTTGTTTTTCTTTTGTTTAGAGAAGTCGGCAAGCATCTCCACATAATCTCTATTGACGTGAAGTTCTGGAGTATTAAGACTGTTTAACGTCAGTTCCAGTTTCCCGCAGTTATTGTATATAATGAAGTCAGGGATGACGTAATTGGAGCGTTGGGTGTTACCCACAGCGCCGCCTGGCTTGGGATTCAGTTTAAGTATCTCTTTGAGGGCGGCGCGGAATTGTATCTCGCCAATACCGCTCTTCTTAATAATCTTATCGTAATGTTTCTTGGTAAACTCATTGAAATACTGTTCAATGATAATAATAGGCAAAGTATAATCCACTTCATCTTCGTCTTCTTCCTTAAGACGTCGCAGCTGTATCAGCAGACATTCTTGGAGATTGGTGGCTCCCACACCAGCAGGGTCAAACTCCTGAATTATATGTAATACTTCTTTCACCTCTTCTTCACTGACATCCAGATTCTGCATAAAGAGAAGGTCGTCCATGATACCAGAAATTGGACGACTGAGATAACCTGAATCATCGAGGTTTCCAATGATATAAGTACCTATCTTATATTTTCTCTCATCAAGGTTTCTGTATCCAAGCTGTTGTATCAGAACATCCTGAAAACTTTCTTCGTTGGAGATTGGGGCCTCGTAACGCTCATCGTCAGGACTATAGTTGTTGGCTCTCAGTTTATAAGCAGCATCGTCGTCATCGCCGTCTTGTAGATATTCGTCGAAGTCAGCGAGCGGATCATAATCTTCGGTGTCGTCGTATTCTTCTTTGTCGTCGAAGTTTTCATCCTCGTTGCTCGGCAAGTCGTCGTCGAAGTTCTCTGCCTCGCTTTCTTCTAAAGCAGGATTCTCTTCTATCTCCTCCTTGATACGTGTGCTCAGCTCCATAGTCGGAATCTGCAACAGTTTCATAAGGAGAATCTGCTGCGGCGACAGCTTCTGAAGCATCTTTTGCGTCTGTGTCAGTCGTTGTGAGGACATAGAAGAAAATCCTTAATATTTATTTAGAATTAATATTCACAGTTTTTAGGTGTACGTGGGAATGCGATGACGTCGCGGATGTTACCCAT
>JAZNVS010000073.1:0-22846 GCA_045592965.1 Bacteroidales bacterium | reverse complement strand
TGTTATGATTTGAGCTGTTGAAAAATAATTTGAGATTAATTGAGAAAAAACTTTGTTTCGTTTTGATTTTTGTCGTATTTTTGAACTCCTTTTAACGAACTAATTGAGTAGTATAACATAAAATTTCAAGGTATGTTAAGAAAATTACTATTTACCCTTTGCATTGTGCTGACATCGTGGTCGTTAGCACATGCGCAAGTTGGACGACTCCAAGGAAAAGTTGTTGACAAAGCCACTGGAGAACCCATTCCATTTGCTAACATTGTGTTGGAAAATGGTGGTACCGTAGTTGGTGGTACCAGTTCCGACTTTGATGGCAACTATGACATCAACCCGATTCCTCCGGGAACCTACGACTTGAAAGCATCTTTCGTTGGTTACAACACCTACATCATGAAAGGTATTGTTATTCCAGCGAATAAGATTACTTTCGAGGATGTGCCTATGAGCATTCAATCAGAAATGTTGGATGCTGTTGAGATTGTGGACTACAAGGTGCCTTTGATTTCAAAGGATAACACATCTGGTGGTGCTACTATTACTGCAGAAGAAATCGCTAAGATGCCTCAACGTTCAGCATCAGCTGTTGCTGCCAGCGTTGGTGGTGTGTTCTCAAGCGACGGTGAAGCCGGTAACATGCGTGGTGCTCGTAGTGGTGCCGTTTATTATGTTGACGGTGTCCGCGTTATCGGTTCTTCAAGTGTGCCTCAATCCGCTATCGACCAAGTTGAAGTTCTTTTGTCAGGTACTCCTGCCATGTATGGTGATGCCGCCGGTGGTATTATCAACATGACAACAAAAGGTCCTTCCAGAACTTTTGGCGCTGGTGTTGAATTAGAGACTTCTGAATTCTTAGACAGCTATGGACATAGCAGAGCTGGCCTTAATGTTCAAGGTCCTTTGATCAAAGGTAAAAACAGTGAAACAGCTTTGTTAGGTTTCTTCTTGTCAGGAGAATTTAACTACAACCGTGATGGTAGCTTGTCAGCAGTAGGTCATTACAAAGCTACAGACGAGTGGTTGGAATTTATCGAAAATAATCCTATCCGCGTCGGTGCTGGTACTGGTACCTACCTCAATGGTGAGTACACCAGACAAGGTTCTATGGAGTATGTTAAAAACTCACAGAATACTTCAAACTGGGGTGCTAACTTCGCAGGTAACATCAACGTCCGTACAACAGAAACTATCAACTTAACATTTGGTGGTACATTCAACCTCAGCAAGTATAATAGTTATAGCAGAAGCAACGCTTACTTTAACTATGATAAAAATGCTGTCGGTAAAGACCAAACATGGCGTGTCTATGGTCGTTTCACTCAAAGATTCCCAACTCCACAAGAGAGCACATCTTTGATTAAAAACTTCTACTATAGCTTGCAAGTTGACTACTCCCGCTATAATAGCGAATGGGGTGACCCAGACCACTGGGATAACATCTGGGATTATGGATACCTCGGTAAATATACCATCCATAAAACTCCTTCTTACGGTTTCGCAGATACTACCATTTCAGTAACAGATGCTAATGGTAATACCCATTATTATAATAATGTATGGGCAACAACATCATGGGACTACGATACATTGGTATCTTTCGAAGCTTCAGATAAGAACCCTTTACTCTCTAACTATACTTCAACTTATTATGATTTGTTCGAAGATCCATTGGGACACTACCAAAACTTTACCGACATCCAACTCGGTGGTGGTCTCTTGAATGGTGACTACAACTCAGCATTCTATGGCTTGTATTCAGCTCCAGGATCAATCCAATCTAACTATGGTTATAGCGAAGATGATAAATTCAACGTTAACCTCTCTGGTGCTATGACAATCGGTAACCACGAAATTAAGTTAGGTTTCCAATACGAACAACGTAACACAAGAGGTTATGGTATCAACGGATACAGAATGTGGTACCTGATGAGAAATCTCGCTAACTTCCACATTCAACAGTTAGACATTAACAATCCTGAAGTAGTTAGCTACGACGGCTTCGTTGATACAATTCGTTACTATAGAAGATATGACGAGTCTTCACAATATCAATTCGACAAGAATCTCCGTGAAGCCTTAGGTCTCGATGTCGATGGTTTAGAATGGATCAATATAGACTCATACGACTTCAACGATAATTCAATCCAATATTATGACAGAGAAGGTAAATTACATACTGCAACATTACAAAATGGTTTCGATATCAGTATGTTTACACCAGATGAGTTAACACAAGACGGTAACTCATACGTTTCATACTATGGTTATGATTATCAAGGTAATAAGATTAAGACTCAACCTGGTTTCGAAGATTTCTTCACAGAAACAGACGAAAATGGTAATTACACACGTCCTGTAGGTTCATTCAAACCTATCTATATGGCTGGATACCTCCAAGATAAGTTCGCTTTCAAAGATCTTATCTTCAACGTCGGTGTCCGTGTTGACCGTTTCGACGCTAACCAGAAAGTCTTGAAAGATCCTTATATCCTTTATGATTATAAGACAGTTGGTGAATTAAAAGATGCTAACGGTAATATCGTTCTTCAAAACGGTACCTCAGTCGATATCCCAGATAACATCGGTGATGACTTTGCATTATATGTAAATAAGATCGATGACATCACAGAAATCGTCGGTTACCGTAACGGTAATACATGGTATGCAGAAGATGGTCGTGAAATCAATGACCCTACAACATTAGATAAAGGTAATGGTATTTCACCATGGTTGGTTGATCCGGAACAACGTAGAATCAGCACAACTTCTTTCAAAGATTATGATCCACAATGGAGTGTGATGCCTCGTATCTCATTCTCATTCCCAATCTCTGACGAAGCTTTGTTCTTTGCTCACTACGATGTTTTGACAGAACGTCCATCAAATATCTTTACTAATATTTATGACTATTACTATTTTGATCAAATCAACAGCGCTATCAATAATCCATCATTGAAGCCATCACAAACCATTGACTATGAACTTGGTTTCACTCAAAAGTTGACCAACTCATCATCAATGACAATCACAGGATACTACCGTGAAATCCGTAACATGATCCAATTATATCGTTACACAGGTGCTTATCCTAAAGATTATACATCATATAGTTACTTAGACTTTAGTACTGTTAAAGGTATCACAGCTTCTTACGACTTACGTAGAACAAAGAACGTTCGTTTACGTGCAAGTTATACATTGCAATTCTCTAATGCAACAGGTGCTAGCACAACAACAATGCAGTCATTGATTGCTGCTGGTGTTCCTAACTTACGTTCTACATTCCCAATGCCTTGGGACCGTCGTCACCAATTCAATATCGTTCTCGACTATCGTTTTGGCGAAGGTAAAGACTACAATGGTCCTGTCACAAAACGTGAGAAATCAGGTAAGAAACCTATCAATTGGTTGACAAACACAGGTGCAAGTTTGACAGTTAACGGTGGTTCTGGTACTCCTTACACAGCTGCAAGTAATATCTCATCACCTATTACACAATCTACAAACTTGTTGGAAGGTTCTATGTTTGGTTCACGTCTTCCATGGTCATTCCGTTTAGATCTCCGTGTTGACAAAGACATCAACCTCAGACTCGGTAAGAAAGATGGCGAATCACGTGATGCTTACTTAAATGTTTATTTCCAAATCTTGAACTTGTTGAATTCCAAGAATATCATGGGTGTTTATGCTGCAACAGGCAACCCTGATGATGACGGTTATTTGACAGCTCCTGAATGGCAACGTGAAATCAATACACAAAGAGACCCACAAGCATATAGAGACTTATATGAAATGTATGTCAACTATGCTGGTCACTATTCACAACCACGTCAGATCAGATTTGGTGTTATCTTTAACTTCTAAAACAGAAATAAATAATTACTGATAAATATGAAGACTATTATTCGTTTATTAATTGTTGCATTTCTATTTTTGAATGTAACTGAGGTAAGAGCCGAGAAATCCAAATTATCTAGTGGAAAATCTCGTGATCTTAAAGGTACGACAGCCGGTTGTACACCGTCTTCTACTTTCGCTTGGTTGAATATCAACAATGCTAAAGTCCGTGTTAATGCCGGTGGTGACATGTGGTGGGATCTTCCTGGTGGTACAGGTGCTAAGTATTATATACCTGCAAACGGATCTGCAACATCTTTATATGCTGGTTCACTCTGGATCGCTGGTCTCGACGTTAACCAACAATTAAAATGTGCTGCTGTTCGTTTCCGTCAAGGTCCTGATTTCAACGGCGGTAATGACTTTTGGACAGGCCCTCTTACTATAGATGGTACAGCTGCTATCGATGCTGCAACATGTATGGAATATGATAAAATGTATGGTATTACCCGTGCTGAAGTAGATGAGTTCTTACTCCACTGCGACCCAGAAACAGGTATCCCTGATCTTAGCGAATATCAAATTCCTACTTCTATCTCAGAATGGCCAGCTCACGGTGACGTGTCAAGAGGTATGAGCTACTACTTGGCTCCATTCTATGATAATAACAAAGACGGTCATTATAGACCAGAAGATGGTGACTATCCTTATTATGACATCGACAATGAACTCTGCCATAGCCAAGTCCCAACTATGGACGAATCATTGGAAGGTTCTGTAAAAGGATCAGTCTTAGCTGACCAAGTTATCAAAGGTGACCAAACTATTTGGTGGGTATTCAACGATAAAGGTAACTCACACACTGAATCAGGTGGTTCTGCTATCGGTATGGAAATCAGAGCTCAAGCTTTCGCTTTTGCTACTAACGATGAGATCAATAACATGACTTTCTATAGTTATGAAATCATTAACCGTTCAACTTATACCTTAACAAATACTTACTTCTCTCCTTGGACAGACGTTGACCTTGGTTATGGTTACGATGACTTCGTAGGTTGTGACGTAAGCCGTGGTTTGGGTTATGGTTATAATGGTAGCAACATCGACGGTAGCGGTGAAACAGAAGCTTATGGTGCTAACCCTCCAGCAGTAGGTGTTGACTTCTTCCAAGGACCATATTTGGATCCAGATGGAATAGACAACCCTAAATTTAATCCTGAAACAGGTGAGTATTGCGACGAGAGTATTAATGGTGTTAACTTCGGTAATGGTATTGTTGATGACGAACGTTTCGGTATGCGTCGTTTTGTTTACCACGACAATGCACAAGGCGTTAATGGTGACCCTGATAAAGCTTCAGAATACTATAACTACCTTAGAGGTATCTGGAAGAATGGTGAAAAAATGCACTTCGGCGGTAATGCTGTTCCAGGTAACCCAGGCGTAACAGATGTTGCTTGTGACTTCATGTTCCCATTCGACTCTGACCCATGTAACTGGGGTACAGGTGGTCTCCCATCAGGATTCCCTGGATACTGGAGTGAAGAGACAGGTGACAACGGCGAACCAAACTCACCTAATGACCGTCGTTTCATGCAGTCAGCTGGTCCATTTACTTTGAAACCAGGTGCTGTTAACTACATTACATTCGGTGTGCCATGGGCTCGTGCAAATACTGGCAAAGCTTGGGCTTCAGTAGAATTGTTACGTCGCGTTGACGATAAATGTCAGTCAATGTTCGACAACTGCTTTGACGTTCTCGATGGTCCAGACGCTCCAGACTTGACTTTCCGTGAATTAGATAAGAAATTCATCGTTTATATCTCTAACTCTGAAAACTCAAATAACTATTCAGAAACATATACTGAAATAGACCCTCAAATTAGTGGTGTCCTCGTTACAGACTCAACTCAACGTAATGACTCATTATATCGTTTCGAAGGTTATATCGTATATCAATTAGCTAATAAAGAAGTTAGTGTTGACGAACTTGGTGATGTTACTAAAGCACGTGTTGTTTACCAATGTGACATTAAGAACAATGTTTCTAGAATTATTAACTTCATCTATGATGATCAATTAGGCTTTGCTGTTCCTACAATTATGGTTGAAGGTGCTGACAATGGTATTAAAACTACATTCGAAATCACACAAGACGCTTTCACTACAACAGGTGACGTTAGATTGGTTAATCATAAGACATACTATTATATGGCAATTGCTTATGCATATAATAATTATATGGATTATGACATCGATGAAAATAACCCAACAGCATTGTTCGGTCAAAAGACTCCTTACCTTGCAGGTCGTAAGAACATTAAGATGTATTCAGCAGTACCTCATACAACAGTTGATGGAACTATCATCAATTCAAATTATGGTGATAAACCTCAAATCACTCGTTGGGTAGGTCAAGGTAATGGTGGTAATCAAATCGAATTAACACAAGAAACCATTGATGAACTTTTAGCAAAAGCTCCAGCAAGACATAATATTAATATTGTTGAAGATGATCCTTCATTTATTAATTATGCTGATACAGTAGCTCTCGGACATCCTGATTATCCTATTGTTTATCATCCAACATACAAAGAAAGTTATGGTCCTATTGATGTTAAAATCATTGACCCATTGAATGTAGTTTCAACTGACTATGCTATATGGTTTGAAGATTTCCATAATAAATATATTACATCAATCACAGGTGACTTGAGTATTTTGGGTGACTCTGCAGCAAAACAGGTCTTTAGATGGGTATTGAAAGATTTGAACACAGGTGATACATTATATTCACCATCAACATCAGAACTTCAGTCAGAAGCTATTTTCCTTGAAAGAGGTATCTCAGTTTCGGTACATCAACCTTGGAACTTCGGTCCTCACGTTATAGGTAAATATCTTGATAGAGAAAATTGGAAAAGCTACTATAAAGTCATTGCTGAAAACAATGGTGTTATTTCAACATCAGTTTCATACGCTGACAGTTCGAATAGATGGTTAAGCGGTATTAGAGATGATGACAACCTCCCAGGTCATGTTCTCAACTGGATTCGTTCTGGTACATATTCCGACCAAAACGTTACAGCAAATAGTGACTATAACATTGTTCCATCTCCACAGGGAGGTGTATTTAAGCCGTTCGACCCAGATGAAAGCTTTGAAAATATTGCTGAAGGAACATGGGCTCCATATTTCTTGTCAGCAGATCCAGGCTTACTTAACGGCGCTCCATATCCAATGTACAATGGTAACTGTAGAATAGATACTATCTTCAGAAAATTAGGTTCTATCGACATCGTTTTGACATCTGATAAATCTAAATGGACACGTTGTCCTGTTATCGAAATGTGTTTGGATGAAAGATTGTCAGAAGGTAATGCTCCTAAGTTCACGCTTCGTAGAGCTCCATCAGTAGATAAAGAAGGTAATTCTTATCCTGATATGAATGGCCCAGCAAGTGATAATCCGGAAGATGCTAACTATATCTCAGCAAGAGGTATGGGATGGTTCCCAGGTTATGTTATTGATGTTGAAACAGGCGCACGTCTCAACGTATGCTTCGGTGAAGACTCATTCTATCCTGACTTAAATGGCCGCGATATGTTGTTCAACCCTCCAGCGTTGAAAGAAACAACAGTATTGTCACAACCATTAGCACAGTTGTCAGACCCTGTATTATTCGACGCTGTTGATCAAACTCCAGTACTCGGTGGTAAACACTTTGTATATGTATTCCCAATGAATGATGGTGGTGTTATGGGTAATAGAATAAACTTCAAATCACCTGCTTATGATGCTGGTGCATATATCTGCAACACTTTGAAACTTATCGAAAAACAACCAACAAGTCAACCATTGTATTACTCATTGTTCTGGGGTCAACCATCATGGGTTGGTATGCCAATGGCAGTTGAAGGAAAAGAATGGTTACAAGAAGGTAACCCTGTTAAGATTTCTGTACGCATTGCAAAACCTTATCAGTCAGGTTATGCAGGTTTCCCAGTTGAAGATGAAACAGAAGATGTATTTGATACAAATAATCACAATGGTTACTATCCATACTACACATTCTCAACTGTAGGTTGTGGTCCAACATTGAACGACATCGAACAATCAAAGAGCGATCTTGATAAGATTACTGTTGTACCTAATCCTTATTACGCTTATTCTTCATACGAAGAAAATGCTCTTACACACAAAGTTAAGATTGCTAACGTTCCTAACAAGTGCGTTGTGACAATCTATACAGTAAATGGCATTAAGATTCGTCAATTCTCAAAAGACTCGAGCGTAACATCAATTGACTGGGATTTAACTAACCATGCTAGTACTCCTATAGCAAGTGGATTCTACATCATCCATGTTAAGGACCTCACTTCAGGTGGTGAAAAGACAGTTAAATTCTATGCAGCAATGCGTCAGGTTGACTTAAATACATTCTAATTATTATGCGAAAACAAATAAAAAGTACGATCATGAAAAAGTTATTTAAATCTATCGTTATAGTAAGCTTGACAATCTTAGTATTAGGATTCAGCAATACAGCATTCGCAGGTAATAAGGATAGGTCTGGTCAAGCAGGCGCTACAGAATTGTTAATTAACCCTTGGGCATCTACAGCTGGTTGGGGTAATGCAGGTATGTCATCAGTTCATGGTGTTGAAGCTATGTGGAGTAACGTTGCTGGTATTACAGCAACTAACTCTCTTGACTTAAACTTCTCATACATCAACTGGTTAAATGGTTCAGGAGTGAATTCATATTCATTCGGTTTCCTTGCACGCATATCAGAATCAGTAGTAGCAGGTCTTTATGTTATGTCTTTCAATCCAGGTGAAATAGAAAGAACAACAACATTAAATCCTGATATGACATTGGGTACTTTCAAACCAAATTTGATGAATATCAACATTGCTGTTGCAAAATCATTCTCAAATAGTATTCACGCAGGTTTCGTTTTGAAAATCATAAGCGAATCAATAGCAGATATGACTGGTACAGGTGTTGCTTTAGACGCAGGTATCCAATATGTAACAGGTATTACTGATAACATCCACTTCGGTATCACTTTGAAAAACATCGGACCTACCGTAACATTCAGTGGCGACGGTCTCGTTTTTAAATCACAACCAGATTCATTCTTGGGTTCAGACTTGACAGTTATTCATCGTGCTGACCAATTCGAATTGCCAACACAGTTATCAATCGCTGCAGCTTACGACTTCAACTTTACTAATGGTTGTCGTCTTACAGCAGCAGGTAACTTCACTTCAAATTCATTCTCTAAAGACCAAGTTGCTTTAGGTCTCGAGGCATCATACAAGGAATATTTAATTATCCGTGGTGGTTACCTCCTCGAAAATGGTATTTGGGGTGACATCGAAACAGAGCAATGTACAAATGTTAATAATGGCTTATCATTAGGTGCATCAGTACAAGCTCCTCTCAGCGACAAGATGAGAGTATCTGTTGATTATTCATACCAAGATACACATCACTGGAATGGTACTCACACAATAGGCGCAAGAATTATTTTCTAAAAGTTGCCTTTTATTCAAAAATAATTCGTATCTTTGCATACGTTTAATTTAGGAAGGGCCCTTATCTCGGTAAGGGTCTCTTCTTTTTTTCTTAATTTAAAATTTAATCACATATTATGGCTGAAATTGAATATTTTACACAAGCTGGACTTCAGAAATTAAGAGACGAATTAGATCGTCTTATTTTAGAGGAACGTCCAAAAGTCGTTCAGGCAATTGCTGAAGCTCGTGATAAGGGAGATCTTTCAGAAAATGCCGAATATGATGCTGCTAAAGAAGCTCAACAACACCTCGAAATGAAGATAGTTGAACTTCAACAACTCATCATGAGCGCTCGCGTTCTTGATGAATCAAAAATGGATACTTCAAAAGCTTTGCTTCTCTCAACAGTAAAAATAAAGAACTTGAAAACTAATGCTGTAATGGCTTATACTCTCGTTCCAGAGAAAGAAGCAGACCTTAAAAATCATAAAATATCCGTTACCTCTCCAATCGCAAAAGGACTTCTTGGTAAGTCTGTCGGCGATCAAGTGGAAATTCAGGTGCCAGCAGGTAAACTTATGTTTGAAATCATTGAAATAACACGTTAACCATGGCAACAATTTTCACAAGAATCATTAATGGCGTGATTCCTTGCTATAAAATAGCTGAAAACGACAAGTTCTTCGCTTTCTTGGATATCAATCCAGTGCAAAAAGGTCATACCCTCGTTGTCCCTAAAAAAGAAGTAGACTATATCTTCGACATCGAAGACAACGATATTCAGGAGATGATGCTTTTCGCTAAACAGGTAGCAGTGAAAATTAAAGATGCTATTCCTTGTACTAAAGTAGGTGTGGCTGTAATAGGTCTTGAAGTACCTCACGCTCACATTCATCTCGTACCAATGCAAAACGAAGGCGACCTTGACTTTAAACGCCCTAAACTTCAACTTGAAAAAGAAGAGTTTGAAGAGATACAAAAGAAAATAGCTTTTTAAAATCTGAGAACTTGAAAATCTGAGAACTAAAAAGGCTTTAGACATTTGTCTTTAGCCTTTTGTCTTTTGCTACAAACTAAAACTCAAATTCATCTTAAAAACGAAATTATCCCAGACGTTGTCGTATGAATAAGGTCCGTAACGATAGAAAGTGCCGAATCCTAATTTCATATACAATATCCTGATGATATTATCCACAATTATACCGCTTTCGTAATAACCTTTGCTTAAGTCGTTAGAAATCTGAGAATCTGAATTGTTGCCGCCAAAAGCAACATTCGTCACTACTATTATCTCAGGGTGGAATTTCTTGAAATCGAACAGGAGGTTCTTGAAGTTGTGTGAGAAATATAATGCTGCGAATCTATCGCAGAAGAATTCGTCTGGTTGCATGGTGTTGAAACTCTCTGGACTATAGACATCGAACTTGTCGGCACCGCTGCCTTCTATATTAAATAATTCTGTCGCAGGAACACTGCCATGAATATAACCTGCTTGTGCTGTGACGCTCGTCACACCTAAATATTTAAACTCTTTTTTACCTTTGAATTGTAATTCTACCTTATCGAAATTGTATGGACTTCCGAAAACTCCTTTCAGATTCTTCTGATACGAAAGCCATATCACAGGATTGGCGTTGCCTCCCGACCTCAGTCCGTATGCCGACCTGATGAATTTTTCTCTGAATGCTATTCTTAACCTAAAATCTAAAGAACTTAGTCTGGAAAACTGAGAATCTGAGAAATTGAGAATCTGAGAATTGCCGAAGACTTTTTTGTCTGCTACTTCAAATCTTACAAAACCTTTCAGATGTTTGTTGAAATATGTTGAATATTCTGCGGAAACAATATTGTTCAATGATGTTGCCTTGACGTAAAAGTGTTTGTAGTTTGATGGATCGAGAACGCTTTTCTTTTCCTCAAAACCATAATTGCCGAGACGTTCGAACTCATGAGCAGCATGGAATTTCAATCTCATATCTTTGGAAGGTAGAATGTTAAAATCTAAATCGCCGCCGTAATTGAACTCTTTCGCCTTGATCCAATAATTGCCGAAGGCTCCGACAGAAACAAACCTCGACATCTTTTCATTGGTCTTAAATCCTAAACCGAACTTCCATCCATTGCCGATATTATAGTCCATAATATTGTTCATATTCAGATTCACGAACTTGATAGGAATCTCATTATCTATTACGGAAACCATCGCGTTGGTAATCTTGTCGAAGTCGATGTTCGCCTCGTCAAAGATAGAATCGACGAATCTGTATGTCGCTTCCAATCTTTCGGCACTTAATGTGTCGTAGCGATAAACTCTTATGACATCATCTGCATTTGTCGCATTAACATCGACACTGAAGTCTGCGTTATCGAAAATCTTTCTGTCGATGTCCTTATTTATCTCAATATCCGTGATATAACTTTTTCCTATTCCTATCATAGGGAAACTCGCTGTCATGCTGCCGTTAAGTGATACGGAAATATAGGCACCTAATGTGTCGTTGGCGTGAGCGATAGTATCAATAGTGATGTCGTTGCTGTCGAAAGTAGAGATCGTCGTGTTCAGTTGTTTCGGAAACCAATGTTTGTCATCGACTTTTTCATAAAGTTGCTGTATCTCGATGTTAAGCATTCCGTCTTTCTTAGCTGGTCTCGCCTTGATATTCTGTATCGCCCAGTTGTCGGAATTTATCGTCATCGTTCCGCTCATCGCATTGAAGTTGGTGTTACGGTATGGTCGGAATGATATGGTGAAAATGCTGTCGTTACTCTCGTTCTTAAATGCCGATTCCAAGACGAAGATATATTTGTTCTTGCTGCCGCGACTTATGGGGTTGACGTATTTCTTTTCGTCGATGCTTACCAAATCGTCGTAGAAACCAACACTTTGGATGTTCTCTAAGATATAGACGAACATAGGTTCTTTCATTCCGGAGAATCTGTTTGCCAAGATGTTTTTCTTGCTTTTATTCGGTTTCCTGTAATATTGTTCTGATACGGTTTCTGTGACTATAAGGTCGTTTTTTCTCAACTCTGAACGCATCTCTTTGTCAATGAATGGTGATGCCGAGTCGAGAGTGAAGACCATATTATCATAAATCTTGTAATGATATGAATCTAAACTTTTAGGATTATTGGAGTCTCTGTATTTGAAGACGCTGTCGATGATACGGTTTGCAGGGTCGTTGCTTCCGTCTATCACGACTTCCGAAAGATAGATATGTTGAGGCTTTAATCTTACCGAGATGTTCTCCTGACCGACTTCAATATCTATTGTCTTCTTCTCATAACCTACGAAAGAAAATGTCAGTTTGTCGATTTCCTTTTTTGTCGTGATGGAGAAACTTCCGTCGATGTCGGTCGTTGTTCCTAATGTTCCGTCTTCATTGATGACGATATTTACGAAAGCGAGACGCTCGTTAGTCTTATCATCAACAACAATACCATCAATACGATTCTGCGCATTTATCGAAACGCTGAAAACGAATAACAATATTGTTAATATAAAATTATGAGTTTTCATTTTTCAATTTTCTAATTTTCAACTTCAATTTGTCAGACGCATCAATGTTTGTTTATTTTTTTCGGTATCATTGATACGTCTCTACAAAAATTTTCAATTTTCAACTTTCAATTCGTCAGACGCATCAATGTTTGTTTATTTTTTTCGGTATCATTGATACGTCTCTACATTAATTTTCAATTTTCAATTTTCAATTCGTCAGACGCATCAATGTTTGTTTATTTTTTTCGGTATCATTGATACGTCTCTACATTAATTTTCAATTTTCAACTTCAATTTGTCAGACGCATCAATGTTTGTTTATTTTTTTCGGTATCATTGATACGTCTCTACCAGATTTTCAATTTTCAACTTTCAATTCGTCAGACGCATCAATGTTTGTTTATTTTTTTCGGTATCATTGATACGTCTCTACATTAATTTTCAATTTTCAACTTTCAACTTTCCATTATTAATGTGTCTTTCTTTATCTCGATTTGTCTTCTTCTCCAAGTTCTTATTAAATGCTTCAGTAAGATCTATTCCCGTTTGGTTGGCGAGACAAATCAAGACCCATAAAACATCAGCCATCTCATCGGCCAAGTTATATTTCTTATCAGATTCCTTGAAAGATTGTTCTCCGTAAGTGCGGGCTATTATTCTCGCAAGCTCTCCCACTTCCTCGGTTAACAAGGTCATATTTGTAAGTTCGTTGAAATATCTTACGCCATGCGTCTTGATCCATTCGTCAACGATTTTCTGTGCTTCTTCTATTGTCATCTGAAATTTTTCTTACAAAGATATAAAATTGGCAAATACATTAGATTCTCTCAACGAAAAAATCGTATTTTTGTGAAAAATAATTAACAGTGGAAAATACTTTTACTTTAGTGGCAAAGACATTGCCTGGATTCGAGCAAGTACTCGCTGACGAGTTACAATCGTTAGGTGCAGAAAATATAAACATCTTACATCGTGCCGTCAGTTTTGAGGCTGATAAGGCGTTAATGTACAAAGCCAATTATTGTCTTCGTACCGCATTGCGTATTCTTAAACCAGTTCAGACTTTTGTGGCACGCAACGAGCTGATGTTATATAAGAAGATTTTTGAGATAAAATGGCATGAGATATTCGGTATTGAAGAGACTTTCGCCATCGACGCTGTAGTGAGCGGCAATTATTTCACGCATTCTCAATATGCGGCTCTTAAAGTAAAAGACGCTATCGCTGATGAGTTCCGTAACAAATACGGTGCACGTCCTTCTGTCGATGTAGAAAATCCGGATTTGAGGATCAATATTCATATCGAGAATGAAAAGGTGACACTTTCTTTCGACAGCTCGGGTGACTCTTTGCACAAGAGAGGCTATCGTAAAGCTGTCGATAAAGCTCCTATCAATGAGGTGCTCGCCGCAGGTCTCATCAAACTAACTGGTTGGAACTACGACAAGAACTTCGTCGATTGTATGTGCGGCTCAGCGACTATTCCTATCGAAGCGGCTATGGCGGCGATGAATATCCCGGCAGGTTATTTCAGAGAAAGCTACGGCTTTATGAAATGGCGCGACTTCGACGAGAAACTCTGGAAAGAAGTTCGTAACGCTGCTGATGAGGAAATCCGCGATTTCGATTATGAGATCTTCGCTTCCGACCATTCCGCTAAAGCAGTTCAGATTGCACAGTCGAATATCAAAGGCGCACATCTCTCTCACGACATCACGCTGTCTCAACAGGATATGTTCGAGATGACACCGCCTGAAGCTCCTGGTATCTTGGTCATCAATCCTCCTTACGGCGAACGCCTCGAAGAAAAAGATTTAGTATCTTTATATAAAGGAATAGGCGATACTTTGAAACGCAACTTCAAAGGTTACGAGGCTTGGGTGATAAGCAGCAACCAGGAAGTTCTTAAACTCATTGGCTTGAAACCTTCTAAGAAAATAGAAGTCTATAACGGCTCCTTAGATTGCCGCTTCGTGAAATTCGAAATCTTCGATGGAAAATATAAGGATATGAAGAGAAAGAGAGCCGAATAATCAGCTCTCTTCCTATATTATTTCTTGTTCTTTTTGAGAACCCAACGGGCATCTTCTACCATAACAACATCAAGGGGCTTTTCTTTCTTCTTGGCTTTGTCTTCAAGAAATTTCATCATTTTCGGGTTTCTTCTCCACGATTCAATGAGTTCTTCCACCTATTGTTCGAAATTTTGTCCTTCTGTTATTCTTTTTACCTTCTCTCTGTCGTGATTGGTGGTGCTATCTGTTACACCGAATTCGGCCAATGTTTCCTCTAAGAAATTATATGTTCCCTCATGCCACTGGTGACCGCAGGAATAGAAGACTACATAGTCACTGCTTAAGATGCTTTGCAAGGCATTGATGTCTTGTTTCTTTTTTTTATTTAGGTCAAATCCTTGGTGAACTGTGGAGTTGTAATACCATATTTCCATATCACTTAATATATCCTTCAAAGGCATGTGATCATTTATCGCCCAAATGAAGGAGTCGCCTACAAATAATATACGAGGTTTCTTTGTGTTCTCGTTCTTAATAACCTCAACATCTATTCTGTAGTTGTGATTTTTCTTAATGACAGGGAACAGCATATTGAGAACTTTTTCTTCATAGGAAGGTTTCTTATCTGTCTTAATGGCTTTCCCATATTTTATTTCCGGAATGCCAAAGTCGTTCAGACTGTTAAGATGCTTTAATAAAGAATCACATCCATAAACAGCGCTAAAGCTCCAGTGACTGTCGATGGTTTGCATTATTGGATGTGACACGGTATCGCGCATCGCTTTGAACCATTTGGTCATTTCAATATTGGGGAATCCTATTTCTTCGAAGCGTTTGCTATAATATTCAAATGCTCTCAATGGTTTTGACGTGGTGTCTCTGTTGGGAAGATATTCAGGATATATAAAAGGTTTGTCAGGTGCCATAAATGTCATGAACTCAATGCCATATTCCTTCAATATTTCCCTAAGCTGACACATCATTTGAATGTTCTTCTCATAACTGGCAATGGCTTCTTCTCTGTTTTTAAAATGGCTTCTATATTCAAAGCCCTTAAATTCTCTACAAGCTCTGTGGTAATAGAACCAATTATCTTTGCCTTTTTGAAAAGATTTGTTATATGTCTTTTTGTAGCAGGTCCATAGATACTGATTGTAGAGACGAATGGCGAACTCTCTGAATCCGAAGTTTTCTGATATGTATTTCTCCAGTTGTGACTGAAATTTTCCTTCTCGATAACTATCATAGGTGAGTTTTGGTTTTTCGGTTTTATATGTTACTCCTTTCAGAGAACCAACATTGATAATATCTAGATGTTCCTGTATCATTGGCAAAAAGAGTAATGCCAATAATAGAAAAAATAGTTTATTATAAATATTTCTCATATGTTTTGTTTTTGCTTTTTCATTTCTTCTTTAACAACCCATCTTGCGTCCTCCAATATCACCACTTCTAGGTCCTTGTTTTTTTGTTTTGCTTTTTCTCTGAGAAACTCCATCATGTCCTTGTTCAATCTCCATCCTCTGATAAGGTCATTAACTTTTGCTTCTATGATCTTTTCTTCAGATAGCTCTGTCGTTGAACGTAATAGAGGCTTGTTGTTGATGACGTTTTCTGCTTCTATCCTATAAATGTCTTCTATACTTTTATTCATTGTTACTGTTTGGATGCTAAGAGCCATAGCCCATTCTTCGTCATCTTCGATTAAGTTGATGGTTTGGGCTATTTGGATTTCTTTTTCATTGCGTATGCTTGGGTTGTCGCAATTCATTATGCCTTTGACCATACCGGGATATTCTTTGATTTTCTTCACTGCTTCTTCACTGCTGATGTTCAAACTGTCGGCAATACGAACTGCTTCGGTTTCCATTAAACTGTCAGATACACACAAGGCGAGCAAGGCTTGTTCTACGAAATCGTATGTCGCTCTATGCCATTGGTGTCCTGATGTGTAAAAGACGATATAATCGGCTTTAAGCATATCACGAAGCATATTGATTTCATCTTTCTTGTATGGTTTTCTGTCGAAACCTTTGTACACGTCTGTGTTATAAAACCAAATTTCAACATCTTCCATAAGTTTCTCCCAAGGAAGTTGTTCGTCTAAAGCCCAGATGAAGGAGTCGCCGACAAATAGAACTCTTGGTTTCTTGCAATTGTTGTCACATTCTATCTCCACGTCTAATTTGTAGTCGGTATTTTTATTTCTTACAGGAAACAGAAGGTTTAATGTTGCCTCATCACTTTGGAACTTAAGGTCGTATGCTTGAGGCTCTCCATATTTTATCTTAGGGATGCCGAAGTTCTTCAAACTATCCATAAACCTAAACAATGAATCGTATGCGTAGACTGATGTAAACTGCCAGTGGTTGTCCATCGTTGGGAAAATAGGGTAGGGTAGAGTGTCTTTCATGGATTGAAACCATTTGGTCATCTCAATATGAGGAAAGCCAGCCTCTGTCATAAGTCTGTCGTAATATTCTATGGCATTGAATGTCGTAGAATCTCGGTCTCTTTCAGGAAGAAACTCCGGATAGATGTAAACTTTGCTTGGTGCCATAAACGATAGGAACTCTATGTCGTATGATTGCAAAACAGCCCTCAATTGACACATCATCTCAACGTTCTTATCATACCAGTCTTTTGCTTTCTCAGGTGTCTTGTGCCATTTTATCTGTTCTTTGCCGTAATAGTCATTGACGGCTTCTGCATAATAGACCCAATTGTCTTTGCCTGGAATGATGAAATGGCAGTAAGTCTTGCGGTAGCACGACCAAAGATACTGGTTATAAAGACGTATAACAAATTCTCTGAATCCGAAATTTTCAGAGACGTATTTCTCAAGTTGTGATTGATATTTGCTTTGAGAGTAGGACTCCATAGAAAATTCCGGGAACTCGGTGCTTAGAGTGACTCCCTTCAATGGTTTTTCTATGAATATATTATAATGCTCCTGTATCATCGGCAAAATTAGAAATGCCAATAATAACGAAAACATTACAGTGTATAGAACTTTATTATTCATCAGAATCTGAAATAAATGAATGGGCTGAATCCTGTTGCGTTTAAAGCTCCTAAACAGAAGATGAAACCAAATATTGAAAGAATAAATGCAACGATATGTTGTCTTGAGTTATAATCAGTGAAATATATTTTGTCTTGCCATTTCAATCCGAATTTAGTGAGCGTTATGAACGAGAATATGGCAGCGATAATCATTGTTGTGTAGAAGTGAGGATTGTCGGAGAAGTGCAGTGGAGTGAAGTCGAAGGCGAATAGTCTTTTCAAGAATGCCCACGATAAGTCGATTCTCTCGATGCGGAAGAAGCAGCGTGTCAATACTATGATGGCGAATGTGAATATCACCGATGGTATCTTTCCTAATTTATTCATCCATTTTACTAAGAAGAGTTTGTCGGCGCAGATGAAGATGCCTTGCAACGCGCCATAGACTACGAAGTTCCAAGATGCGCCGTGCCATAGACCTGATACAAGGAAACAGAACCATAGGTTGAAATATTTTCTGGCTTCTGTCTTGACTCGGCTTCCGCCTAATGGGAAATATAGGTAATTCTTGATGAAGACGCTGAAGGTCTGATGCCATCTGCGCCAGAACTCTGATATCGAAGTGGAGACGTATGGGTTGTCGAAGTTCTCCGGGAAACGGAATCCTAACATCCTGCCGAGACCTATCGCCATGTCGGAATAACCCGAGAAGTCGAAATAAATCTGGAAGGTGAAGGCTAATATCACAATCCATGCTGTAGTGGAGTCGATGGCGGCAATTTTGTCAGCGATGTCTTGAAGCTGCGCTGCGCTCAGTACGTCGTAGTTGGAAGGACCTAAAATCTTATCTACCTGGAATCCTATCACATCGGCTATAAGTATTTTCTTTGCGAGACCTAAGACGAAACGATAGAAACCTTGTAGCCTGTCGGTCATCAGCGATTCTCTTTCTCTGATCTGGTCGGCGATGTCGCAATAGCGGATGATAGGACCTGCCACAAGTTGAGGGAACATAGTGATGTAGAGCATATAATCGCTGAGCTTTTTCATCGGCTCGTTGATTCCTCTGTAAGTGTCTAAGGTGTAGGTGACGCTTTGGAATGAGAAGAAGGAAATTCCGATAGGCAGCAGTATCTTAATCCATTCTATTGGTTCGTGGTGGAAAACGCCTAAGATGGCGTTGAGGTTGAGCATGGTGAAGTTGCCGTATTTATAGTAGAACAACAAACCGATGCTGATTGTTATCGAGATTCCGCAGAGAATCTTTTTGGTAATAGCCTTCTCTGCCTTGAACATATATTTCACTAGATAGAAATTGGCGATGTTCGACAAGATGAGCTGTATCACGAACTCAGGCGCGCCGTATGCGTAAAAAATAAATGACGCTAGAAGCAAAGTGTAATTTCTGAATTTCTTTGGCGTGATAAAATACAATGCCAAGAAGATGGGGAAAAAATATAACAAAAAGACGTTGCTACTGAATACCATTACCGTTAAGATTTAAAGATACAAATTTAAGTAAAATTTACTTACGTTGATTACCATTTATTTTTCCTTCAAATATAATTCACATACTTCTCTCACGGTGTCTTCTACGGGCGTGAATTGGAAGTCTAGCTCCTTGATGATTTTTGCTGAAGAGTAGGAATATCTTCTTGTCGATGTTCGTGCTGTCTCTTTGGTGATGAGAGGTTTCTTTCCTTTTATCTTTCCTATCAGCCAGAAGACGCGCCATGCCACCTCGCTGAGTATCTTCCCGACTTTGATATAAGGCGCTTTGACATTGAAGTTGTTTGCCATCATAGTGAAAAGGTCGTGGTAGGAGATGAGCGTTCCGTTGAGACAGTAACGCTGCCCGAATTTGTTGTTTTCCATCAACGTTATCATAGCGCGAGCCACGTCTTTAACGTCGACGAAGCCGTTGATGCCGGTGGTGTAGAACGGGAAACCTTTGGCGACGGTGTTGAAGAGTTCGCAACTGCCTGAGTCCCATTTGCCGGCGCCGAGGATGAGCGACGGGTTGACGATGGTGGCGTTGAGACCCTCGGCGATGCCGCGCCACACCTCCATCTCGCCCTGATGCTTGGAGTTGGAATATACGCTGTTGTTCTTGGAATGTGTCCATGGCGATTCTTCGTCAATGGTCTCGCCTTCTAATGCACGGCCTAAGGCAGCGATGGAACTGACATGACAGAACTTCTTTACCCCGCATCTCAAAGCGGCGTCGACCATATTCTTCACGCCTTCCACGTTGATTGTCATCAGACTCTTGGTGTCGCTGGGGTCAAAGGAGACGACAGCAGCACAGTGATATACCTCGTCGACATCTTGCATCGCTTCTTCCAAAATGTCGTAGTCTAAGATGTCGCCATAAACAAACTCTATGAAGTCGGGCATCTCGTCAATGCCATAACGTTTCAATACCTTTTCCAGTAATGATAGATTGCTATTCCTACGGCATAATATTTTTATTGTGGATAAAGTCTGTTGTCCGTTGTCTGTCGTCCGTTGTCTGTTGATCAATTCCGCAACTAAATGTGAACCTAATAATCCTGTGCAACCTGTGATGAAAATCATAACGTTATTTTTTGCAAAGATAGGGAATTTTGAAATCTGAAAGTTGAAAATTGAAAGTTGAAAGTTTTCAAAAATAAATCGTGCAGGCCAGTCAGAATACTATGTTTTTGAGTTTTAAGGTTTATGGCAGGCTCAAGGCTCACCTCTCAAAGCAAAATATAAACCAGACGAAGTCCGTATACAATAAATAGATAAAACCAAGCATCATGGAATTAAAGAAAGACAAATTACTGTAGAACGGCAAATACAGGATAGAGGGTGTTTTAGGCCAGGGCGGATTCGGCATCACCTATCTTGCCGTACAAGTTGGACTCAACAGAAAGGTTGCTGTCAAGGAGTTCTATATGAAGGAATACTGTGAACGCAACGGTGATGCCTCGACGGTATCGATGGGAACGAGCGGCAGCAGGGAACTTGTAGACGGGTTTGGAGACTACAGCAGCGGTTCTCAGACCAATCCGGCGGGACCGTCAACTGGCTCTAACCGTGTGGATCGTGGCGGCAGCTGGAACAGCTTTGCGAGGTACTGTCGAGTGTCGTATCGTGACTACGGCGTTCCCGACGGCGGGTTCAGCTACCTTGGTCTCCGCCTCTGCCTTTATCAGTATTAACATACAATCCATAAATTATCTTAAGCAAAAGGACAGAGCGGCATTAAGGAGTTGAGCACGAGCGAAGCGGAGCGGAGAGAGAAGCGAGACGAAATAAATGCTGCGAGTTGCAGAAGTCACACGTCTGTGTGCCTCTACGAGAGACGCTGCAGACAACATGACGACTTCTCAGTTTGAAAAAAATCTTTAGTCTTTAGTCATTAGCCTTTTGTCTTTTTATTATCTTTGCATCTCTAATTAGAATAAAAATATACATCGATGAATACAAATTTCGTAGAAGAATTGCGCTGGCGCGGTATGCTTCACAGCATGACACCAGGAACAGAAGAACAACTTAAAAAAGAAATGACAGTGGGTTACTTAGGCATCGACCCTACTGCCGACTCATTGCATATAGGTCACCTCTGTGGTATCATGATGCTCCGTCATCTTCAGCATGCAGGTCATAAGCCTCTCGCTCTTCTTGGCGGCGCGACAGGTATGATAGGCGACCCTTCAGGAAAATCAGCAGAGCGTAACTTGCTCAACGACGAGACTCTCAACCATAACCAGGCTTGTATCAAGAAACAACTTGCCAAATTCTTGGACTTCGACAGCGATGCTCCTAATAAGGCTGAACTCGTTAACAACTATGACTGGATGAAAAACTACTCTTTCCTTAACTTCATCCGTGACATAGGAAAACATATCACCGTCAATTATATGATGGCTAAAGACAGCGTCAAGAAACGTTTCAGCGGCGAAGGTGAAGGCATGTCGTTCACAGAGTTCAGCTATCAGTTGGTTCAAGGTTACGACTTCTTATATCTATATCAAAATAAAAACTGTAAGCTCCAGCTCGGTGGCTCCGACCAATGGGGTAACATCACCACAGGTACTGAGTTGATACGTCGTAAGCTCGGCGCGGAAGAGACAGCCTACGCTCTCACATGTCCTCTCATCACCAAAGCCGATGGCGGTAAATTTGGCAAGACAGAGAAAGGCAACATCTGGTTAGATCCTGCCAAGACATCGCCTTACGCTTTCTATCAATTCTGGATGAACTGCTCCGACGACGACGCTGCCAAATATATCAAGATATTCACTTTGTTAAGCAAAGAAGAGATAGACGCTCTCATCGAACGTCATGCCGCTGAGCCTCATCTCCGCGAGTTACAACGTACTCTCGCACGCGAGCTCACCGTCATAGTACACTCTAAGGAAGACTTGGAGATGGCAGAAGAAGCGACACAGATTTTGTTCGGTAAAGGAACATCGGAAGCTCTTCATAAATTTGACGAAGCAACATTGTTGAGCATCTTCGAAGGTGTGCCACAAGCCAATATCTCGAAAGCCGCTATAGAAGAAGGTATGCCGATAATCGACTTCCTGACACAGACTAATGTCTTCCCTTCAAAGGGCGAGGCACGTAAGATGTTACAAGGCAATGGCGTGGCTATCAATAAAGAAAAAGTGACAGACGCTAAAGTCATTGGTAAAGAAGACTTGCTCAACGACAAATACATCCTCGTTCAAAAAGGTAAGAAGAATTATTATCTAATCATAGCTGAATAATCATGAGCACATTCTTACTTATCTTGGTTCCAGCTCTCGTTATTATGGTTATAGTTTTCGTTGCCATAGGTATCAAGATGTTCGTGAAAAAAGACGGACAATTTGAACGTAAGTGTGCTCATTCTTTAGACCCAGATGCCAAATGCGTATGCGGTGGCAAAGGCGATGGAAGTTGTAAGAGACATAAAGACAACAAGTCAACGAGTCAACAAGACAACA
>JAZNVS010000072.1:0-21966 GCA_045592965.1 Bacteroidales bacterium | reverse complement strand
TCGGCCATGACATCAAATCCTTTCAAAGGTGTTATGACAGGATTAGGAATAACGACTATCATACAATCGTCATCGGCCACTACCGTCATGGTTGTCACCTTCGTCAACGCCGGACTTCTCACACTCGCACAAGCTATTGGAGTTATAATGGGTGCCAATATAGGAACGACGGTCACGGCATGGATGGTATCGTGGTTAGGTTTCAAAGCCGACATCTCGATTCTCGCCGTACCTATGATGTTGTTCGGCTTCCTTTTCTCAAACTCTAAAAAAGATCAGCGCAAGAACATAGGCGAACTGATAATCGGTTTCTCATTGTTGTTCCTCGGTCTTTCCTTCATGAAAGAATCGGTGCCAGATCTCAGAGAGACACCACAAGTGTTGGAATTCGTGAGAAATTGGTCGTCATACGGATTCGGCTCAGTGCTTCTGTTCCTCGCCTTCGGTACGATATTGACTCTCGTCTTACAGTCGTCATCAGCTACGATGGCAATCACTCTCATCATGTTGAGCATGGGCTGGATTCCTTTTGAGATGGCATGCGCCATGGTTCTCGGCGAGAATATCGGAACGACCATCACAGCTAATATAGCCGCTTCGGTAGGTAATACATTTGCAAAAAGAGCCGCGTTATCGCACACCATTTTCAACTTATTCGGTGTCATCTGGGCTTTGATACTTTTCAAACCTTTCTTGAGATTAGTCGGTATCGTCACCGAAAATATATTCGGAGTGCCTAATCCTGCCGCAGAAGGCTTCGTGGTAACGGACTCTAATTCTCCTGAAGGAACAGCAGCATTATACGGACTTTCAATGTTGCACACTCTCTTCAATCTCACCAACACCTTGATATTAATATGGTTCACAAAATCAATCGCTAAGGCTGTCAGCTGGATAATCAAGGCACCAAAGAATCAGGAGAAAGAAGTATTCAGACTACAATATATCTCAGCGGGACCTCTCGCCACTCCGGAACTCTCTGTGGAACAGGCTTTCGAGGAGATTATCAATTTCGCTAAAATCTCGAAGAACGGAGCTGATTACGCAAAGAACGCCATCAACGAAGCCGATTCCGATAAGTTCGAGGAGTTAAGAAAGAAACTCGTTAAATATGAAGAAATATCTGACCGCATCGAATACGAGATCGCCACATTCCTTAACAAAGTGTCGGCAGAAGAGATAAGCGAAAGCACTTCCGTAAAGATTAAAGCTATGTATAAAATCATCGGTGAGTTAGAGTCGTTGGGCGATTCGGGCGAGACATTAAGCCGCATCTTGTCGAGAAAGAACATCCACAAGAAGGAATTTGATTCTGAAGCAATAAAGAATCTCAACGCCATGGCTGATGCCGTAAACGCAACATACGACGTCATGATAGAGAACCTGACAGCAGCTCGCAAAGGTGAACTCGTTGAAATATCTAACGCTTATAACGCCGAAGATCGTCTCAACACATTGAGAAACAATCTCAGAGATTCTGTGATAGAAAACATCGACAGCAAGGGCGACAACTATCAGGCAAGCGTTTATTTCATCGACATCATCAACACCTATGAACAAATGGGCGACTTCATGATCAACGTCTCGCAAGACCTCGAAAGAGCTTTCGTCAGGAGATAAATATCACTAAACATCATATATAAATTACAAAAACTGTGTCGGGCTTCTTATATCGTCGTTTCGACACAGTTTTGTTTATAGTCTCCCCCCAAAAATAATTATGCATTATGAATCACTAGTGTTCCGTTTAAATATAAAAACGTTCTTTGAAATAATTGTAATACAATAGATTATAGCTATTTTTTGATTCTGCACTTTTGAAATTATATCTTTGTGGAAAATTTATAAGTTGCTATGAATCAAGGAAAATATGTTTTTGCCCAGTTAGTTGATTTTTTGCCTAAAGCGCAATTTGATTATATCGTGAAAAAATACAACGCCAACAAAGGAGTCCGTTCTTTCACTTATTGGAATCAGACGTTGATAATGCTATTTAGCAACCGATTGCGATATCTATTGCAGAAAAGGAGTTTTTTTATAAAAATCCACTTTTATAGTGGAATAATAAAAAAATAAATATTATCTTTGCACGATGAAATCGACACGATAATGGAAATAAACTTTGAGAAGGAGTATTTAAGAGAGTTATACGAAAGCGGAAAAACATCGGATAAGAAGCACATGTTTCAACCTCAGATAATAGAAAAATACCAGCTTCGTATCAAAATGCTCGAACAAGCCGACAGCATCGAGGAGCTCTTTCCGATCAATTCGCTCCATTATGAAGTACTCAAAGGAGACAAGGCGGGTATTTCTTCAATAAGGGTTAACAAACAATATCGAATCGAATTCACTGTAAAACAAATCTTATCAGAGACCGTTATTACAATATGCAATATATTAGAATTGTCAAACCATTATAAATAGCAGGAATATGGGTAATTATGTTTGTCAGCGTCCTATCCATCCGGGAGAAATCCTAAAGGAAGAAGTTGAATACCGCAATATCAAGCAGACGAAGCTTGCCGAACAAATGGGCATTTCCTATAAAATACTAAACGACATCCTAAATTGCCGCAGACCGCTCACAACTCAAACAGCCATGATGTTTGAGGCGGCTTTAGGCATCAGCACTGGACTGCTCATGCGTGTGCAGCTGGATTATAACATCCAAACCGCGAAACAAGACAAGACATTCCTCGACCGCCTCGCTAATATCAGGAAAGTTGCGGCAATGATCTGAACATTTCATACAAAAAAAGCGGTCGTTAAGTTAACCGTTTTTTTTGTTAAAGAGCGGATGACAGGGCTCAAACCCGCGACCTAAAGTTTGGGAAGCTTTCGCTCTGCCAACTGAGCTACATCCGCCTTTCGCTCGGTAAAAGTAAAAATAATTTCGCAATCTATCTCATAAAATTAAAATCTTTTTATCTTAATCTAAAATTCTCAATTATTAATCCCACATTATTCATGGTACATTGTACATTGTTAATTGTTAATTGTAAACTG
Organism: Bacteroidales bacterium; assembly: GCA_045592965.1. Classification (GTDB taxonomy): domain Bacteria; phylum Bacteroidota; class Bacteroidia; order Bacteroidales; family F082; genus Limimorpha. The sequence continues at coordinate 18,957 of JAZNVS010000072.1, read as the reverse complement.
TTAACTTTCAACTATAAAACTACTCTAAACTATCAACTTTAAACTCTAAACTTTAAAAAGGAGGGCGTTCCGGCTCCGCCGTCGGGCTTTCCGCTATATCTTTTTCCGCTGACGCTCCAAAAGGATGCCGCTCCAATCCCTAACGCACAGCGGCTGCAATAATAAAGTTTGTACGAACACATTATGCATCTCAAAAAACGAATAGCTCCGTAGGAGCGAAAGATTATAAGCAGACGGTAAGCACGCAGTGCGGAACCTCTGCCCAAACAAACCACGACCGACCAGAGCGCTGTAGGCGCGACAGAACAATAACAATTGAGATGACGTGGGCGTATATTTTTTAGGCAGGCGTTCCGCACTATCGTGCTTCACACCTGCCTATGTATTCTGTCGTCCCTCTGGGACTCATTGACTTATTGTCTCGTTGTCTTATTGTCTTTTTTCACTATCTTTGTAAAATCAATTTCACCATTATGAAAGATTATTTAGATTCTTTGTTAATAAAATATAACACTCCCGATTTTATCAAGAACGACCCTGTGCAGTTTCCTCGTCGTTATTCTGAGAAGAACGATATTGAAATCGTATCTTTTCTCACCGCTACAATAGCTTGGGGAAAACGTTCCATGATTCTTAACTCCGCTAATAAGATGCTCAACATCATGGGAAAATCGCCTTACGACTTTATCATGTCTGACGGTTTTAAAGACTTAGATCCCGACAAATGCGTGCATCGTACTTTCTTCAACAGAGATTTAGCTTATTATTGCAAAGGTCTAAAACATATCTATTCGGAATATCAAAGTCTTGAAGACATTTTCACTTTGAATGATAATCACAATGTATGGCGTGGCATACAGAATTTCAGGGATAAGATTCAGGAAGTTAATGACGGAATTACGAGCGTTCACATCTCTAACCCTTGTTGCGACAATCCGAAGAAAGGTTCTGCTTGCAAGCGACTTCATCTCGCTCTGAAATGGCTCGTCCGTGACGACGGCATCGTCGACCTCGGCATCTGGAAAAAACTCAGACCTTCTGATTTGATGATTCCTCTCGACGTCCATGTAGGACGAATCTCCCGCGAGCTCGGACTTCTCCAAAGAAAAAGCAACGACAGAACCACCGTCGAGGAACTGACTTCAAAACTCAGAGAATTAGATCCTGACGACCCTGTGAAATATGATTTTGCCTTGTTTGGATACGGAGTTAACAGAGAGACATAAAAAAAGAGAAAGAGACGCGGAAAATTCTGCGTCTCTTCTTTATTATCATTAGTTTCTTTGATAGAGATAACGTTTGATGCTCTTCTTCGGTGTTCTTTCAAAAGCTTCTGACATCACTTCTATCTTCTTGAGTTTTGCATAGTTAGGCAACTCTTTATTCACTTCTGGCAATGTATCTTCCATATATTTGATAAAGGTGCTTTGATTCATGCCTTCTTTTGCTGCCATATCGAAGTCAGGATAAATCAAAGCTGTGAGTCCGCCATTATCTTCAATCACCAATGATTCGAGTACGTATGGACGAGTATCCAAAACTGCCTCTACTTCTTCAGGGTAGATATTTTGTCCTGAAGGACCGAGAATCATGCACTTAGAACGGCCTCTGAGGAAGAGGAATCCGTCGGCATCGATAATACCCATATCGCCGGTATGAAGCCAGCCTTCGCTGTCCAAGACTTCCTTCGTTGCTTCTTCATTCTTATAATAACCGAGGAACACATTAGCGCCTCTGACGAGAAGCTCACCTGGAATATTCTGGGGGTCAGGAGAGTCGATCTTCATTTCCATATTAGGAACGATACGTCCGCAGGAATATAACTTTGCTTCTTTATAATCTTCGTATGTAATGATAGGAGCGCATTCAGTCATACCGTAACCGACAGTAAATGGAAATTCCATCTTCTTGAAGAATGCTTCCACCTCTTTGTTAAAGGCGGCGCCACCGATAATGACTTCGTAGAACTCACCTCCGAAAGCATTAGTCAACTCCGACTTAATCTTATTCATGATTACCTGCTCGAGGATAGGGAGTTTCAACGCGAACTTGATTCCTGATGTTTCAATGACAGGTTTCACCTTGCTCTTGTAAATCTTTTCTATGATGAGAGGCACTGCGATAACCAAAGTCGGCTTAACTTCAGAGAGAGCCTGCATGATAATCTTAGGACTTGGAAGTCGTGAGAGGAAATATACGTGGCTTCCCCTTGTTAACTCGTACAACACCTCAAACATAAGTCCGTACATGTGAGCGCTTGGCAACATAGAAACAACGCGAGAAGTGTTGTTCATCTGAGGAAGCACCTTAGCTGCGAATTCCAGATTGGAACAAACCGCACGATAAGGAATCATAACACCCTTTGAAAATCCTGATGTTCCGGAAGTATAGTTTATGATGGCGAGTTCATCGGCGCTGTCTTCATAATAATTTAAAGAATCAGCGTCAAACTCCATTGGATAATGTTTTCCAAAGAGTTCATTCAAATGTTCGCGGCTATCAGCGATTTTGTCATTAGCAGCATAGAGCAGCTTAAAAGTATTGACCTGAATGATGGCCTGTAAGTCAGACATGTCAATTTCTGAAAGACCTTCCCAAATAACCTCATCAACAAAGAGAATCTTTGCTTCTGAATGATTTACGAGATGATTTATGTTACTTGGCTTAAATTCATGCATCAATGGAACAGGCACCGCACCGTAAGTCATGGCAGCAAGGAAAGAAACAACCCAGTTGGCTTGGTTTCTAGAACATAGTGCTACTTTATCGCCTTTTTTAAGACCACATTCCTCAAACATGATGTGAAGTTTTGCGATTCTTCTCGCCAAATCTCTGTAGTGCAACGTCACACCTTGGTAGTTAGAGATTGCTGGTCTGTCCCAATTTTCTTTGAATGATTTTTCGAAGATCTTGTTTACTGATGAAAAGTTCATATTCAAAGTTATTAGTTATTAAAAAAAATTAGTTCATCGCTACAAAAATACAAAAAAAATCGTTTTTTTTCTTTATGTTTGCAAAAAAGATTATCGTTATGGAAGTAAAACAATTTGACCCCAATGCAGCAGCCGCTTTAGGCTCTGGAATATATGGACTACCTTGCAGCGCGGAAGACGCTGAAATTATTATCATCCCTGTCGAATGGGAACTCACCACAAGTTATAACAGAGGTACCGTCGACGGACCTCAGGCTGTCTTCGACGGCTCCATGCAAGTGGATTTATGTCACCACGACTATCCTAACTTATGGCAGAGAGGTATTTGGATGGACGAGTTTCCACAAGAACTGAGAGAGCTTCATGCTTATCTAGCACCTATCAGTGAAGAAATCATCGACGGCATTGAAAGCGGCGACGTAGACGAGAACCCGGAAAACTACGAAGAGAAATACGCTGTCATAGAAGATGGTTTCAACAAGATGTTCGCTTGGTTGAAAGACAGAATAGCATATTGGAAGTCGTTAGGAAAGAAGGTTGGTTTGCTTGGCGGCGACCACAGCATACCTCTTCCCTATCATACATATCTCAACGAAAAAGAAGAAGAATACGGCATCATCCATGTCGATGCTCACAGCGACCTCAGAATTGAATTTGAAGGTTTCAAATATTCGCACGCCTCTATATTCTATAATGTGATGAAATATGACAATATAGAGAAACTTGTGCAGGTAGGCATCAGAGATTATTGTCATCAAGAGAAAGAGATCATCAAGAACTCCGACGGAAGAATGGTGGTATTCTACGACCGCGACAACCGCAGAAAGATGTACGAAGGAAGCACATGGAAACAGGTCTGCGACGACATCATCAACGAGCTTCCTGCTAAGGTTTATATCTCCATCGACATCGACGGACTCGACCCTAAATTATGTCCTAACACCGGCACTCCTGTTCCAGGTGGAATGGAATATGAAGAACTTATGTATCTGTTGAACAGAGTCAAGGAAAGCGGCAAAGAGATAATTGGCTTCGACTTATGCGAGGTATCTCCAGGCGAAGACGAATGGGACGGCAACGTTGGAGCAAGAGTGCTTTATCACCTGTGCGGAACAATTTGAATTGACAACTTTCAGTTTACAATCTACAATTAAAGAATAAAATGGGCCTAAATAGTTTTTTACAATTTTTTGTAACTAAGGAGACTAAGTTCTTCCCTATTTACATCAAGCAGACGGAACTGCTTGTTCACGCTACAAAGACTTTGTTGGAGATGATTAAAGTCGATAATTATGAAGAACGTAAGTTGTTGGGACGCCAGATTAAAAAAGACGAGACCGATGGCGACGAACTCTTCAGAAATCTTTACAAGATGCTCAACATCACTTTCATCACTCCTTTCGACAGAGAAGATGTCAACGAACTCGCCGCTAACTTAGACGACTGCTTAGACATCATCGACGACTGTTCGAAAAATATACTGATGTACCAGCCAAAACGTATCGACAGTCAACTCATTGAGACTGCCAACTATCTTCACGAGTGCGCACTGCTTCTCCACGAGATAATAAAGAAATTGGAATTCATCTCCTTAAATCATAACGAAATTATCGACAACTGCGACAAGATAAAACATATCGAGCACGTCATCGACGGAATATATTTCGATTACATCAGCAATCTCTTTAACATCGACACCGACTATATCGAGTTGGTCAAGAATAAGAATATCGTCGAGACTTTTGAAAGTGCTAGCGACATATTGAAAAACGTCTCCGACACAATAAGAACAATCGTCATAAAGAAGTCGTGATATGTTAGTCTTTATCATAGGAGCGTCTATCATCTTAGGTCTGCTCATCACATTTTTAAACGGTATGAACGACGCTGCTGATGCGGTGTCGTGCCTCATCACCACACGAGTTCTGACACCATTGAAGGCTGTGGCATGGGCTGCGTTCTGGGGATTCATGGCGTACTTCATCTTCAATTCTGGCGTTGCCGAGACTATGAGTCGAGGCATCGTCGAGAGCAGCTACATGGATCCTTACGTTGTATTCTGCGCCTTAGTAGGCGCCACATTCTGGGTCTGGATATGCACACGTCTCGGACTGCCAATATCCTCGTCGCAGGCTTTGGTAGGAGGCATCATAGGACCAGTATGGTTCGCCTACGGCTCTTCGGCATTGGTAAGCAAAGGAATAGTCATAATCATAGCGTTCACATTCCTGACACCAATCATCGGAATGATAGTGGGATTCTTCCTCATGTGTCTCATTATGCGTCTTTTCAAAAACGCCAACAAGAAGAAAGCCGACAATGTTTTCAAGAAGCTACAGTTAGTATCGTCGGCTGCTTTCAGTCTCGGTCATGGCACCAACGACGCTCAGAAAACAATCGGCATCATCTCCATCATGCTCTTCACCTCATTGCAATCGCCCGAGTTAACGGATAGTTTTAAAAGCATGTTGGCAATGTTCTTCGACGCAGAAAAAGGATACCACGTCCCTCAAATCGTAGCTGTAGTATGTTATCTCGTGATGGCATTAGGCACATTAATTGGCGGCAAAAACGTCATCAAGACAACGGGAAGCGGCATCGTAAAGATAACTCCTGAAAAAGGATTCTGCGCCGAGACAGCAGGTGCGGCTACTCTCATAACTTGCTCTGTATTCGGTATTCCTGTGAGCACATCTCACAGCATAGTAGGTTCTATCATCGGAGCAGGCATAACAAACGGCGTCAAGTCAATCAGTTGGGGCACTGCAAAAAGCATCATCTGGGCATGGATACTAACAATACCAGCGCCACTGCTTATATCTGGAATTCTTTATTCACTGGTGAAATAAGAACTATAACTTACATACAGACGACTGATTACCGTAGTCTGTTGACATTTAAATAAAAAAGGCTGCTCTCGTATGATTGCAGCCTATTTTGTTAAATACTAATTCATTAAACATTAAACCACTTAAGGTCTTTATGGCATGATAACGAAGCAAAGGGTGGACTTCATTATCTCTTTTAGACAATGCAAAGATAACACTGATTTTAAAGACAGCACATCACCACAATTTGGTATTTTGAAAAAGAATTAATAACATGATATTGGGAACTTGCTCTTTAGTAACTCTGCAACTCATTTCCCTTATCTACAAAATCGATAATCGTATCGAAACAATCTGTTTGACGCGAGAAAAATTTCGTTATATTTTTGCAGCATAAAAAGTGATACAATATCGCAGATATGAAATCACTAAGTAAAGTTAAATAAAGAAACAAACATTAAAAAAACAGATTATTATGGCAACAAAATTTTATAAATGCAATCATTGTGGTAATGTAATAGAAAAGATAGTAGATTCAAAAGTTCCGGTTTTCTGCTGCGGCGAAAAGATGGAAGAGTTAGTTCCTAACACCGTAGAGGCGAGCGGAGAAAAACATATCCCTGTCGTGACACGTCTCGAAGACAACATCTTAAAGATTGAAGTCGGCAGCGTCCATCATCCAATGCTTCCAGAACATCACATCGCTTTCATTTATGTGGAAACCGAACACGGCGGAATAAGAATAGATCTGAAAGACCAACCAGTAGCAGTAGTTCATCTCGGCGACGAAAAAGCAGTCGCGGTCTACGAATACTGCAACCTCCACGGACTTTGGAAAGTAGAACTTTGATTTTAAATCCGAGAAACTGAAAAACTGAGAAATTTATAATTACAAGAAACGATCCTAAAACAACAAATAAAAAAGCCGTTACTTTCTGAAGTAGCGGCTTTTTCATTATATCTAATCAAGACGAATTTCAGTCTCTTATTATCAATTTTTCGCTTTTATCTCCTACCTTAATAATGTATAGACCTTTGGCAAGATCAGCGATATTAATTTGTATATCATCATCTGTAACTTCTTCAGTAATGAGCGTTCTTCCTGAAATATCGGAAATTGTAATCAAATCGCCAATATTGTTGTGAGTCTTTATCGTGACAAAATCGTTTGCCGGATTCGGATAAATCTCAAGTCTTGATGAATATGCGATGTCATCTACAGAGACATGCTCAACACAAAGTGGTTCCGACTCAACATCTCCATATACAGCAGTCACGCAATATTCGGTATCATTCGCCGATTCAAATTCAGTATCGAAATAACATACGATATAAGGCTCTTTTATTTCTTTTACAATTTCATTGTTGGCATAAACTCTATATCCTGTCAACTTGTTGTTTTTACTATTATCGATATTGATGTCTTTGCCGTCTGGATTCTCCAGAATAGTCTTGATACATAAATTAACATTGACTGCCAAATCAAGACACGACCATGTGTCTCCGACATGAACCCAATTCTTCTCATAATTCGGTTCACTATTGTCGCATGGAAATATCCAATGTCCATTCGAATCTCCATCTGATGAGAATCCTATATAATAATTTTTATTGTTTTCAAAATAAAAGTCTTCGTCAAGGTCGATATAATTCCATTCACGAAAAGCAAGATTCTCGTTATTTATTTCCTGTTCATATACCAATGTTTTCTCTTCATCAATCTCTTCCCATATTACAATGGAATGGGTATTTTCCGTTCCCAAAGGAATAAACGCTATTTGTTTGACTTTCCATCCTACATATTCCGCGACATCTTCCGAAGTGAAATAATGCAATGCTTCTTGTTCCTCATGGATTCCGGCAGCGCTTATAGTGTATAACATATCATCAGACCATGACAATATCTTTTCGTCATAACTTGTATTTTGAGGGAGCTCCCATGTCAACATCATGTAATCAAGATTGTTTTGTATCTTATTCAGATTCTGTACAGGATTATTCTCATCTTCAATCTGTTCAATATTTACATTATCTTGTTGTTTTGTGATTTGAGCAAAAGCATTTGCTGAAAAGCAGACTGCAATAAGGAAAACAAGGAATCGTTTCATAGTTTAATATTTTTTTATTTTAACGTTCAAATTTAAAAAAAAAAAAAATACAAAAAACATTTTTCTTTATTTATTCTCAATACTTTCAAAAGATCTTCAAACAACAAATAAAAAAGCCGTTACTTTCTGAAGTAGCGGCTTTTTCATTATATCTAATCAAAACGAATTTCAGTCTCTTATTATCAATTTTTCGCTTTTATCTCCCACCTTAATAATATACAGACCTTTGGCAAGACCAGCGATATTGATTTTTATATCATCAGCTGTAACTTCTTCAGTAATGAGCGTTCTTCCTGAAATATCGGAAATTGTAATCAAATCGCCAATATTGTTGTGAGTCTTTATCGTGACGAAATCGTTTGCAGGATTCGGATAAATTTCAACTTCTGAAGATAAGACGACATCATCAACATTGTCGGTTCCTGAACTAAGGACTCTGATATCATCCATCGCCATCTGATACGTTCCGTTTTTCACAAATGCTATCTTGATGTCCTTTCCCACCCAAGGGTTGAGATCTAATTTATATTCTTCTGTATAGTGGTAAGGAGAATTGAATTCGTTTGCCAACAGATATGCTTGTTCCCACATATCGGTCTCGTTATCGTAAATCATTATGTAAAATCTATTGACGTATGACATCTCCGAGTGATACCACAACCAATAATACATCATGGCATTTTCATTCTCCGGTATGGAAATCAGCGGAGTCATCAGCCAGTCGTGTTTCGGTTCCTCAAACGCTGTTCCGCCTATCCATGCAGCGGAGTCGCCGGAATGCACATAGCCGAAAGATGTCGTTTCAGTTATATCCCATTTTTCCCATGGGTCGAGACCTGTTGCCGGATAATCCTGTGGTGGAATATCAATACCTTGTGACATACCTATAGTCCATCCTTCATCAAAACCAGGACCTTCAAAACTCGTTTCTAAAAGAACGTTCTGAGCACAAAGACTTGCTATTAAAGCAAAATGTAGCAATAATGTAATGTAGATCTTCTTCATATTAATGCGATTTAAGTTCAACAATAATTTCAGTAAAAATAATAAATAAAGTTATATAAAAGACAAAGCGCTACTTTTTTTGTAACGGCTTTTTCTATTATAGGCAAAACTAGGAGGTCATCCATAATTTGATTTAGAAGGATTATATGTGTATTATAATTTGCATCTGTTGTATCAAAATAAAAAAGCCGTTACTATTATTCAGTAGCGGCTTTTCATTATAACAAGGACAAAGTCTGTTGACCGTTGTCCGTAGTCTGTTGTCTTATTCAATATCCCAAGTGCTTCCGCTGTTGAGAAGGTCGTCAACACATTTGATATTTGACTTAGCTGTTTCGTTTTCGATGACGCCGTCCAAGCATCGGTTGTATGTTGGAGCTTCAACGTTACGGATAACGCCTATTGCTACAGGGAACTCTGGTGGTGCCATGTGAGCCAACATCATGTGAATACCTGTTGTTGGTTCTTTTTCGTCATGAACCAAAATATCAGCTTCTGTAACACCGTTTTCACCGATAGTAACGACTTCGAGCTTATTACCTCTAAGGACGATACCCTTGTTACGTTCTTTACCGAAAATCAATGGTTTGCCGTGGATACATTTGACTTGTCTGTCGTCACGTACTTCCTTAGCGGTGATATTTTCGTGAACGCCGTTAGAGAAGATCATACAGTTTTGAAGCACTTCAACAACTGAGAGACCATCGTGGTTCTTAGCTTCGTGACATATTTCAGTAAGTTCTGCTGTATTCACATCGACGCCACGAGCGAAGAATTTACCGCCAGCACCGATTACGAGTTCGCCAACGTTGAATGGATCTTCGTATGTTCCTTGTGGAGATGTCTTTGTGACTGTTCCACGGAATGTACAAGGAGAGAACTGACCTTTTGTCAAGCCGTAGATACGGTTGTTGAAAAGGAGTAGGTTCATGTCGATGTTACGACGTACGGCGTGGATGAAGTGGTTACCGCCGATAGCTGTACAGTCGCCGTCACCTGTGATGACCCATACAGAGAGGTTTGGATTAGCGAGTTTCACGCCTGTTGCTATAGCTGCAGCGCGGCCGTGGATGCTATGGAATCCGTATGTGTTCATATAATATGGGAAGCGTGAAGAACAGCCGATACCAGAGACGACAACGATGTCTTCTTTTCTTTTTCCTAATTTAGGGAAAACGTCTTCCACTGCTTTCAAGATTGCATGGTCGCCACAACCTGGGCACCATTTCACGATTTGATCGCTTACGAAATCTTCTTTAGTAAGATTAACAACCTGATTGTTATTTATATTTTCCATAGTATTATCTTATTTTAAAAGGTCATTAAACTTATTTTCCAATTCGGCTGTCAAGAATGGCAAGCCTTGTACTTTATTATATTGTTCGTAGATATGTCCAGGGTGTTTCATGCGCAAATAATTTGCGAACTGACCTCTGTTCATTTCACAGACAACGATTTTCTTGTGTCCGCTCAACACTTGTTCTGTGTTCTTTGGAAGTGGAGAGATGTGACGGAAGTGAGCGTGTGCTACAGACTTACCTTCAGCAATCATCTTTTCTACTACAGAGAGAACGACGCCGTATGTACCGCCCCAGCTTACTACGAGAAGGTCAGCGTTAGGGTCGCCGAGGATTTCTTGTTCTGGGATGTAATTAGCCACGCGGTTCACTTTTTCTTCACGAAGTTGAGTCATGAGTTCGTGGTTCTTAGGATCGTGAGAGACGCTGCCTTTGCCGTTTTCTTTTTCGAGACCACCGATGCGGTGACGCAAGCCTTCTGTTCCTGGGATTGCCCATTCGCGGCGTAATTTTTCCTCATCACGACGATATGGCAAATAGTCAGGATCATTAGCTTTAGCGATTGGAGGCACGATAGCTGGAAGTTCAGCGACCTTTGGAATACGGAATATTTCTGTACCGTTACCGAGAGCACCATCTGTCAACAAGATGACAGGGGTCATGTGTTCCATAGCGAGTTTACATGCTTCGTATGCTGAGTAGAAGCAGTCGACCGAGCTCTTAGCTGCCAATACGATGAGAGGAGCGTCGCCGTTACGACCGTATAAAGCCTGCATCAAGTCGCTTTGTTCTGTCTTAGTAGGAAGACCTGTTGAAGGACCGCCGCGTTGAACGTCGATAACGACGAGAGGAAGCTCTGTCATGACAGCGAGACCCAAAGCTTCTGATTTAAGAGAGAGACCAGGACCTGATGTTGTTGTCACTGCCAAACAGCCTGCGAAAGAAGCGCCTATTGAGGAGGTGATACCAGCTATTTCGTCTTCTGCTTGATAAGCTTTAACCTTTAAGTTTTTGTATTTTGTAAGTTCAACTAAGATGTCTGTTGCAGGGGTGATAGGATAAGAACCTATGAAGAGCTGACGACCTGAGCGTTCGCTTGCAGCCATAAGTCCCCATGCAGTTGCAACATTACCTGAGATGTCGCGATATTTTCCTTTAGGAAGTTCAGCCGGTTGGATGCGATATGTGTTGGCAAATATCTCGAGAGTATCGGCATAGCTATAACCTGCTGCCACTACCGTTTGGTTAGCTTTGATGACATCAGGTTTGTTTTTGAATTTGTTTTCAAAATAATGATTAAGCTGAGTAATGTCGCGGTTGAAGAGGTACATCACGATACCGAGAGCGAACATATTCTTTGACTTAAGCATTGATTTTCTATCCATCCCAAAATCTTTCAAAGCTTCTACTGTGAGAGATGTGATAGGAGCTTTGATGACTTTGTATTGGCTGAGAGTATCATCTGTTGTTGGGTCAGCATCGTAGCCAGCTTTTTCGAGAGATTTCTCTGTGAGAGAGTCTACGTCGAAGATGATTGTTGTTCCAGGCTTGAGCCAACGCATATTAGCTTTGATAGAAGCTGGGTTCATAGCGACTAAAACATCGCAGAGGTCACCTGTTGTGTGGACAGGTTTGTGACCGAAATGTACTTGGAATCCAGATACACCAGAAACAGTACCTTGTGGAGGACGGATCTCAGCCGGATAGTCCGGGAAAGTGGCAAAGTCATTACCGGCAAATGCTGTTGAATCAGAGAATAAGTTTCCTGTCAATTGCATACCGTCTCCTGAGTCACCCGCAAAACGGATAACTACTTGTTCGAGTTCTACAACTTTTGTAACTTTTGTCATAGTATCTATAATTAATTAGATTATTCAAAAATTTCTGCAAATGTAATTATTTATTCATTAGCAAGAGCACAAATATAGAAAAAAGATTTTTTTTATTTTTTCATTTTTTTGTAGCAGATACCAATTATCTTTATATCTTTGCAGCAATAATTCAAAATTAAAAAAATATGGCTTATAAAATTTTAGACAATTGTGTAGCATGCGGCACATGTATCGATGAGTGCCCAGTTGGTGCTATTTCTGAAGGCGACATCTATGTAATTGACGCTGACACATGTGTTAGCTGTGGCTCATGCGCTGGTGCATGTCCAAACGATGCTATCGTCGAAGATTAAGAATTAAATTTTTATTCGTTAAAAGGGAAAAAAACTCGGCAGCAATGTCGAGTTTTTTTTATGCGTTCTCATTCTGTTGGGAGTTATCAGCCCCATCAATATTGCTCTTTATTTGGTTCATTACCTTATCAAACGAAATCAGGTCTTCTTCCTTAATATCTTTTAAGACATTTCTCATCATATTTATCGCCACCTCAGTGGTTTTGGCTTTCAGTTTCATACCTTCTTCCGAAACAACAATGTTGTTGACTCTTCTATCAGTCTTGTTGACCTGACGATAAACGAGTCCTTTCTTTTCCAATGAGTCAATAAATTTCGTCACCGAATTTTTGTCTTTATGAATGACATCGGCTATCGCTTGTTGCGAGAGAACACCTGCATCCCACAAAATATCCATCACTAGATATTGTTCAGGTGTAAGATTAATGTCGTTTCTACTCAGTTCCTTAGCAAAATATTTTATTATAGAGCAATTGAGTATATTAATGTAAACAGCAATTTTTTTTATTAAAAGCATAATTGTCTTTATTGTTTTTTCAGAGGGCTATCTGGTTCGTTTGCCATCATTCTGTATTCTACCTTATCTGTCACGCGAGGCATTCTTCCGCTTACGAACAAGGTTGCTTTGCCAAGAGGTGTCAGAACCATTTTCGTCCTTCTTCTTTGGAGTCCTCTAGCAAGAATATTAGCCACTCTCTCAGCTGACATCATTCTTTCCTCTTTACGAGGCGTTGTTCCCTGTGGTGAGCCGTCGGCTGTCAATGCAACGTTACGTATATTGGAGGAGGTGAATCCAGGCGCGAATATCATGACGTGGAGTCCATCGTAGAGATGTTCTATTCGCAGCGTTTCTAAAAATCCACGCACCGCAAACTTAGACGCCGAGTATCCTGTACGCGCAGGAAGTCCTACATAACCAGCGGTTGAGATAACTCCTACTACACTACCTTTACTCTCCAGAAGATATGGCAAGGCATATTTCGTACAATAGACTGTCCCCCAGAAATTGGTGTCCATCAACGACCTCATCACATCGAGGTCCATATCTTTAAAAACAGCGCGCATAGAAATGCCAGCGTTGTTGACAAGGATATCAATCTTTCCAAAACGTGCAACAGTCTGTTCAATGAGATTCTTACAGTCTTCTTCTCGCGAGACGTCTGTCTTTACACAAAGTACTTTTTCTTGTTTCATGTTAGCAGCTATCGATTCAAGCTTGTCGATGGAACGTGCTGCAAGTACTACTTTCGCTCCTAAGGAAGCGAACTTTTTAACAGAAGCCAGTCCTATTCCAGAGCTGGCTCCTGTCACGATTATAACTTTATCTTTAAAATAGTTTTCCATATTAATAATGTGTTACCAAATTGCCATATTCGGCATTTCGTCAGAGTCGTACTTACCTTCAGCAAGTTTTCTCTTGACATCGGCAAACGCATTCAAAGTATAGTTAACATCTTCCAATGTATGTACCGCTGTAGGGATAATTCTGAAGATAATCATACCTCTTGGAATAACCGGATATGTAACTATAGAACAGAAAATCTTGTAATTTGTTCTAAGGTCTTTTGCTATTTGTGCTGCCTGTTGTTCATTACCTGGCAAGAAGATAGGTGTTACGCAAGCTTCTGCTGGTCCGATTTCAAAGCCTAAGTTGCGGAAACCGTCTTGCAATGCGCGTGTTACAGTCCATAATTTCTTACGGAGTTCGTCGCCTTCTGCGCTGCGGATGATTTCGAGACGTTTCAAGCAACCTTCAACGATTGGCATTGGCAACGACTTAGCGTACATCTGTGAACGCATGTTGTAACGCAAATAATCGATAACATATTTAGGACCTGCCACGAAACCGCCGATGATAGCCATCGACTTAGCGTATGCTCCGATGTAAAGGTCAATTTCATCCATAACGCCGAAATGTTCTGAAGTACCGCGACCTGTAGGACCCATAACGCCGAAACCGTGAGCATCGTCGATGAGGATACGGAATTGATATTTCTTCTTTAATTCAACGATTTGGTCTAAGATACCGAGAGCGCCTGTCATGCCGAATACACCTTCTGTGATGAGCAAGATACCGCCGCCAGTCTTGTTTACTATTTCTGTTGCTCTCTTAAGAGCCTTCTCGCAACTTTCAATGTCGTTATGTTTAAAATGGAATGATTGTCCTAAGTGAAGACGTTTACCATCGATGAGACAAGCATGAGCTTCTGAGTCGAAAACGATAACGTCGTGGCGTGTTGTCAATGCATCGATTGTTGAAACAATACCTTGGTAGCCGAAGTTAAATTCGTAAGCTGCTTCTTTTCTTTCAAAGTCAGCGAGTTCTTGTTCCAATCTTTCGTGAAGACGTGTGTTGCCGCTCATCATACGAGCACCCATTGGATATGCCATACCCCACTTTGCAGCAGCTTCAGCATCGACTTTTCTGATTTCAGGATGGTTAGCCAAACCTAAGTAGTTGTTCAAACTCCAGTTCAAAACATCAACACCGTTGAAACGCATGTGAGGTCCTAACTCACCTTCTAATCTTGGGAAAACGAAATAACCGTGAGCACGGTCTCTGTATTGTCCAATAGGACCTCCTGAGTCTTTTGCTATTCTTTCAAAAATTTCCATTTTACTATATTTTATTGATTATAACATAAATATTTTTTCCTCCGCAAAATTAGTAAATATATTTACTATTTCAAATAGATTTTGTAAAATATTTTATCATTTTTTTTGGAAATAAATATTCGACAAAGTTATGTCATGTCTCAAAGAAAAAATAAGAGATTTTAAAAATAAAAACCTTATCATTGATTTAATTTTTGAAAAAAAGTCCTATTTTTGTGCTTTTGAAAACGAAATGAATTTATGATAAATTTCAACGGTAAATATGCGCTTGTTACCGGAGGAAGCTCTGGCATCGGCGCTGCTATTGCGAAACAACTTTCCAAAGAAGGTTGTAACTTATTTTTAACAGGCTTAGGTTCCAACGACTTGGAAGAAACAAAGAAAGCCTGCGAATCAAACGGCGTTAAAGTCTATACCATAGAAAGCAACTTCGCCGATTATTCAAGCATCGACAATATGGTCGAGTTCGTAAAGTCTCATAACGTAAACATCGACCTCTTCGTATTGAATGCCGGCATCTCACAACGCGCCAAGGCTTTCGACACCGACTTCGCCACCGACCAGAAGATAATGCAGATCAACTATTGGGGCGCAGTATATCTCATCAAGAAATTCAAAGAAGAAATCCTTAACGCGGCACATACAAGCATCTCGGTCACGACTTCGCTCGCCGGATTGTTCGGTTTCCCGTTGAGAACTTCTTATTGTTCATCAAAACACGCACTCTTCGGTTTCTTCGAGTCGATGGATTTAGAATATGACAACGTCAGCGTCACATTCTTAATTCCTGGACGTATCAACACCAACATAAGCAAAAGCGCGCTTCTCGGCAACGGAGAGAAATACGGCAAGATGGACCAAGGTCAGGCTAAAGGCTTAGACGTTGACAAAGCTGCCAAACGTGCAGTCAAAGCTATCAAGAAAAAGAAACACAGAAAACTTATTGGCAAGTACGAACTTCTCATGGCGCATATCAATAGGTATCTGCCACGACTTTATTACGTACTTTCAAAACACATTTCTCCAACATAAATAATCAAGTCATGAAAGAAAAAGTTATATGCGGCATACAGCAAGTAGGCATTGGAGTTGAAGAATTGATAGCTCCATGGAAATGGTATCACACAGTCTTAGGTTTCGAGATGAAGATCTTTGACGATGAAGGCGTTGCAGAACGTATGCTTCCTTATACTGGCGGCAAGCCACAGCCACGACGCGCCATCTTAGCATTCAACCCTCGTGGAGGCGGCGGATTCGAAGTGTGGCAGCCTAAAGGCAGAAAAGTGAAATATCCGGAACGTCCGCTTCAACTCGGCGACTACGGCATCAACATCTGTAAGATAAAAGCCAAAGACGTCGACAAATCATACGCTCATCTTAAAAACAACGGAGCTACCATGCTCAGCGAAGTATGCTCCTCCCCTTTCGGTTTCAAGCATTTCTATTTCAAAGACCCATGGAACAATATCTTTGAAGTGGAACAAAACGACTACGCCTTCATCGATGAAGACAAGACAAACGGCGGAGTAAACGGCGTTGTTATCGGTGTCAAAGACATGGAGAAATCTATAGAGTTCTACGGAAAATTATTAGATTACGATACTGTTGTCGGCGATGTAACAAGCACTTTTGATGAGTTAAAGAATATCAACGGCGGCAATTGCGAATTACGTCGCGTAATGTTGAAACGTTCCAAACCAATACAAGGTCCTCTCTCCGATATGATGGGAGACTCTCATATCGAGTTAGTTAAGAATTTAAGCGCAGAGCCTGTTAAGGTCTTGGAAAACAGATATTGGGGCGACCCAGGTTATATCCATCTATGTTTCGATGTCCGTAATATGGACTGCATCAAGGAAGCTGCTGAAGCATTAGGACATCCTTTCGTTTGTGACGGCGGCCGCGACTTCGACATGGGCGATGCCAACGGACACTTCACCTACGTGGAAGACCCTAACGGAACATTGATAGAATTTGTCGAGACCTTCAAAGTGCCGGTAATGAAGAAATTCGGCATCTATCTCAATCTCGGCAACAGAGACGACTACAAGCCACTGCCTAAGTTCATGACGAAAGCCATGAGATTTAGTAAGGTTAAGGTTGAGAATATTAAATAAGTTTAAGGATTAAGGCTTAAGGTTTAAGGTTTAAGGTAAGTTTCTTCTTGGAAACTTACCTTTTTTTTGTAATATTTTTCATTTTCATCTTGACAAAATTAAAAATTGTAGTATCTTTGCAATAACGATTCCGTAGCTAATGACTACCGATTCGTTGCCAGAAGGAGGGGTGAAATATCATTCCTCTGACTTTTTATATAAGGGTATTATACTATTATCATCCATAATCCATACCTCATCTATATCATGTCCATCTTTGACACGTTGTTTAATGATTCTTTTCATGAAAGCATCAGTTAAATTAGGTCTGTTTATAATAATTCTACTTGATTGCTTCAACCCATGATTCAGCATATTTCTAAATGCTGTTTTAGGATTATCCGTAACAAAACCCTCATGTTCATACCACAAACCGTCAATTTTTAAATCTGGGCATTTGCCTTCGTATTTCGTTCCTATCAAATCATAATAAAGACTTTCATATTCAAAGTTCGACGAACGAGACATCTTAGGTGCGAGTTCAACCACCGAACCCTTATCCGCAAAATATTCAGCTATCTGATACAACTTATTGTAGTCATTATCATTTTGATTGACCAAACGGTTAATTCTTATCAATCCTTTTTTACGCCTAATTTCGATATAGCGATTATCATACAACATTTTTCTGTTTCATAAATTGGTTCAATTCTCACACTGGTGAACTATTCTTGAAAGCAATACCCGTCGTATCTTCATAGACACCGGTCTGCAAAAAGACTATTATACTGTTGACGATCTGCGTCAGAGGATTTTCTACATTCGCCATCTTCTTGCCATAATACACATATTCGTCAAGTCTGACATCATCGTGCGGTTTGAAGGTATTTGTTTTGAAACGCTTACTAACAACTATGCTTAGATTATATTCCAAATTTACACCATTATCTATATATGTTCTGACATTACTATTATGGTTTGTTATCCTTATAGATGCTTGAAGATACCGATTGCCATCTTTCAGAACACTAATATATCCATACTTACTTGCTCCATTAGAATCAGGAACACCTAAAGCTACTCTCAAATCTGTAAGAAAACCTTGTGGGTTAGTTATTCCAACATATAATTTTGCTAATTCTTTTAATTTAGGTATTGCTATCTCATTATTTATTATTACCTTTGCGCTACCATTCGTTTGAGAAGCACTAGTGACCTCGAGTCTGCTTAATGAGTTCAAATGAATGGCTTTTTTATTTCTATTCTCATTCTTCATATAGATACCTGTATTATATCAAATCTATTGTTTATCATCAGACAACCACAAATACAGAAATCTTCTACCTAAGAACAGATTGAATTTTCTGTTTCATAAATTATCCTATTGGTTTTCGATTGCGCAAAGTTAACACTTCATTTTCAACTATAAAAGTTAAAAAATGTTAAAAATATAGTTACCTTCATTTGTAATAAAAAAGTATAGATGCCGTTCATTATGAAGATTCGTCACTTTATTATATGAAGCGTCTTCTTTTAATATCTGCGTTTGTATTTTTATGTTGCGCGACATTACACGCTCAGAGCAGATATTTTCCATTAAAAGGAAAAGTCGTTTCAGGCGACAGCCTCTCTCCTATTCCTAATGTCCATATCTTAAGCGAAAAATCATATTACGGGGCGACCTCCGACTCTGACGGAAAATTCTCGATGCTTATAAGAAAGAATGACAGTCTCAGAATCAGCAGCATCGGTTTCGTCACAAAAATGATAGCAATCAGTTACGACAGCATAGATGCGAACAACTATGAAATCGTGATGGAAAGAGACACCATCATGTTGCAGGAAATTGATGTCTTTCCTTATTTGGACAATCATAGAGTTGAAGAAA
>JAZNVS010000071.1:0-101985 GCA_045592965.1 Bacteroidales bacterium | reverse complement strand
ATACATAGGCAGGTGTGAAGCACGATAGTGCGGAACGCCTGCCTATTTAATGAACAATTAACAATGAACAGTGAACAATTGTAGAGACGTGTCAACGATACCGAAAAAATTAAACAAAATATCGTTGATGCGTCTGTTCGTTTTTTGTGACGCATAATGTGTCCGTACAAACTTTATTACAGCCTCCCCGCGTTAGGGATTGGAGCGGCATCCTTTGCGAGCAGGGAACGGGGAGCAGAAAGCGGTCGGGATTTTGGGAGCGTGGAGAGCGAGCAAAGATATAGCGGAAAGCCCGACGGCGACAGCCGGAACGCCCTCCTTTTTAAAGTTTAGAGTTTAAAGTTAATAGTTTAGAGTAGTTTTATAGTTGAAAGTTAACAGTTTACAATTAACCAGGATGTTAACTGATAGTTATTTCCTGACGAACGCTCTTTCGAGGTCTTGCGAGACGTTGATCATGAAGTCGCCCATTTGTTCGTAGGTGTTGATGATGTCGATGAAATAAACGCTTGTCTGATAATTTTCAACCTTGTTGTCGATGTTTTCTATGACGGAGTCTCTGAGGTTGTTTCTCAATGTGTTGATACGATCTTCAGCGTTATATGCGTTAGATATTTCAACGAGTTCGCCTTTGTGAGCCGCTGTAAGGTTTTCTATCATGACGTCGTATGTCGCGTTTACGGCATCAGCCATCGCGTTGAGATTTTTTATTGCCTCAGAATCAAATTTCTTCTTGTGGATATTTTTTCTCGACAGGATGCGGCTTAATGTCTCGCCCGAATCGCCCAACGACTCAAGTTCGCCTATGATTTTATACATCGCCTTGATCTTTACGGAAGTGCTTTCGCTTATCTCTTCTGCCGACACTTTGTTAAGGAATGTGGCGATCTCGTATTCGATGCGGTCGGATATTTCTTCATACTTGACGAGTTTTGCTCTTAACTCTTCAAACTTATCGGTATCGGCTTCGTTGATGGCGCTCTTTGCATAATCGGCTCCGTTCTTCGAGATTCTTGCGAAATTGATAATCTCCTCGAAAGCCTGTTCCACAGAGAGTTCCGGAGTGGCGAGCGGTCCCGCTGAGATATATTGTAGTCTGAATACTTCTTTCTCCTGATTCTTTGGTGCCTTGATTATCCAGCTGACAGCTTTAGCGATTGATTTTGTGAACCATACTAATATCAAGGTGTTGGTAAGATTGAAGAGAGTATGTAGCATAGACAAACCGTATAATGCTGCTGTTCCTTCAGGAGAATTAGGATCTGTCACTGCGAAGCCTTCCGCGGCAGGATTAGGCACTCCGAATACATTTTCAGTGATAATGCCTACTAATCTCAAGAAAGGTTTGAAAAGTATTAAGGCCCAGATGACACCGAATACATTGAAAATGGTGTGCGATAACGCGGCTCTTTTTGCAAATGTATTACCTACCGAAGCGGCGATATTAGCTGTGATGGTAGTTCCGATATTCTCGCCGAGCACCATGGCGCATGCCATCTCAAAAGGAATCCAGCCCATGCTCAACATGATGAGAGTGATTGCCATCGTAGCTGATGACGACTGTAAGACAAGCGTCAGTATCGTACCGAAGGTGAGGAACAGAAGCACTGAGCCGAATCCGTATGACGACCAATTTCTCACGAATTCTAACACTTGTGGTGTCTCTCTGAGATCTGGCACCGATTCTTTCATGAAGGAAAGACCGAGGAACAACAATGAGAAACCGATTATCAGTTCGCCTATGTTCTTGCGCTGATCTTTTTTAGAGTTTGAGAAAAGGAAACCGAATAACATCATAGGTACGGCGAGAACCGAGATGTCGGCTTTGAAACCTAACCACGATACCATCCATGCCGTGACCGTCGTTCCTATATTGGCACCCATTATAACTCCAATAGCTTGTGCGAGTGTGAGAAGTCCGGCGTTGACGAAGCTGACTACCATGACGGTAGTAGCCGATGACGATTGTATGATAGTCGTTATTCCCAATCCTGTCATGACACCTTTGAAAGGATTTGATGTCATTGCCGACAAGAAGCCTCTTAATCTGTCGCCTGCTGCTTTCTGTAATCCTGAACTCATCAAGTTCATTCCGTAAAGGAACATTCCCAATGCTCCTAATAGTGTAAATATTTGCAATATACCCATAAAGTTTATAAAATTTTATGCTGCAAAGTAAAAACAAAAATGTTTCAAAAATGTTTCAAAAAGATTAGGCTTCAGTTAAAGATGATTCTATTATCCCATCTTTCCTGTCAGATACGCTTTAGTGCGTTCGTCATTAGGATTTGAAAACATGATTTCAGTGTCGCCGTATTCTACTAACTCGCCGAGATACATTAACATCGATTTCGATGATATACGTTTGGCTTGTCCCATGTTATGCGTGACAATCAATATCGTGACTTCTTTCTGAAGTTCTAACAGCAATTCTTCTATGTGTTTCGTGGCTATAGGGTCGAGGGCGGAGGTAGGCTCGTCCATCAGCAGGATGTCGGGTTGCATAGCCAAGGCGCGTGCAATACAAAGTCGCTGCTGTTGTCCGCCAGAGAGGAAGGTGCCTTTCTTGTTCAGCACGTCTTTCACCTCGTCCCAGAGCGCTACATTTTTCAGGCAGCGTTCTACCGTAGAGTCTTTCTCGTCTTTTGAGAGTCGTATGCCGTTTAAGGTGAATCCCGATAAGACGTTATCGTAAATGCTCATCGTAGGGAAAGGTGCCGGACGCTGGAATACCATTCCCACTCTGCGACGTACATCAATAGGTTCCATAGTAAGAATGTCGTCGCCATTGAGCAGGATCTCTCCATCGACGCGTATGTTAGGATAAAGGTTGTGCATCAGGTTGACGGCGCGTAACAAAGTAGATTTGCCGCATCCCGAAGGTCCCATGATAGCTGTGATGGTTTTTCTTTCGATGGCTGCCGACACATATTTCACTGCCATCGTCTGCTTGGTATATGACACGCAAGTCTTTTTAAATTCGAGTATAGGTTTTATTGATTCCATTTTTTTGCAAGATATTTAGCTGTGATATTTAATGTTAATACGAATAATAAAAGGAATAACGACGCGCCCCAGATAAGGTCTTGAAGATAAGGGTCGTTGAAGAACTCCCATATCAACAAAGGTACTGCCGATATTGGCTTGTCGATAGACCAGCGTATGAGGGAGCAACCTAAGGCGGTGAACATCAGCGGCGCTGTCTCTCCGATGACGCGTGAGATGGCAAGGAGCACTCCAGTGAAGATGCCGCCGAAAGCCGCAGGGAGCTGTACTTTTAGCATCACCCGTGCGCGGTTGCCTCCGAGTGCCAAGCCTGCTTCTTTAAGCGAAGCGGGTAATATCTTCAGTGTCTCTTCTGTAGAACGTATGATGAGCGGCAACATCATGATGAAAAGCGCGACGCTACCTGCAATGGCGGAGTATCCTTTCATCGGGACGACGACCCATATATAAGTGATGATGCCAATGATGACTGAGGGTGTGCCTTGTAATAAGTCGGTGAGATAACTCACTATAATGGCGAAACGACTCTTGGAGTTTTCAGCGAGGAAGGCTCCGCATAAGATGCCGATAGGTACGGCGAAGACTACCGCCATGCCGAGTATTATCATGGTGCCGATGATACCGTTGGCGATGCCTCCAGGTATTGGTTCTCCTGCCTCTATGGCTTTCATGGCTTTGTACGCTGTGGGCGTAGGCTCTGTGAAGAAAGACCACGAGAGTTGGTCGTAGCCACGAAACAGAACCTCACCTATGATGGCGAACAACGGAACCGCTGTGAGTGCGGCGAGGATACATATCGTCCACAGCATCACTCTGTCTGTGATTAGACGTTTTTTTATTTTTGAATGCGTTGTCATAACTTTAAATAATACGAGCGCGTTTGATCATAATCTTACCTATCATATTTATTATCGCAGTGATGAGGAATAATATAAGTCCTATGGCTATCAGCGATGAGAGACGTAAGTCGTCGGCTTCTCCGAATTGGTTGGCAATGATAGAAGCCATGGAGTTGCCTGTCGAGGTGATGGAGTCGGGTACGTTGTTGGTGTTGCCGATGAGCATGGTGACGGTCATCGTCTCGCCGAGAGCACGACCTATTGCCAAGATATATGAAGAGAATATCCCGGAACCTGCCACGGGAAACACAATCTTACGAACTACTTCAGCACGTGTGGCACCGAGGCTGTAGGCTCCTTCTTTCAAGTCGTTGGGAACCATCTTGATAAATTCGGCACTCAAGGATGCGGCGTAAGGCACAATCATAATTGCCAAGACTAATGAGGCTGTCAATATTCCGGAGCCTTGCGATGAGATGCCTAACTCCATTATGATTGGTCGTAAGGTGTAGAAGCCCCATAAGCCATAGATGATGGAAGGAATGCCCGCTAACAAATCAGTGACGGTGCTTAATATGGCAGCTACTTTCGTTCCCTTGAAATATTCTCCGACGAATAACGCTACAGGTAACGAAAATGGTATGCAGAAGATGAGAGCTAATAATGTAGTCATCAGCGTTCCCGTGATGAAAGGCAATGCTCCATATTGTTCTGCACCTTCGGTATAACTCCATTCTTTTGAGGTGAGAAATCGGAAGAATCCGAAGTGCTCAAAAGCCTCGTATGCGTCGGTTACGAGAGCGTAGATGATGCCTCCGCATACGAGGGGGATTATTGCAGCTACCAAAAACAATATCGTGTTATAAATCTTGTCGTTCATCTTTTTGACGAATTGTTATTTGCTTTTTTCTGAGCTATTTGTTACGCTCAATGCTACTCCGTCGTAGGTGATGCTTTTTAAGTTGTTAAGGCTTAACTCTTTTGCTTTTGATGGAAGAGGAGCGTAGTGTACTTCAGATGTTATTTTCTGTGCTTCATCGGAGAGTATGTATTTGAGGAGGTCGATAGTAGCGATGGCTTGTTCCTTGCTTCTGTCGGAATAGTTCTGTTCTTTATACACAACGATCCAAGTGAAGGTTGAGATTGGATAAGCTCCTTTAGCATCTGAGTTTGTTATCGAGCAACGAGTGTCGTTTGGAATGACGCCTGATGCTGCGGCAGAGATGCTTGCTGAAGAAGGCTTTACGAACTCACCGTTGATGTTTTGTATCGTGGCGTATGGTATCTTCTGCGCGAAGGCATATTCCGAACCGATATATCCGATGGAGTTTTTGGTGTTAGCGATAACGCCTGCTACGCCTGGATTACCTTTGGCTGCTTGTCCTACAGGGAAGTTGACTGACTTGCCATTTCCGAAGTTATTAGCCCACATCTCGCTGACTTTAGAGAGATAATCGGTGAAGACGAATGTGGTGCCTGAGCCGTCGGAACGGTATGCTGGAATTATTGTCTCGTCAGGAAGTGTGACGTTAGGGTTTAACTCGGCGATGCTACTGTCGTTCCACTTTGTTATTTTACCTGCGAAGATGTTGGCGATGACATCACCGGACAGATTCAGATCGTCGACGTCGTCTAAGTTATAGGCGAGAACGACAGCTCCCATGCAAGTAGGGACGTGTATTACAGCATTCATCTCGCTCATTTCTTTGTCGGAGAGGAAGGCGTCGGAGGCGGCGAAATCGACGATGCCGTCACGCAAGTTTCTTATTCCGCCGCCGGAGCCGATGCCACCGTATGCTACAGCGTCGCCGTTGAGCTCGGCAAATTGTTCGAAGATGACATTATAATAAGGTAATGGGAATGTGGCTCCGGAACCTGATAGCTCTTGTGACTTACGACCGTTGGTGTTTGAGCTGCCGCCGCATGATACCATAGAAAGAGCGACGATGACTGTGATGATTGACAGGAAAATCTTTTTCATATTATACATAATTTATTTGTTGTTAAACATTTATTTATAATCCGAAGTAACAATTGATATAAGCGTAGTAACTATTGTCGCTGCCATCTTTAGGGATGCTCATCCTGAAGTTTGGAGCTATCTTGACATATTTGCCTAACTTGAACTGTGCTCCGAGAATAGCTGCTTGTTCGTCTTTTGATATGTTCCAATCGTTTTCTGAATTAAGGTCGTCGAAACGAGCATAGATGTCGGCGAATTTTGCGACTTTAACAGAACCGAAGATAGAATATCCGTTCTGATCTGCATTGTCGTTGTCAGATGTGTTTGTCATGTAGTTATATTCTGCGCCAATTCTGAATCTGTCGCATTTGTAACCCATGAAAGCTGCTACGTTAGCGATGTCTTTCTTTGTCTCGTCGCCTTTCTGGTTGAGGCCGCCGTACAGACGAATCTGGAATCCTTTTAAAGGAGTGAGAGTCACGCCTAAGCCGTAGTTGAAACCGTCGTTACCTTGTATCTTCTTATAACCTTCGCCGTTGACGATGATCGCGTCAGCTGACAACCAATCGGTGAATTTATATGCTGCAGAGATACCCAAGTCGGCGCTGCTACCGAATTTATATTCGTCTTGGAAAGATTTCATGACGTAACGATAACCCCAGAATTTCTCTTGAAAATTAAATTGTGTTGTTGAGATCAAACCGCCGTTGAGTGTGAGGTCGCCGGTCTTCCACTGAATCAAGGCATTCTTCATATAAGCCACGCGATGAAGGTCGCTGACGTCTGACGATTTGCCGATGTCCATCACGCCTTTAACAGAAAGTCCCTTGCCGAGATTGTATTCGTAGCCGAGATAAGCGCGTTCAAGTTCAAAGCCGATGTCGTTCTTGTTATCGCCGAAACCGCTGTGGAAGTTCTCGAACATCTGGATTATTGCCTTGCCTTTCGGCTCTTCGATTTTGGTATCCTGCGCCTTGGCTGAGATACCGAAGCAAGCTAACATGCCTGCTAAGATTAAATGTTTTTTCATTGTCATTTTTTTTGAAATTTTGATACGGCAAAAGTAGAGAGGAGATGTTACAGTGATGTTACAAAACAAATAGTCTTCGGTTAAATCGCCATGACAAAATATTACATTTTTATTAAATGTTGTTACATGTGTCGTTAATTTCATTTTTTATCAATAACTTTGCGCTACAATAATATAAGTATGACAACAGAACGTATTTTAATAGTCGATGATGAAGAGACTTTATGCGAAGTCTTGAAACTCAATCTTGAAAATGAAGGCTATGATGTTGATATCGCTTTCAGCGCGGAACAGGCTCTTACTTATGATCTGAAATCTTATTCGCTTATTCTTCTTGATATTATGATGGGTGAGATAAGCGGCATCAAGATGGCTAAGATGCTGAAGTCGGATGTCACGACTGCCGATATTCCTATTATATTCTGTACGGCTCGCGACACTGAAGACGATATGATTATGGGATTAAATCTCGGCGCTGACGACTATATCATGAAACCTTATACTGTACGTAATGTTATAGCTCGAGTGAAGAGCGTCTTGCGCAGGACGTCGTCTCATAAGAATAATAGTGTCACATCAACGGAGAAATCAAATATCTTAAAAGTCGATGGATTGCATCTCGACTTGGAGTTTAAACGTTGCATCATAGACGGCGAGGAGGTGAAACTCGCTCGCAAAGAATTTGAGTTGTTGGCTTATCTTATCTCACATCGCGGCAAGATATGTTCGCGTGAGCAGATACTGAGTCGAGTGTGGAGCGATGAGGTTGTGGTTCTCGACAGAACTATCGACGTTAACATCACGCGTCTGCGTTCAAAGATAGGCAATTATGGTTCTTATATTGTAACACGTTCAGGATTTGGCTATGGCTTCCGTGATTAAATTATCGTATCACAAACGACTCTTCTTAGTGATAATCGTCTTCTTGTGGAGTGTCGTCTTATGTTTCATCGGATTTCAATATATGCGCGAGCAACAATATAAATCAGATTTTCTGAGCGCGCAGCTGCAGCTTTATAATCGTCATCTGCTTGAGATCGTGGAAGAAGGTCAGCCATACGAGGAATATATCATGACGCATAACAAACCCTTCGATGAGCTTAGAGTTACCATCATCACTTTGTCGGGTGCTGTCGTTTATGATAATATTTTATCAATAGATTCTCTCGACAATCATCGTGAGAGACCGGAAGTGGTTCAGGCTTTGAAAAATGGTTCTGGTTATCATATAGGACGACAGTCGGCGAGCGACGGACGTGAGTATTTCTATTCAGCGACGAAAGGCGAGCGTGTCGTGGTGCGTACTGCCATCCCATATTCATCATCCTTGCAAGAATTGCTGAAAGCTGACTGGACGTTTCTGATAATTATGATTGTAATAAGTTCCTTTATGAGTGTCGTGGCTTATTTTATAACACGCCATATAGGTATGGCTATTGAACGCGTGAATTATTATGAAGCTGAACAGGAGAAGTCTCGACTGAAACGTCAGCTTACTAACAATATAAATCATGAGCTGAAGACTCCTGTCGCGTCGATGCAGGTTTGTCTCGAGACATTGTTGTCGGGTATCAATCTCAGTGAAGATAAGAAAATGGAACTTATCGAGAGATGTTACGCTAATAATGAACGTCTGCGCCGACTTCTTAACGATGTGTCGTTGATTACGCGATTGGAAGATGGCAGCCAGCTGATTAGCAAGGAGCCTGTTGTGATAAATCATATTATCAATGAAATCGCTGATGAGTTGGAAATTATGCCAGAAGAAGAACGCATGACATTGAATATAGATTTTAATGAGCAGGTTGTGATAGACGGCAACACTTCGCTGATAGGTTCTGTTTTCAGGAATCTCACTGAAAATGCTATCGCTTATTCTGGAGGTAAGAATATATATATCAGTTTGATTAAGAACAATGACGCTGAATGTTATATTCGTTTTGAAGACGATGGTCGCGGCGTTGATGAAGAACAGCTGCCTCGACTTTTTGAGAGGTTCTATCGTGTTGACAAAGGACGCTCACGACAGAAAGGCGGCACAGGTTTAGGACTCGCCATAGTAAAGCACGCCGTTCAGTTTCACGGTGGTACGATAAAGGTAAGCAACCGTCCCGACGGAGGACTACGCTTCGAGTTTTCTTTGAAGAAGTAAGGAATTTTAAAAAAACTTTTCTCTTACATTAAATATAATTCGATTTTTTCCCTATCTTTGTTCCCGAACTCAAATGGTGGTGTCCGGTATGCCGTTAGGCTGCCGTGTCTGAGATTATACACATTGCACCAGTACAGATAATGCTGACGCTGGAAGTTTTGGAGTCCTTCATGGTACCATGCCGTACCACTATTTTGAGAAAGGTAAAACTAAAAAATAGTGGTATGAATCAATCGAAATCTTATCCTAAAGTATTATCTATCGCTGGCTCAGATTCTTCTGGCGGCGCTGGCATACAAGCCGACCTCAAGACTTTCTCGGCTCTCGGTGTCTATGGCACAACGGCGATAACTGCAATCACAGCACAAAATACTCAAGGCGTTAACTCTCAATTCGCCCTCGATCCTCAGATGGTCTATGATCAGATTGCAGCAGTGATGGACGACATTGAACCTTCCGTAGTGAAAATCGGGATGCTGTCGAATACGGCAATCGTCGAGGCTGTGGCAAAGGCACTCCATGATTATAAACCTTCTTTCATCATCCTCGACCCGGTCATAGTGTCAAGCACAGGACATCGTCTTCTCTCCATCGAAGCTCAAGAGACTATAAAAGAAAAACTTATTCCAATAGCAGATTTACTGACGCCTAACATCCCTGAGATGAAAGCTCTGACTGACTCTTCACTCTCATCACTTGAAGAGAAAAAAGAAGCGGCTCAACAGCTTTTCAATCTCGGAGCGAAAGCCATTCTTCTCAAAGGAGGTCACGAAGAAGGCGAAATTAAAAAAGATTACCTCTTTTTTAATGGTCTAAAGGCTAAAGACAAAAGTCTAAAGTCAGCGTCAGAGTCAATGTCAGTGTATTCGTCAGAGACGGTTGTTACTAAGAACACTCATGGTACGGGTTGTACTCTTTCTTCGGCGATAGCGGCTTTCATTGCGAGAGGTCTTTCTTTGGAAGATGCTATTTCGAAAGCTAAGAATTATGTGACGGAAGCCATACGTGCCGGAGCTGATGTTAAAATAGGTAAGGGGATAGGTCCGGTTAATCATGCTTTTAACCCTCAAAAAATGATAGTGTTATGAAATTAAGAAATGTAAGACTCCAGTTTATAACACATTATACCGAGCGATATTCCTACATCGACTCGGCTCGTATCGCGCTCGAAGGCGGCTGCCGTTGGGTACAGTTACGAATGAAAGATGCAAATGAAACTTTGTTGGAAGAGACAGCTCTCATAGTGCAGAAGATGTGCAAAGAATACGACGCGACATTCATCATCGACGATAACGTTCATCTTTGTAAGAAGATAAAAGCCGACGGCGTGCATCTCGGTAAGAATGATATGCCTATTGCGGAAGCGAGAAAGATTCTCGGTGATGATTTCATTATCGGAGCGACGGTCAATACCTTTGATGATGTGATTAAGTCAACAAGACAACAAGACAACAAGACAACGAGTAGAGACGCGTCGATGACACAAAACAATGAACAAGATGTCGTTGACACGTCTATAAACCTAGCGAAATTGGGAGTTCCTAATTATTTCGGTTGTGGTCCTTTTCGTTTTACATCTACGAAGAAGAATCTCGCTCCGATATTGGGGTTGGATGGTTATCGTGAGATCATGAAAAAGATGAAGGAAAACAATATCGACATTCCGCTTGTCGCGATAGGAGGTATCACCAAAGACGACGTGCCAGAGTTGATGAAGACTGGCATCGACGGAATAGCTATCAGCGGTAGCGTTTTGAGAGCGGAAGACCCCGTTGAAGCAATGTACAATTTACAGTTAACAGTTAACAATTAACAATTAACAGTTTGAACTTTGTATGGCGAAAGACAATAGGCGAGTGTGGAGTGAAACGGAACGTCTGACGAGGAGAGGATGATAGAACCGCACAGATTTTCAATGGAGGCGCTTTGTTTTGTAGTAGCCTCTATGCGTTAGGGATTGAAGCGGCATCCTTTGCGAGCGCAGTTTACGGAGCGAGCAAAGATAGAGCGGAAAGCCCGACGGCGATAGCCGGAACGCCCAAATAAATTAACAATTTACAATTAACAGTTAACAGTTGTTTAGACGCTTTAATTATACCAATGAAAATTAACAATAATTAATTGACATCCTTAAAATGCAATGATTTATAAAAACTAAATAAAAGAAATAAACCAATAACAGACTGTTGACTGTTGTCTGTAGACTTAAAAATTAAACTATGAATTCAAATATTAAAATATCGTATCCAGGTTCGGAGAAGGTGTATATGCAAGGCACTATATATCCGGATGTTAGAGTCGGGATGCGTCTTGTCAGACAGATGCCGACAGTAGTGATGAAAGGCGAGGAGAGGATAGAGACACCAAATCCTTCCATTTATATTTATGACACTTCAGGACCTTATAGCGATGAGAATGTCAGCATCGACTTAGAGAAAGGACTGCCGCGGCTGAGAGAGGCGTGGATTAGAGCGCGTGCTGAGAAAGACGCCGATAATATAGGTCAGATGTATTACGCCAAGAAAGGCATCATCACTCCGGAGATGGAATATGTCGCAATCCGAGAGAATATGAATTGCAAGGAGTTAGGCATTGAAAGCCATATCACGCCGGAGTTTGTGCGTCGTGAAGTTGCAGAAGGTCGTGCCGTCATTCCAGCTAATGTAAATCACCCGGAGTCGGAGCCGATGATAATAGGACGTAATTTCTTGGTGAAGATAAACACCAATATCGGTAACTCTGCCACTACATCGAGTATTGAAGAAGAGGTGGAGAAGGCAGTGTGGAGCTGCAAGTGGGGCGGCGACACTCTCATGGATTTATCGACAGGCAACAACATACACGAGACACGTGAATGGATCTTGCGTAACTGTCCCGTACCTGTTGGCACCGTGCCGATGTATCAGGCGATGGAGAAAGTGAACGGAAAGGCGGAAGACCTCACTTGGGAGCTGTTCAGAGACGTCTTGATAGAACAATGTGAGCAAGGTGTCGATTATTTCACCATACATTGTGGGATACGTCTGAAGAACGTGAACCTCGCCGCGGAGCGACTGACGGGAATGGTAAGTCGTGGCGGAAGCATCATCTCGAAGTGGTGCCAGATACATCAGAAGGAGAGTTTCTTATATGAACATTTTGACGACATCTGCGATATTCTCGCGAAATATGACGTCGCTGTCTCCTTAGGCGACGGCTTACGTCCGGGCAGTATCTACGATGCCAACGACAGAGCGCAGTTTGCGGAGTTAGACACCATGGGTGAACTCGTTGAGAGGGCATGGGCTAAGAATGTGCAGGCTTTCATCGAAGGACCGGGACATGTGCCGATGCATAAGATCAAAGAAAACATGGAACGTCAGATAGAGAAATGTCATAACGCACCATTCTACACCTTAGGACCTTTGGTGACAGACATAGCACCAGGCTACGACCACATCACCTCCGCCATCGGCGCGGCGCAGATAGCGTGGTACGGAACCGCGATGTTGTGTTATGTGACGCCTAAGGAACATCTCGCGTTGCCAAATAAAGACGACGTGCGTGACGGCGTGATAGCGTTTAAGTTGGCGGCACATGCGGCAGACCTCGCGAAACAACATCCGGGAGCGATGATACGCGACAACGCATTGAGTAAGGCTCGTTATGAATTCAGATGGAAAGACCAATTCAATCTCAGCTTAGACCCAGAGAAAGCATTGGAATATTATAAGACAGCAAATCATGTGGGAGGAAAATATTGCACCATGTGCGGACCTAATTTCTGCGCCATGAGAATCAGCCAGACGATTTGTGACAGTTAACAATTAACAATTGACAATTAACAATGTAGAGACGTATCAATGATACCGATAAAATATAAACAAACATTGATGCGTCTCAGGAATGATAAATTGACACGTCTATGAAGATAAATTGACACGTATGAATATATGTCTAAAATTGAGATGATTTATAAAAATTAAATAAAAATTATTAACCAAAAACAGACTGTTGACTGTTGTCCGTAGTCTGTTGACATAAATAAAAAATAATTATGATCGAAAAAAAAGTATCGCAGGGAATTATCAGTACCTATTTCAGTAAGTTAGAAAGAAATTTAGATTTAGATGTCGCTATTGTCGGTGGCGGACCTTCTGGCATTGTAGCGGCTTATTATCTCGCTAAAGCCGGCTTAAAAGTAGCGCAGTTCGACAGGAAGTTATCACCAGGCGGCGGCATGTGGGGAGGCGCTATGATGTTCAACCAGATTGTGGTGCAGGAAGAAGCGCTCCACATCATCAAGGAGTTCGACATCAATTACGAGAAATATGACGAGAACCTTTACGTCATGGATTCGGTGGAGAGCACCTCGGCTCTTCTTTACAAAGCGGTTCATGCTGGAGCAACGATTTTCAACTGTTATTCCGTTGAAGACGTCATCTTTAAGAACGATGTCGTGAGTGGCGTCGTCGTCAACTGGACACCTGTCTTGCGTGAAGGCATGCATGTCGATCCGTTGAATATCATGGCGAGATGCGTCATCGACGGCACGGGTCATGACAGCGAGATGTGCAGGACGGTAGCTCGTAAGAACGGCATTCGTCTCGCCACCGACACTGGCGATGTCATCGGAGAACGTTCTTTAGATGTCGTCTCAGGAGAAGAGGAAGTCGTCAACGGAACAAAGGAGATTTACCCAGGACTTTATGTCTGCGGCATGGCAGCTTCGGCAGTGAGCGGCACACCACGCATGGGACCTATCTTTGGCGGGATGTTGCTCTCTGGAAAGAAAGTCGCGGAGATGATTATTAAAAGTTTATAGTTTATAGTTTAGAGTAGTTTTAAGTTGAGAGTTGTAAGTTTTAAAGTTTATTTATTTAGTCAAGAGATGTGATTTAGTATAGAACTATTAACTATAAACTTTTAACTTCATAACTTTCAACAACTCTACACTCTACACCCTACACCTTACACTAATATGAGATTAATCGCGATAACAAAACCTGATTTTTACGATGGCGAGGCTGCTTTCATCAAGAAGTTGTTTGAGAGCGGCTTCGACATTGTTCATCTTCGGAAACCTTGTTGTAGGGACGTGGCTCGCTGCGTCCACAACAACGACCTGGCTCACCGCGTCCATATCGACTGTATATGTAATATTTTAAACGAATTATCATCGGAAGAAAGAAGTAGAATCGTCGTCCACGATTATCCTGAGTTATATTATGAATTTTCGTTGAAAGGTTTCCATATAAATAAAAATATTGTAAAATATCCAGAAGGTTATCAAGGATTTAAGACGCGTTCTTGTCATTCTTTGGAAGAAGTGAAATTATATAAAGACGATTTCGACTATGTGTTTCTAAGTCCTATTTTCGACAGCATTTCAAAGCAAGGATATAAGTCGGCGTTCACGGAAGATGAGTTGAGACGTGCATCGGAAGAAGGTATTATTGATGAGAAAGTCGTTGCGCTTGGAGGTGTTACATATGACAGGATTTCTTTATTGAAGGACTTAGGTTTCGGTGGCGCCGCCATGATGGGAGGGGTTTTTATAAGTTGAAAATTGAAAATTGAAAATTGAAAGTTTGAGAATCTGAGAAATTGAGAATCTGAGAAATTGATATGAAGTGTTGTTATAATGAAGTGAATTTATAGAGGTCTGCTACAATATTTTCCCTTCATGAAGTTGTTCGATAGGGAATATCAAATCCCAATCTTTCCCCCATACGATATTGCCGTTTTCGATAGTGAAGCAGTTGAACATCTGAGGATCAAGATATTTGTTGTATTGCGGATGGGGATGACGACGAATGAAATCTCCGATGTTAATAATCTGAACGGTGTTGTCGTTGAAATATAAACGAACTGTCAATTCTCCATCAGTAACGGCACTAATTATTTGAAGATTCTCCATGACAATAATTTTTATATCTTTTTTGTAATAACAGTACACTTGACATTCTGTTTCATCACAAAGAATGTTACCCACTTCTCAATTATTTCTTTGTGATACCGACGAATGAACGTTTCCGCAATATTTATGTCTTTATCGACCAACATATCAATTCCTTTTCTCTTCCTTATATTGATTTTGATTAGTTTACCATCTTGCATGATTAGATCAAAAACACTTTCCTTATCCCCGTGAATTGCATGTACATGAATCGGTTCATGTTCGTTAGAATAAAAATAGAATATGAACCCAAAATATTCGTAAATCTTTGGCATAAATCTTAAGTTTAAAGTTCTGCTTGCAAATGTAATAAATATTCTTTATTGTTCTATATTTATCTGATTAAGATTTTAAAGAAACTTTATAAATTTGCATTCTTATGCCAAGTCTTGTCCCGATATTGACAATAACAGGTTCCGACGGCGCAGGTGTCGTTGGAATACAAGCTGATATAAGAACGATATCCGCTCTCGGCGGTTATGCCCTGACGGCGATAACATCTGTGACGACGCATGATGATAATGGCGCTACTTCCATAAATGACATTACGCCCGAGATGATAATAGGACAGGTAAGGGCTGTCGTGAAAGAATGGCATCCAAAGGTTACGAAAATAGGTCTCGTCCGTGATGTTACAGCAATAAAGATGCTGAAGAAAGAGATTGTCGCCTCGCAGAAAATAGTGTTGGTGCCTGGAATATTTTCTTCTGATGGCAGCCAGATAATTCCCGATGCGGCTGTCGCTGCCATTAAAAAGCATCTCGTTCCTATGGCGACGCTGCTGATATTACGTTGCAACGAAGCAGAAAAGATGCTCGCAATGAAGATCAAGACCGACGACGATATGATAAAGGCCGCTCGTGTCTTCGTCGATATGGGCGCGGAATCTGTGCTGTTACGTGCGTCAAAACATTCCGAAGGACTGCTGACGGCTTTGCTTTATGAGAATGAGAATTGTCATTTCTTCACATCTCACAACACCGAAGGTTGGCAGCGTCATGGTGTCGGCGGCGCGCTTTCCTCTGCTATAGCGACTCGTCTCGCTTTCGGCGATGACATCACAACGGCTTTGGAAAAGGCTCACGATTATATGCATAAACAAGTGGTCTATGTTGTGAAAGAAATAATACAACATTCGAGAAAGACAGTCATCTACAACAAACTCATGTCGCTCGTTGCGCAATATTATAATAAGTCGCATGATGTTAATTTTTATGCTGATAAGTTGTGCATATCAACACGTTATCTGTCAAAAGTAACCAATGATGTTGTCGGAGTAAGTCCGAAACAGATTATCTCGGATTATGTGATGAAGGAAGCGAAAATACTTTTAGAGTCAACGAATTTTAACATACAGGAAATCTCCAATCGTCTTGGATTTTCATCGCAGTCGAGGTTTTCTTCTTTCTTTATGAAGTATGAAAGATGTACACCATCTGATTTTCGCATGAGATAAATTTACTGTTATAGGAATAATATTTTACAATATCAGAACATAATTTTCTTTCGTTTTTTGATAATATCTTTCTTTGCATCGTTTTTAATTTTATAAATGATGAAAGAAATAAATCGTGATTTAGCCGTATTATTAAAAGGCGGCGTTATTATGGATGTTACTAATCCGGAGCAGGCTCGTATTGCTGAGGCTGCTGGTGCTAAGGCTGTTATGGCTTTGGAGAGAGTCCCTGCCGACATCAGAGTTGCAGGTGGCGTCTCGCGTATGAGTGATCCTAAGATGATTCAGGAGATACAAAAAAGCGTTAACATTCCTGTTATGGCGAAATGTCGTATCGGCCATTTTGTTGAAGCTCAGATTTTGGAAGCTATCGGGATAGAT
Source organism: Bacteroidales bacterium (assembly GCA_045592965.1). Taxonomy (GTDB): domain Bacteria; phylum Bacteroidota; class Bacteroidia; order Bacteroidales; family F082; genus Limimorpha. The sequence continues at coordinate 85,220 of JAZNVS010000071.1, read as the reverse complement.
TATATTGATGAGAGCGAGGTTCTTTCGCCAGCCGACGATGTCTATCATGTTGACAAACGTCAGTTTAAGACGCCATTCGTGTGTGGGGCGAGAGATTTAGGCGAGGCTTTGCGTCGTATCAGCGAAGGCGCCATGATGATCAGGACAAAAGGCGAGGCTGGCACTGGCGACATAGTTCAGGCTGTACGTCACATGCGTATGATGCAGAGCGAGATAAGAAGAGTCGTCTCTCTTAACATCGACGAATTGTATGAAGCCGCCAAAGAGTTGAGAGTTCCTTTTGAGTTGATACAGTATGTGCATGACAACGGCAAGTTACCTGTGCCTAACTTTGCTGCTGGAGGTGTCGCCACGCCTGCCGATGCAGCCCTGATGATGCAGTTAGGAGCCGAAGGCGTGTTTGTGGGAAGCGGCATCTTCAAGAGCGGCGACCCGATGAAAAGAGCCAAGGCGATAGTCAATTCTGTCGCTAACTACAACAATCCTAGTATCTTGGCAGAACTCAGCGAAGACCTCGGCGAAGCCATGGTAGGAATCAACGAGAACGAAATCAAAATCCTGATGGCGGAGAGAGGAAAATAAAAAATATTGACGATCATCGTTTGTACGGACGTGGCATGCTGCGTCCGTTTGTTTATTATCTCTTGCAAAGTCGCAGAGAAACGCAAAGCCCTATACAAACTTTGTACTTCAATAAACTTTATAACTTAATTACTTTCAACTTTAAAACTACTCTAAACTCTAACCCCTAAACCCTAAACTTGTATCCCATAGAGGTTCCTGTTCCCAATTCTTCGTAAATCCCATTGCATTGGGATCGACATTTGAATATGACTTCAATAAGGATTTCAAATCTGAGACAAAATTGTTATTAGGATTTATTGAATTCAACCAATAAACTATACAGCATAATGATGAATAGAGTTTGTTGAAAGTCTGAGGCTTATTAACAATCCAGCTATTTTTCAAAGTCTTTGGCAACTGGGGCATCACAGGAATAATTCTATTCCAAACTCTTCCGTGATGCGCACAGATGTTCCTGATGACATTAACGCTTATCATCCAACTTTCCATTATTTCATGCTGTGGGACTCCGTAATCTTTAGCTATTTTCTTCTTGACTGATACGTCATTAAAATTGTTATAAAGTTTTACTAAACAACCAAATGATGACAATTCAAGCAGTTTCCATGATGGAGGAAATGTAGTGTTGTCATATTTTGCATAATGTTCCTTAATATAATCTTCTTTTGAACGTTCTAATTCCCGCTTAATAGTGGTTAAATTATCAATATACTTATGCTTGTCTATTGCTAATGTCTCTTCCAAAAACCACATCGGACCATATTTCAAAGAAAATTTATTAATGATTTTTGAACGTAGTGATATTTCTATCTGTTGAATGGCTGAAAACAGTAATTCTCTGAGTCTCATGTCAAATTCATACAACGAACGTGCTTTATCGAATGTCGCAGTTTCTTTGTATGTATGTAATTTCGTATCTGTTTCCATAGGACGCAAATATGCAGCGAAGCGAAAATAACTTATATGTTCCAAATAATGAACAGCAGCGTTTTCATCTTCTATAGATAATCCTCTTTCTTTCAACACATCGATAATCTGAGATGTGGTCAGTGGTTCTTTAAGATATTTCATAATTTTGGCATATAAAAAAAGTTCCGCCCTGGTACGCTGTTCGTTGGGAAGCGTGGCGGATTCTAATGGTGCAAAGGTACAAACATTTTTTATATACAGACGTATTTTTATCTGTTTTTTGCAAAAAAATATTTTCTCGGATAATATATGTTTTCGTGGATAAACTGACTGACTTATTTTAGTTTAGGGTTTTGCTTTGAGCCATGAGCTTCAAGCAATGAATAAATAAACTTTAAAACTTAATTATTTTCAACTTTCAAACTACTCTAAACTCTAAACTTGTATTCCATAAGGGTTCCTGTTCCCAGTTCTTGGTAAATCCCATTGCATTGATGTCTATTGAAGGATGTGATGACAATTCTTTCTTCAATTGGCATTTGAAATCTTTTCCTTTTCCTAAGCTAAGATTATCAAGACAATATGCCATACAGCATAATAAAGCATATAATTTATTTGGATTTACATTCTGATATAAAATCCACGAAACACTTCTCGTATCACACATTTGAAATTATCAATGTATTTTGATTTTTCACGAAACAATACTTCATTCATAAACCAAAACGGACCATATTTCATAGAAAAATTATGTATCACCTTAGCTCGGACAGAGACCTCGATGTGTTGAATCGCATTGAATAGCATTTTTCGTAATTCGGAATCAAATTCGTAGAGTCGCACTGCATTTTCAAAAAGTGAGTTGTCTTTAAATTGATGCGTGATTTTATCATTCTCCATAGGACGCAGGTATGCGGCGAAACGAAAGTAACTTATTTCGCTTAATATCTTTTCTGCGGATGAGATGTCGTCTATGATAAGACCTCGTTTTTTTAATGTAAGAATCTGTTCCGAGATAGAAATCGGAGGTTTCGTATAATTTTTTGGCATATTGGTATAAGTATAAAATAAAAGTTCCGCCCTGGTTCGCTGTTCATCGGGAAGCGTGGCGGATTCTATTGGTGCAAAGATACAAACATTTTTTATATACAGACGTATTTTTATCTGTTTTTTGCAAAAAAAATATTTTCTTGGATAACATGATTTTTCAGTGATAAACCGACTGGCTTATTTGGGTTTAAGGTTTGGATCCGAACACAGAGCAAATAAACTTTAAAACTTAATTACTCTCAACTTTCAAACTACTATAAACTACAAACTCTTCATTCATCAGAAAGTCGAAGAAAGTCTTTGGCGTTTCTATGTGAGATGACGCTCTTTCCTATCTTAGCTTCTAACTGTTCGCGCGCTATCTTGGCGACTTCACCTCCTTCTTTTGCAACCACCTTGCTTTCTTCAAATCCTGAAGGGTCTTTCTCCTTGGATATTTCCGTCGTTGATGCTTCCGCTAAACTATTAAGAACCAATTCTACATTTGTCATATTATCACGAAGACTTTCCTTCTTCAATCCTTTGAACTGCTTGTATTCCTTAGTCTTGAATCCGCTCCATTCTTTTGTGATAATATCTGTAAGTGTCGCATACTGATAATTCTCCGTTACTCCGGTGCGGTTCCATTCATCGGTCAGTTCTTTGCGTATCTCTATGCTTTTCAGTCGTTGGTTGATCCAAGAATCGGAATAGCCGAGACGTTTGTAGTCGAGCATGGCTTGTTCGATGGAGAGTTCCGGGTCTTGCATCTGCTCGATGCGGGTGCTTGCCACCTGCGACATCCAGATCTTGAAAGGCTCCGCTTTTGGCGACGGTATCGACTGAATCAGACGAAACAATTGTTCTGTATCAGCCACATCCGTAAGTCGCATCTTGCCGTCAGCTGCTTGAAGTTTGAACTGGTTACAATTTGTAACCGTTTCGTTTCCTTCATTCTTCAGACGATTTTTCAATACTTTCCAATAGTTTCTTGATAGCTGATAATCATCCTGTTCCGTCAAGACAGCGACAACATCGACGATTGCGAAATACCATTTTTCTTGTTCCTCGTTCCAGATTGTGCGGACTTTCTTCTGTTCAAATAATTGTAATGCTTGTTTCTTTGTCATAAATCTTGTGTTTGAAGTTACTTTGCAAAGATACGGTCTTTCCTCCTCTCTGTCAAGAGAAATAAAGTTAATCTTTTTTAACAAAAAAATTATTTTCTTTCTCTTTTTTCCCGCAAAAAAGAGAAACAGAAAAAGCTCGCCGCTGCGGATAAATCTGCTAAAATTTTATCGTCTCCGCTGAACAAAAATAAACTCGCTGCGCTCAGACAGTATTTTTGTTTTAACCGCTCCGTCAATAAAATTTCTTAACGCGATTTCTCCAAGGCGGCAGAAAATAATCCAATGACTGGAGTTTCTGCTGAATCCGTGAAATCCGTGGGAGAAAAGAACATTTCCCACTGATGCCACAAATGGGCACGGATAACATTTAGCCAAAAAGAGGGGTATTGCTCCTAATGTGAAGGACGCTCGTAGCCCGAAGCAGTTGGCGCAGCGCGGAAAATTTGCTTTGGCTATTGCGTTTCTGAAGCCGATGATGTTTCGCCTGATTTTGGCGTTGATTACTCGAAGGTGATGGTGTCGAAGGGTAGTCTCGAGCTGCCTCTGAACATTCAGCTGCTGAATAACGAGGGTGAGGTCGCATTGTCGTGGGGCGACAACAGCGGAGTTGGCAACGCTTCGGATACTGACTTCACGATGTCGTTGGTTTACAATGCCAACAAGCGTGTTGCCATCTACGACATGGTTTCGTCGTGCAGAGGCGATGAGGGCGTGAGTCTTTCTTATCCTTCTATTGCCTAATACCGAGAAACCTTCCTTTATCAGTCGGTGGATGTCATCTCCGCCGACTGATTTTTTTGAGGTTAGAACTTGACAGGAACTTGACAGGAAGATGACAGGAAGATGGTAAGTACCTAGTTTTATATTTCCTCACGTTCTGTAAATATTGTTTTTACAGTTTGTAAGGGCAAACAAGAATTTTTATTTTTATATAACAGTATTTTCATAATAATTTTTAACTTTGCAATAGAATAGCGATAGGATTTTTATGGATATGAATTTAAATAATATCAAACAAACTTGGCTTAATTTCATAGTTAAACGATATTTTTATGGAGATACGATAGAGTTTTTGCAATGTATCTGGCACAAATTGTTGGTCATTGACTACTGTACATATACGAAGTAATAATATCAAATGGGAGCAAAGAATAAAATATTGATTGGTTTGGTTGATGCGGACCTTCTAAATGGAGGAACGCGTCACCCAAATCTTGCATTACTTAAATTGGCAGGGTTTCTACATGACAATGATGTTAAGTTTCATCTTATCATAGACAACGAAGAGGACATTTCTAAGTATGACGTGATTTATATGTCAAAAGTTTTTTCATTTACACCCAATCCTATTTTGTATGAAAGAGTTATTGGCACCAAAGCAGAGAAAAAAATTAAAATCGGAGGAACTGGAGACTATGCTATAAGTAGGGACTTACAAGATTTTAAAAATGCCAGGGCGCTAGACATGAACAGCCTTGAGTCTGATAAATTTTTAAACACACTACGTAACAAAAGAGGTGGAACAAGAGAGTTTGGAATAGACATGCGTCGGCAAATGCCATATTATCATTTGTACGATGAGTATATAAGCAAAAAGATAGCAGAAGGAAGAAAACCTTCTTATTTCAATGATTACAAGTATTACTCTATTGGCTTCTTAACCCGCGGTTGTATCCGTCATTGTCCTTTTTGTGTCAACAAGTTAGAAAACAAAGTTTATTGTTATTCCGAGTTGGAATGGTTTCTAGATCAAGAGCGAGATGAAAATGGCAAATTGCTTCGTCCATATATTTACTTATGGGACGATAACTTCCTTGCTGCTCCAAAAGAAATTTGGAGACCTATGCTGCAAAAATTAATAGATTCAAAAAGGCCATTTCAATTCCGCCAGGGACTTGATGAAAGAATCCTAGCAGAAAGCGAAGATGGTGAAGAAATAGCAGAATTGTTATCAAAATGCAATTACCATGGTGATTTTATTTTTGCCTTTGACAATTGGCGCGATAGAGAGAAGATCATAAAAGCTCTTAAAATCTGGAAAAAATACAATCCTAAAAAAGGCACAAAGTTTTATTTATTTTGTGGATATACGCTACAAGCTGGAGAAGATAATAAGTTATATAATGATATAAAGATTCTATTTGAAAGGATTAAGATTTTGATGCAATATGGATGCTTCGGCTATGTTATGCGTCATGCCGATTATCTTAATCATGAATTATCTAACATATATGTTCAGATTGCACGCTGGTGTAATCAGCCTCAGTTTTATCGATATATGTCATTCTGGGAGTATTGTTATCGCAACCAATCATTTTGGGAACAAAAAACCAGAAAATTAGATGTTCCAAATCAGATTTCATACAAAGAATTTGAAGAGAGGTATAAAGACGGTTACTATGAAAGAGATGGCAATAAGCTCTGTAAGACAATGCGAACATTTGTAGAGTTATTAGATAAATTTCCAGAGCATAAGGCCGAATTATTAGAAATGTCGCACTACAAACTCAAAGAATTAGTAAATCCAGACCTTTGGGCAAGTTAATAATTTGTATAAAGAAATGAAGGATTCAAAATTATATCAAGTATTGTCAACATTAAGCCAAAGTTCGGCTGAGTCTGTACAAACAGGTAACGGATTTAGTGATATAGACAAGTATCTGCATACAGAGCGCCCCATATCAGAAGAGCTTATGAATAGAATGATTGAGATTGACAATGCTGGCGGTGGTATCATATTGCTTGTAGGTAGTGCCGGTGACGGAAAATCTCATTTGCTTAGTAAAATCAAAGATTTGGTAGATTGGGGAGACAAAGCTTTTTACAATGATGCAACTGCTAGTTGCTCACCTAACAAGACTGCTATAGAAACACTCATAGCTGGACTTGAAGACTTCTCTGATGTAAATATAGACACAACATCTAAGAAGAAAGTTTTGGCAATTAATCTAGGTAAATTAAATGCTTTTATTGATGACCCTACAGTTTGCACAATGTATGGAAAAATCATAAATGCAACCGCACCCTTATTTGATGAAGATGATTCAACACCACCTATTAATTCTGATCGTATTAAAGTTGTTGAGTTCTCAAATAAGCAATTGTTTGAGATTGACACTCAAAAGAGTGGCGTTGAAGCTTTTAATTCCAAGTTTCTAAGTACAATCTTGGAAAAGATAGTCAAGAAGCATAAGGACAACCCTTTTTATAGAGCTTACGAAGAAGACTTAATGAATAACATTAGTCTTAAAAGTCCTATAATGATAAACTATCGTTTATTGATGATTCCAGAAGTAAGAGAAACGATAGTACGCACTATAATTGAGGCTATCATTCGATTTAAACTTGCAATAACACCTAGAGAGTTTCTAGATTTTATATATTCAATATTGATATCCAAGACACTTCTGGGATATGAAGAAAAGAGCAACTTTTATGAAGCATTGCTCCCAACGTTATTATACACAGGAGGCGAAAATGCAATCCTTGAGGCTGTTTCAAAACTTGATCCAATGAAGCATAGTAGCACACAGCACGATGCGGATTTGTCTATACTCTTCACTTCCAATAAAATACCAAATGGTTTTATTCCCCAACTGGTATCAGGTTATATTGTTCCACAAGAACTTTTGACACGTACAAATCAGTTTTACTCAAATAATGGAAGAGATGTAGAGCGTACTACAAAATTTCTTTTCCGTCTCAAGCATTTATTATCTTACCATTCAGAAAGCAGAGTCTATCTTTCATTTGTAGATATTCTAAAAGGCATATTCGGAGGCGATACCAAAAAGATGATGGATGTATATTCACTTGTTACAGAAACGATACCGCGTCACTACGGTTCTTATTATTGTAAACCGAACAGTATACCATTGAATATACAAGGCGGAAAATACAAGTTATTTGCAGATTTAGCTATGAAACCAATTCAGGTTCAATATTTCTTCTCTAAAGACAAACCTTGGGAGTTTTATCCACGATTTATACTAAAATGGCAAATTCCAAATAGACAGGAGGAGATAAACTTACCCATGGACTATTCCTTGTTTTCATATCTATACGATTTACGAGAAGGGAAACTTGCTGTGACATATGAGAATGAAAAGAACATTGTTTTTAGCCACTTCCTACGTGAATTAGCATCGAAAAGTGATTGTTCTGATTCTATAACAATTGTCAGAGTGGGTGATACAGATATGGTTCTTAGTCAAATTTTTAACAGTGTCCAATTACAATGAAAATAGATCTAGCCGCATATAAAGAGCATTACCACGATAAAGATGGTAAATTTGTTGACAACTGGCAAAAAGGAATACGCACACTCCCTTTTACGTCTAATCCAACATCTGCAATAGACAAAAGCGGAGGGTTAGCGGGTGCTACAGGCGCTTTCTTTCGAATGTTTGAAGACGATGATGTTCAAGCTATTGAAGATTTTAGAAAAACCGAAATACTTGTAAAGTCCTTTTTAGTCGAAAAATGCAATATGAATGAAGGACAGGCAGATGAGTTTATTAAGATGCTTCGTGACATTATGTTGGTTAACGGAACACTTAATGTTACAGATATTGCATTTTTAAAATATATACCATTGGTACCTGATGATGATTTAATATCAGATAAGAATCGGAAAAAGTATCGAGCTGGGCAGACAAAGATTGCAAATTTCTTATTTTCTATGACTGCAGAGGATTTCGCTATTTCAAATCAGGATAGCAAAAACATCTTTACACATCTGCTTAAGGATGCAATGGTAAGTAATATTTCTGGATTGGGGAAAAAGAAAGAAGTAGAAGAAAAATATTATATACTTCCATACGTAAAGAAATCTTTTGATGAGGATCTTAATTGGTTATTAAAACAGGACACCACAGCAATCGTAAGATATATACATTTACTATTACATTTTTATGCATGCTATGCAGTATTACAAGTGTTGCCAAATTTGTCATACAAAAAACTTGACACAAGTGAACCAACTAAATATTATTTTATCCTAAAGTCAGAAAAGGTATCAGTAACACACGATGCTATAGAAAAATGGAAAGAAATACTTCCCAAGCAACATTTAGACAAGATTTTTGGTCGTTCACAAGCACTTGACATTCTAAATTGCATATTAGGTGGCAATATAGGTTTCTATAAAGACTGCATAGAATTATTATCTCAAACTCCGTTTAAAGAGAACAAGGAGAATTGCGAAGAACTCTTAAGACTTTATCAAGAAGAAAAACGCAAAGTATTTAACAATAGAAAAAGCGAAAGTGCCTCAATGGATGAAATAAGCAATAGCGTGGATTCATACAATGAGTTTGTTTATAAGTTAGAACAGTTATGTCGTGGTCTTCAATCTCCAAGTTACATTTATCGTATGAGAAAGAAAGTTATAGATTTGCTTAGTATGCGTTTTTTGCAACTTCGTCGCGGCAATTACATACTGGTTATGGACAATGAAATGCTTGTATTCATGATTGCTATGTTAACCAAGAATAAACGTACTAAATTAGAAGATTTGTACAAGCGATTTGTGGAATATGGTATAGTCTTCAATCGCAGTTCTCGTATAGCCATTGAAGCGTATTTGTTAAAGTTAAACCTTTTAGACAGGAAGAGCGATTCCGGAGAAGCACAATATGTCAAAGTCATTTTATAATTATATAGTCAACGACTTGTTGTTAAGTTGGTTTAATGACAACAAACCAGCTAAAGGCAGTAGATTCTGCATGGTAGTGGAAAACGAAAAGCATCGCAAAGGGATTTTGGATGCATTAAAGGAAAAATCAGAGCCAATAACCATTAATGGAGTATACGAAGGGGCTGATGTGGAAGAGGAGGTATATCGTACCTATGCTTTTAAAGTAGCTACAGATTTACCTAAATTAATTATTGGTGATGACTGCTCTGCAAATGAAGACTATCTTACGACACTGCGTAACTCAGTAGGTCAACAAGGTAAATACGAGAACTTCGGAATACTTTACATTTTATCAAAAAGTATTCTTTCTTCACTCATAACTGCGAGTATGAACCTTGAAGGACAAGGAGGACCATTGCATCCAAAATATATAGTTGAACGAATAAAAAAAGATTTTGACATCAAATTGTTTAAAGATGTTGAGAAAATCTATTTAAAAAAACATTTGGAAAGTGTATCAGAACTTATTTCTGATGGAACAGCCAATATGTTTGATTTTGAATCAACAATGACTGTTCTTGGTGCAGAGTCAATGAGTGGACTGTTTAATAGTCTTGAGATGTTCGAAGACCGAGCAATTTATGGCACTGCTAATATTTCGGACAAAGAAATGGAGGAGCGCGCAGAGAAGAACAAAACTTTATACAGCCAGATATCTGCAATAATGAATGACGATGAGGATGATAAATCTAAAGAGCTAGAAAAGTTTTTAGATGAAAAGTTATCGAAGAAGATTGCGCGTTCAAAAGAGGATTCATGGAAACGAACAGATATACAAGATCTTTTAGATAGCGTTAATCGAAAAGCGAGCACCGATAGTTTGCGTCTACAAGATGTTTCATTAACAAATCCTACGGGGGATGTTGAACTTGTATGGAATTATACGGGTAAACTTGGCAAGGCCAGCAAAAACTATATTGTTATATGTGATCAAACAACATCAGAATATCAAGAGGTTATACTGACATTTAACAAGAATGTTGGTGTGGTACCAAAACCATTTAAGTCAAATGGTCACAAAGTTGTTGTTCCGATATTAGAAAAACCTATAACTTGTCAGGTAGGTATCTATGATAATCATCACGACTTTTACATACTACGTCTTCCATGTGATTCTAGTTTATTTAAAGAAATAAGAAACTGCTTCAGCTTAAACAAGAAGGGAGAAATACTAGTAAAGGTCCCCGACGAGTATTTAACACTTAGCTTTGGCAAAGGAGAAAGCGAAGTTGCACTTGCGACTCCGCCGAAATGGGTTTGGTCAGAAAACGAAAAGTTAGTCATTCCTGTAGAATCTGAAGATGAACATGATACAATTGAGTTCTTTGTAGATTTAGGGAAGATGACTCAAAAAATTACATTAAAATTAAATGTGGCAAAACCTGTACCTCCATTAGGTCCTGACGCTTTTCCACTTAAAACCATTCATAAAGGAATTGAACGGGATGGTGTATCTTTCAAAAAAGTTACAGACGGAGAAATAGAACGCGGAGTCTTTGGTTACTGGCGTCCATTTTTGGAATGGGAGCAAATGTTTGTTGAGAATAGTTGTATTGCATTAGAGCTAGAATATAATGAACTTACTCAACAGTGCGATTCAATACCTCTACAATTGAATGTCAATTATAAAGTCCGAGAAACTTTAACTGCTATTTATCAATATTTCGAGCAGAGAGAAACAATACCATCGTTGTGCCCACTAGACGATGAACTTAGGAAACTTTACAAAGACTATTGCGATGCAGTAGTAAATGCTATCGCATCTATTCCTGTAGGACAAAGTATGAGTAAACTGGCACATAATTTGACACGTCTTGGTACTCTATATAATGGTGATAAATTCTATCTGTCACCGTTCCATCCAATAATGGTTGCTTACGTTCTTGAATACGACTTTCAATCGAATGGAGAAGAGGCGTCTTATGCTAAAAAACTACTAACTCCATTCTACTTAATTCCATATTTGACATACAAAAGCACTCCAATGCGACCATACAGCAACAACCAATTAGAAGACATCCGTAATTGGTTAATCTTTGAAAAAGCGGATAGCAAACAACAAGAGAGAGCTAATGATGTAACAACAAATATGGTGAAAGGGAAAATGCAAGAGTTTATTAAAAACTTTGAATACCTTTTCCAAAATAAAGAATGTCCGATAGTTATCAGCGCAATAGGCCTGTCTGATGATTCAAATCTGATAAAAGGAATTGTAGAATTTATTAAGATACAATACTCTAAGGGGGTACAACGAATAGAACTGCACGAATATGTTGATGATATAAATGATGAAACTTTCTTTGAAAGGTTAAATAGGCTTGATTCATTAGACAGTATCGAAAGAGATTTAAAAGCTATAGGAATAGATAAACTTGATTTAAAAGGCGAGTACACAAGCCAGGACATAATTCATCAGCTTTTTACAAGAATGTCATTCTATAAGCATGACATCACCAAATGTAACAATGAAATAGCTTATTGCCATATTGCATTCTATCAGATGAATACAGGTTCTGAATATGTAACACCATCAACTAATGAAACTAGAACAGAACTTGCAATGAACGGATTAATATCTATTCCATCTACATTGCAAAAGGACGGAGTGTATTATATCGGATTTGGTACTAAAGGCGTAAAAAATCCAGAAGGCTTTATTCATCCGATGGCAATGGCATACAACAATATCTATGGCAACGAGAAAAATGATGGAAGTAATACCTATTCTCTTTCGACAGGTGTAACTAAGAAGTTTGCGTTTAAACATTCACAATTATTAGATTCTATCTATAGGAACGCTAATTGGGTAACTTTTCTCAATCCGGAAGTCGACATAAACTTCTTCTATCAACAAGATTTGTATGTAGTACATTACACAGATCAGGTTAGTATAAATGCCAAATACGACAGTATTACTGTAACAAAACATATTGGTTTATATGAAAATCTCTTAAGGAAATCATACGAAAAATATGCACTATCGCAATTACTTTTTCCGCAATTCAATGAAACCATGAAGAATTATTTTAATTGTCTTAATGGAAGTTGGATGCTACGTCTTGTTAACCAGACAGAGGGAAAAGTACGCGAAAAAATGAGTTTGGTTGCAACAAGCATTGTGATGGAGCGATTCCTACAACGTAGTACTGGATTAATATGGATACCTGTTTCTTTGGATGAGATTCTTCGTGTAACCGGAGAAATCGGATTAAAAATGGATGGTATTTTCTCCAAAAAAACTTTGGGTGTTAAAGGGGTTATGTCAGATGATTTACTCATGATAGGACTTGATGCTACCGACACCAATAATCCAACACTTTATTTTTATCCGATTGAAGTCAAAGCATCTAATTCTATATCTTTTGCAGAGAAGGGAGCAAAGCAAGTATGTCGTACATGGAAACAGTTTAAGGAACATCTGTTTACAAAAGATGATTTCGAAACAAAAATATATAGAACCTTTTTTGCATCACAGTTTCTTGCTAATGCTGAGAAATTATCTGCAAACAATTTGATGAATATTACAAACTACAATACGGTTGAATCATGTAGGTTTGCATTACTTAATTTGAAATGGAATATTCAGGAAATCCTTCCATTAAAAAAGCTGGGAGTTGCTGCGGTTGTCTCATTTTATGGTACGGCGACAAGAAGTATGACTACAAGTTTGACCGAAGGCATTCCTATTTGTGAGATACATTTTTCAGAACGTGAATGTTTCGAATTTGTAGCAGATCCGTCAAATGCAGTACTTGGTTCATTGCAAGACGACGACATCATAGTAGATAATGATGCTCAAACTGTTTTGTCTTCATCAGAAGGCATAACCATACAGCATGAAGAACCAAAATCCTTGTTTGAACAGAATGTTGAGGATGATGAAAATAGTGATGAGAAAGATAATAGTATCAAGACTACTGCCCAACCGCAAATAAAATATGAAGAAACAACCACTATTATATCCTATAGAGGTGAGCCTATACAAATAGTTGTAGGAAGTGTGAAAGGTGGAACGCAGAAAGTTATTTTTGAACCAAACAATACTCAAATGGTTTCTCATCCAAATATGGGAATCATAGGTACAATGGGAACTGGAAAGACTCAATTTGCTCGCTCTGTGATTGCTCAGTTCGCAAAAGAGAGTTGTCACAATGTTGATGGACGTCCTATGGGATTACTTGTATTTGACTATAAGGGAGATTATAAGGATCAGGATTTTTTAGACACTGTAGATGGAACAAGTTACAAATTTAACTATCCATTTAACCCTCTAAAACTGGTAGTTAATGATGAAGTTGAAGGAATGAATTTACCTGCTATTACAGCAGACCGTATAGCAGACTCATTTGCCAAAGCATATGGTCTTGGATTGAAGCAACAGAGTAATATTAAACAAATTATTATTGACACATACGCAGAAGCTGGAATTACTCGTGATCCTTCAACTTGGCAGAATGCTGTGCCGACGATGGAACAAGTTATTGAAAAATACTTTGAAGCTTATGATGCAAACGATAAAGCATATGCATTGTTTGATAAGCTACGAGATTACACCATCTTTACCTCAGATACCACAAAATGTGTTTCGATGTTTGAGTGGCTTGATCGCGTTCGCGTTATAGACCTCACACTTTATCCAGATGATACAAAAAAGGTTATAGTTTCATTGATCTTAGACTTGTTTTATGCAGAAATGAGACAACTTGGAGCAAGTAAACAATTAGATGGTTTCCGAGAACTAAGAGCCATTATACTTGTAGACGAAGCTCATAATTTTTTGAAAAAAGATTTTTATTCTTTTAGAAACATTATAAGCGAAGGACGAATGTTTGGTGTTGGTATGATATTATCAACTCAAAATATTAGCGACTTTAAAACGAGTAAAGAAGATTACTCACAGTTTGTTTTAAGTTGGATAATTCACCATGTAAATTCAATAAGTAAAACTGAAATTTCATGTATATTTGGTGCGAGTGATACGAATAGCGACCGTTATATGGAGTACATAAATAAGGCTAAAATATTTGAAAGCATTTGTAAGATTGGTCAACGCGTATGTGGTATTAGGGATTTACCATACTTTGAACTTATAAAAGAAGATAAACGTTTTGCTGCAGAAGGACAAACGGAACAATAATATATAGGTGTTAATTGAGGCAATGAGTAATAATATCCAAACAAAAAGTCTATATCCCCGAACTCCAATCCCCTTTTGAGCAGCTTCGTGAAGTGGATGCTGAGGGTAAGGAACGCGGGCACTCCGTTCTGGCATCTGAGTTATGAGCCTTTTTGGCGTCTCGTTCCTTTCTGTGGCGGAGAGGAGACTATCGCTCAGTTAAAGAAATCGAATCCTTACTCCTCTGGGACAATTCGGAAAAACATCCGCTACGCTGAAATCGACAGCGAACTTTTTGAGCTTATGAAAGATGTGGTTGGAAGGAAGGAGTTGAAACAATGCTTAATGCTTAATTCATAATGCATAATTCATAATTATAGTTTATAGTTTAAAGTCTAAAGGGTTGCATAAATGCTCACAGTTCATAGCAAAACATCAAACTCAAAGTCTGTTGTCCGTTGTCTGTTGACCATTGTCTTAAAATCCTTTAACATATCTTTCTTAATTTCATTAACATTCATGTTAAAAATTGTTAAAAGCGTAATTTTCTTGTGAAAAAGTCTTGACCAAAGGAATGGGTGTGTTGTAACTTTGCGGGTGAGAATTTATACCAAAATTTATGATGTTATGGGAAATAAAGATTTAAACAGTAAGAGTTTTATTGATGATGTTAAAAGCATAATCGACAGTGCTCGCCAGAATGCTGTGAGAAGCGTCGATTTTTGTCGCGTGAGAATGTATTGGGACATCGGCAAACGGATATTCGAGGAGGAACAGGATGGTAAAGACAGAGCCGATTATGGCTCATATCTGATTAAGAATCTTGCTAACAAATTGATTCCAGAATATGGCAGCGGTTTTTCTGTAAGGATTTTGGAACAAAGCAGACAATTTTACAGGGTCTATCCGATTGCGAACGCACTGCGTTCGCAATTGAACTGGACTCAATATCGAAAACTTATACAGATTGAAGATCCTGACAAAAGGGAATATTACGAGTTGGAATCTGTCAATAACGGATGGAACGGCAGAGAGATGGAACGACAAATCAACTCTCAACTTTATGAGAGACTGTTGCTTAGTAATGATAAGAAAAGTGTGCTTGCTGTGGCTCGCAGGGAACGGATTCCTCAAAGTCCACAGGAAATAATAAAAGAACCGATGGTGCTGGAATTCTTGGGATTGGATCGTAGAGCTGAATATTATGAGAAGGATTTAGAAAGCACAATCATTTCTCACATTACAGATTTTCTTTTAGAAATGGGAAACGGTTTTTCTTTCGTGGCACGACAAAAAAGGATCTTACTTGAAGATGACGAATTTTTTATAGATATGGTTTTCTACAATCGCCTGCTACGTTGTTTTGTCATCATCGAGTTGAAAAACGGAAAGTTGTCTCATCAGGATTTAGGGCAGCTGCAGATGTATGTAAATTATTATGACAGATGTGAAAAACTGACTGACGAGAATCCTACAATCGGTATCTTACTCGGAACTTCTAAAAATGATACTGTGGTAAAAATGACACTGCCTGAAGACAACAAGACTATTCTTGCCAATGAATATCAGTTGTATCTGCCGACAAAGTCTCAGTTGATTAAAGAGATAAATAGAGTCAAAATAACAATGAAGGGTGAGGAATCTTGATAAAAGGCGTGTCGTAAATTTGAGAGTGAAAATGCGAATAAAAACGGGTGCTCTCTGTTTATAGCTCTTGGCTGTACCATAAACATTTTATGTTAAGAAGAATGGAATTGTTTTCTTAGCGAATCGTTCAAGATGTATGATAGCCATAGCTTTACTAATCTTCGAGCCACTTGCAGCGTTCTGTAATTTGCTGTTGGGTTAACTCGCTGCGCTGTGCCATATCAAAACCATGCATCGTGCCTTTGGTCTGGACGTAGGTAATCGCTACACCTGCATTTTGCAACATCCTTGCAAGATCGTTGCCTTCGTCTCGTAAACAATCGAACTCAGCTGTTTCGATATAAGTGTCAGGCATCTTCCGCAGTTCATTCTCACTAAGGTCAAGTAGCGACTCTTCTGTTGTTTCTTGCAGGTAATACTTCCACATCTTTTGGTTTAACTCTCTGTTCCACACAGGAGTGTCGTTGAACTTGGCCATACTCTCGGTGCGCATAGAGCAATCGACAACGGGGTAAATGAGCATCAATTTCGATGGACGAATATCGCTTCCGAGTACTGTCTTTATGGCGAGGAAACCGCCTGCCGAGTCAGTCTCCTACTATACTTGCTTTATCTAAAACCACGATTTGCTTTAATTAAAAAAGCACCCAGCTGGGAACTTGAGTGCTTTCCGTCATTTGAGAAAATTGAAATGTATAACCAAAACCGTATATAATACAATTGAGAGTAAGATTTTGTTCAAAGAGGAGATAAAAAATATTATCAAAGATAAAATCATAAATCACTCGCGAAGCAATTTATAGAAGTTTCCTTAATAGATTTTAAGGAATATTGTTAATGATTTATTGAGAGGATGTTAAAATGCTTGAATGTTGAAACAAATTGTGAGATGACCAACTGTATTAGATTTTTATTTGTATAACTTTGCGAAAAATAACCAAAATTAAGATTTATGGAAAAAATAAATAACATTATTCCGTCAAACTTTTCCGATGAATATAGGTCGTGGTTTGTTGGACTGAAACAGCAAATTAGGCAGAGACAGATCAAGGCTTCTATTAAGGTGAATACTGAACTGCTGAAACTTTATTGGCGGATGGGAAAAGAAATCTCTGAAAAACGCATGGACTCAAAATGGGGAACAGGTTTCTTTGATAAATTAAGTCAAGACCTGAAAAGAGAATTTCCTGATATGTCTGGTTTTTCTGCGACTAATATTAAATATATGAAACGGTTTTATATATTTTATAATCAATATGATATAATTCGTCAACAGGTTGTTGACGAATTAATGTTGTGGCGCAATATGCTCTTGAAACTACAAATTTGCCGATAGGGATTTCTGAATATGAATTAAATCGATTGATGCCAGAGAATTTTAAATCATCGTTGCCGACAATAGAAGAAATTGAAAATCAGTTTAAAAATTAAAAAGCACCCAGCTGAGAACTTGAGTGCTTTTCGTCATTTGAGAAAATTGAAATGTATAACCAAAACCGTATATAATACAATCGAGAGTGAGATTTTGTTCAAAATGGAAAGAGTTTTTTAAGGATACATGAATTTTTATGAAGCCTTAATTTATTTTAAGAATAATTGTTAAAGGTTTGATAAATAAATGTTAAATTCGATAAATGTTGAAAACAATGAGCATTGTGAATAATATATTGTGATTTAATTTGTATAGATTTGCATAGTGCATTTTTTAGGAAATAATTAATTGTTATAATATTAATTGTATTTTTGTAGAAACCATTAAACAAGATTTATCATGCCGACAATATTTGAATATTTTGGTTTTGTGTTTAAGTTTTACTCTAATGAACACGAACCGATTCACGTTCATGTGCAGAAAGGTGGAGCGGAAGTTATTTTTGAAATAATTATTGATGATGCTGAGATAGTGGAAATTAGACAACGCAATTCAAAAGCACAGACTTTTTCAGAAAATGATTTGAAGATAGCATTATCGTTTGTTGAGAAATATGCTCCTGAAATTGTAAATAAATGGATAGATTTTTTTGTTTTAAAAAAGAAGATAAAGAAAACCAATATTAAAGATAAAATATAATGGAAGACCAGATTCAGATTATTGAGGCTGTTTATAATGACGATTTGACTGTTGACATTTTGTTTGATGACTTTACTCGTAAGAAAATTGATGTGGGAGAATTTATTAGAAGTCATCCTCATCCTCAGTATAATAAATATCTTAAAGTCGTGAATTTCAAGAAAGGGAAATTGATAAACGGCAATATAATTTGGGGAAATGACATGGAATTTCATCTCGAAGATCTTTATAATGGAAACATAATGTAGTTTAATTAAAAAAGCACCCAGATAGGAACTTGAGTGTTTTTGTGCCTTTGCGAAAAAAATATATCTCTAATAAAAAAGGCACTCAAGTTATTATGATGATCATAATAATTCTTAACATAAAAGTCCTTGTATTATAAGTGTTTTGTTGTTAATTTTGCAGAGAACTTTAAATTTAATATTATGAAATCTGAATTAATCCAAGAATTGTTATTCAAATTTGAAGGTGCTTGTTACGAGTATAACGGAATTGAATGTTGGAGCGCACGTGAATTACAATCTGTTTTTAATTACACCGAATGGCGTAATTTTCTTAAGATTATAGATAAATCAAAGGTATCGTGCATAAATGCAGGTGCAAAAATTGACGATCATTTTGTTGAATTTAACAAAATGATAAATCTTGCAAAGGGAGCTAAGCGTCAAATAGAAGATATTGCACTGACCCGTTACGCATGCTATCTCATTGCGCAGAATGGAGATGCAAATAAGCCAGAAATAGCCTTTGCACAGACATATTTTGCTGTACAAACTAGAAAACAGGAAATAATAGAACAGAGATTATCGGATGTTTCCAGGGTTACTGCAAGAGAAAAATTATCTCAAAGTGAAAAGAAACTTTCCGGAATCATTTACGAGAGAGGAGTCAATGAAAAGGGATTCTCTGTGATTAGAAGTGAGGGAGATAGGGCTTTATTTGGAGGCTTTAATACCAAAATGATGAAGAGAAAATTGTCTGTTCCTGAAAATCGTCCACTTGCCGACTTCCTTCCGACACTAACGATCAAAGCAAAAGATTTTGCAACAGAGTTGACAAGTCATAATGTTCAGGATAAGGATTTGCAAGGAATGCAAAGTATAGAAAACGAACATGTTGAAAATAACAAAGCAGTAAGGAATATGTTATATGAACGTGGTGTGAAGCCAGAATTATTGCCAGCAGATGAAGATGTAAAAAAGGTTCAACGTAAATTAGAAGGTGACATTAAAAATATTGGAAAACAGACGAAGAAGCTGATAAAAAAGAAATAAAGATACAATGAATAATTTGTAATCTAAGGGTGCTCCTAACTAAAAAAAGCACCCAGCTGAGAACTTGAGTGCTTTTCGTCATTTGAGAAAATTGAAATGTATAACCAAAACCGTATATAATACAATCGAGAGTAAGATTTTGTTCAAAATGGAATGGAATTTTTTTAATAATATCGGTAATTAATATTTTTCTCTCTCGCAGAGACGCAGAGTTACGCTGAGGTCTTTTCTAAGTTCTTTGCGTACTTTGCGCCTTTGCGAGGAATTATTATCCCCAGTTCCCGTCCCCAGTTCCCAATTCCTAATTCCTAATCTTTTCGTGGATCTTCTCTGTCATCCTGAAGAAGTTAGGCACGAATAAGGCTCCGAAGATGGTGTTTGTGAGCATGCCGAATACTACCGCGGCTCCAAGTGCAATTCGTGCTTCTGCGCCGGCTCCGCTCGCAAATAAAAGCGGCAATACTCCGAGGATGAACGCCAACGAGGTCATCAGAATAGGTCTTAACCTCACGCGTCCTGCTTCTATGGCAGAATCGTCGATGCTCATGCCACTCGCCCTGTATTCAACGGCGAACTCTACAATAAGGATGGCGTTCTTCGCCGATAAGGCTATCAACAAAATGATACCGATTTGTGAATAAATACTTATCGGCAACGACATTATTATACATCCTGCCACGACTCCCAACAAGGCTAACGGCACACTTAAAATGACGGCGAAAGGATTGGTCCAACTTTCGTACATGGCTGCCAAGACTAAGATTACCAATATTATAGCAAGGACGAAAATCATCGTCACACTCGAAATCGATAGTTTCTCCTGATAAGCGACAGACGTCCATTCGTAGCCGAAATTATTTCCTAAATATTTCTCTGTCAAGTTTTCCAATGCTTCCATAGCTTCTGAGCTGCTGTAACCTTCATTTGCAACCGCCATGATATTAGCGGCAGGGTAGAGGTTGTAACGGTTTATCTGTGCCTGTCCCATCTTCTCTTCAATATTACAAAATGCTGAAAATGGAACCATCTCGCCATTAGGATTTTCCACGCTTAACTTCAAGATGTCGCTGATAACATTACGATTTCCAGGATTTGCCTGAATGATGACTTGATATATGTTGTTGAATCTCACGAAGTCGTTGGCAAAAGTGGAGCCCATATATGACGACAATGCGTCAAAGACTTGATTTACTTGTAATCCCATCATGCCGATTTTGTCGCGGTTTATGTTCAGGAAAAACTGCGGACTGTTACCTTCAAACTGATTTTGAAGATACATCAAGGCTGGCTCTTCTTGATAGTTTTCCATCAAGGTGGCGACGGCGTTTTCTAACTCTGTCGTTCCTAAATTGTTTCGGTCTTCGAGTACGAATGCTAATCCTCCCGAAGCTCCAAGTCCTGGTATTGAAGGAGGGTTGATAGCGAAAATGTTAGCTTCTTGTATCTCAGTAGCTTCCATATTGATTCTATCGATGATAGCTGTCGCGCTTTCGCCTTTGCCTTTACGTTCGTCCCAGTCTTTTAACATTACGAACAAACTTGCTTCGTTGGAACTGTTGCCGCCTTTTACAAAAGAAAATCCGTTGATAACCAAATAAGTGTCGATCTCTGGATATTTGTCTAACATCTTAGAAAGTTCCTCTGTAACCTTTTCTGTTCTTTCCAAACTTGCAGAATTGGGAAGTTGTACCGTCACCATGAAATATCCTAAGTCTTCCTTAGGTAAAAATTCATTAGGTAATTTTATAAAGATGTACATCGTTAATGCTGAGATGATTACGAATGTCGTCAGTGCTACGGCAGGTCTTCTTAAAAATGATTTTATTATTCTGATGTAAAATCCTAAAGTCTTGTCGTATAATTTGTTGAACCATTTGAGGCTCCATTTTTCTTCTTTGAGGAAAAGTACGCACATAGCTGGAGTGAATACTAAGGATATTATTCCAGAAATCACTGTGGCAGTGGCGATTGTGAGAGCGAATTGCTTGTAAAGCTCGCCTGTGATTCCTCCGATGAATGCTGTTGGAATGAAGACTGCAAGTAAGACCAAAACGATACTTATAACCGGACCTTGTATCTCTTTCATAGCTTCTGTTACAGCTTCTTTACGTATTGCAAGTTCTTCTTTCTTAGATATATGCGATACGTCTTTGCGTTTCCGTAGCTTCGATTCTATTAGTCGAGAAGCGTTTTCTACAACAACGATAGCGTCATCGACTACAATAGCAATCGCCAATACTAATCCGAATAATGTTAATAAATTTATGGAAAATCCGAGAAGCCGCATCACGGCGAATGTTCCTAACAATGAGATCGGAATTGTTAATGCAGGAATGATGACAGCTCGGAAGTTTTGTAAGAACAAGAACATCACTAAGATAACTAATAATGTCGTCTCAGCTATCGTGACTAAGACTTCGTCGATGGAGGCTGTGACGAATTTCGTGTTATCCATCACGATGTTCATATTGATACCTTCTGGAAGGAAATGTTGCAACTCTTTTACCTTGGCTTTCACTTCTTTAGCTACATCCAAAGCGTTGGAGCCTGGCATCTGGTTGATACCGATTGCGGCTATCTCTTCGCCTTTCATCGTCGTTGTGACTGAATACGACTGTGAGCCTAATTCTATCTTGGCGATGTCTTTAAGTCGCAGATATTCACCGTTTTCTAAAGTCCTGATGATGATATTGCCAAATTCCTCTTCGTTAATAAGTCTGCCTTTTGTGCTGATGCTATACTGAAAAGCCATCTCGTTGGAAGTAGGAGGAGCGCCGACGGCACCGGCAGAGACTTCCATATTCTGTGATTTTATCATCGCCAAGACTTCGTCGGGTGTTATGTCTCTGATTCTCATAATCTCTGGATCTAACCACACTCTCATGGCGTAGTCTGATGCTCCGAAAACGTGAACGTCACCGACACCTTTAAGTCGCGCCAACTCATTGACGATATTGATATTGGCATAATTGGCGAGAAACAAACCGTCGTATTGTTCTAAATCGCTGTCTAATGTAATGAATATCAGTTGATTCGGACTGCGTTTTAGGACACTTACGCCTTGTTGTTTTACAGACGATGGGAGATTTGCCTCAGCGAGATTGACTCTGTTTTGCACCATGATGGCGGCTTCGTCAATATCTGTTCCTAACTCGAAAGTCACTGTCAATGAGTACTCTCCGTCGCTCGATGAGCTCGAACTCATATACATCATGTTTTCCACGCCGTTGACTTGTTGCTCGATAGGAACGCCTACTGTCTGTGCAACTGTCTCGGCGCTTGCTCCAGGATAATAAGCTGATACCATGACAGTTGGAGGCGTGATGTCGGGATATTGCGCAACGGGTAACGTCCTCAGCGTCACCAAGCCCGCTATGACGATGACTATAGCGATGACGGTCGAGAAAACAGGTCTGTCGATAAAGAATTTTGTAAACATGGCATCATTGATTTATAGGTTCGACTTTCATTCCTGCCCTGACTTTCAGCAAGGCTTTTGTAACAAATCTCTCGTCGGGCGACAATCCTGAAGTGACGTGAATGAGACTGTCGTTGATAATCTCACCGACTTCTATATGTCTGTAAGATACGATGTTATCGTTATCCACTACGTAAATATATCTTCCAGATTGGTCGGTGCCAGAGGAAGCGTCGGGAATCAGAATCGCGGCGTCTTCCTCTCCGTAAGGCAAGGAAACGGTGCAATACATACCGCTTTTTAAATCAGTGTCTTTGTTGTCGAAAACAGCTCTCAACATCAAAGTTCCCGTCTTTAGATTAACGTAGGGCGATATATAATTAGGTGTCGCCTCGATCTGCGGAAACATATCTTCCTGCATATTTATATATACTTTTTTCGGTAATGACGAATCCCAATTTTTACTTGCGACTTTCATTGTAAGATATTGATTGTCTTCTATGTTGAAATAAGCGAACATCGGGTCGTTATTGTAAATCGTCGTTAATAAAACAGGCGATATAGAGCCATCGACATATTCGCCTTCGCTGGCGCCGCTCGTAGAAACGTTACCTGAGATGGGAGCCTTTATGTAACAATAACTTAAAGTCTTTTCCGCCGTCTTCAATGCGGCTTTCGCACTCTCGACATTAGCCTGTGCGGTACGGACGTTAGTCTCTGCTTGTATCAAGTCAATCTGACTGATAGCGTCGCTCTTAGAAGCTTCCAACATCCTGTTGTAGTTGTTCTCGTAATAATCTAAACTCGCTTCCGCAGAATGAAGGTTAGCCTTCGCCTGATTTACCTCGTTTTCATAAACTAAAGGATCGATGATATAAAGCAAGTCGCCAGCATTGACATATTGTCCAGAGCTGAAGTTTTGCTTTGTGACATAACCACTTACGCGTCCGACAACATTGATGATGTTACTCGCCTGCAGATACCCAGGATAATCTTTGTGCAAAACGATTGGCATAACGTAAGGCTTTGCGACATCTACTTTCGGAACAGAAGCGACCTGCGACTTCTTCTCTTTTCCATTATCACAACTTAGAAGAAACATCATACTTAAAGTCGTGATTGATAATAATATAAATTTAGATGTTTTCATATATTATAGATTTAATGTCAATAATTATCTGTGGTTTTTAGACGTATCAATGTTTTTTTTGTTTTGCAGGTAACATTGATGCGTCTCTACCATTGTCTTATTTTAACATCAAACAAAGAAATGAAGTAAAGGTTATGTTAAAAATTATTTAGGTAAAGCAGATGCTACGTCTGCGAATATTTTTTCTATCTCGTATCGAGCTATTCCCATCGGTTGGGTGATGCCACGAAGAGAGAATTCAGCTTTCTTATCGCTTTTGTCACGGCATAACAGTAATCCAATTGTCGGTTTATCTTCAGGAGATTTTACATATTCATCTATGGCTGAAATGTAGAAGTTCAGTTTACTGACAAATTCAGGTTTGAACTCAACTGCTTTCAGTTCTATGGCGACGTAGCAATGTAATTTTAAATGATACATTAGAATGTCAATATAATAATCATCCTCGTCAACAGAAATATGGTATTGTCTGCCTACGAAGGCAAATCCATGTCCCATTTCTAAAAGAAAATCAGTAACTTTACTTGTTAGACTCTTTTCTATATCTAATTCGTTTTGTAACGCCATGGTCCCCAAGAAACTAAAATTATATGGATCTTTGAATAGATATTTGGCTAAATCAGACTGAAGTGGAGGAAACGCTTTATCGAAATTGTTGATAGCAAGACCTTTAGAATTTATATAGCCATTTTCTATCTGTATTAACATGATGTCGCGACTCCATCCGTTTCTGGCAGTTTCCATAATGTAGAAAGCGCGTTCTGAAATGTCTTTTACCTTAGATAACAATGAGATGTGATGATACCATGTTATTTGTGCAAGCGGTACTTGCACTATTTCGACGTCATCTTTTTGTAATTCGGCAAGTGATACTTGCCATGTTGTGTTTTCTCTTAATTTTGAGAGTGGTACTTGCAAAATCGGGAAGTCAGGATATGCTTCAGAAAATTGTCTCATATATTTTAAGTTACGTTCGGAATAACCTCTGTCGTATGGGAATCTCTTGTTAAGATCTTTTGACAATTGTTCTATTACTTTCTTACCCCAACCTTCTTTTTCCTGTTTATGTAATATGCTGTTGCCTATGTTCCAATATAATGTTAACGTATCGGTATTTACGTTGATAACGGAACGGAACTTAGAGATCTCTATTAGCTGTTCAATATCATTTCGCCATTGATAATAACCGTTGGGAAGTGATTTTGAAGGGATGTCGATATTACTATATATGCGATCATCATTCTCTAATGATTGTAGAGATTTTTTTGTTTTCATAGATTTTGGATTTATTAGTTGTTCAGCAAAGGTATGAAGAAAAATATTCGGTTCTGCAATTTTAACATTTTTTAACTTTTGAAACTAACTTGGTGATTGTCTCATGAAGGATTTGCTTTGAGTCGAAACTACGTGGAGTTTATAGAAGTCGCTTTAATTTAATTTCTCTTTTTTGCCGCAAAAAGAGAAACAGAAAAGCTCGCCGCTGCGACTAAATCCGCAAAAATTATGATTCTTACGCTAAACAAAAAGAACTCGCTTCGCTCAGACAACTTTTTGTTCTTAACGCTTCATCATCATAATTTCTTAACGCTATTTAGTCGAGGCGGCATGAGGACGTCACTGACTTAAGATTCGTGATGTTATAATAATTTCAAATCTTACATCAAATATATTTGTATTTTAAAAATAATTCAGGGAACAATGATATTGTTTCAAATTATTTTCTACTTTAGCGTTTGAATTTAGGCGACTCTTTTCGCTACATATTGAAATAATCATAGAACTCACGCATTATTTATATTATGAATATCAACGATATAATTGATGAGGTTGTAAAGATACGCTTGGAACTACCTGATGATCCAGCGAATCCTATCGACTTTGACTTATCACCGGTGAAACCCTATATAGGAGATGAGGAGATTAAACTTATTATCATTGGTCAAGACCCAACTATAAGGAACAAGCAACGACGCAAGTATATAAATACAACACTTAATCTCGACAAAAACGGAGCGTTGAAAACTTATGTGGAAAACATATGTTGTGAATTAGATATTTCTATACAGAATGTATATGCAACAAATATTTTTAAGTATTTCTACAGCATACCACCTGCCGATACACCTGATGTCTTGATAAAACATAAAGTGCAAAACATAGAACTGCTAAGAAAAGAAATAGAATGTTATAAGGATTCTCCAATTATAACTCTTGGTGAACCTGTGCTTCGACTTTTAACTAATGAAGGAGAAAAAGTGAGGGATTATTGGAATTTCCAAGAGAGAGGATATAAATATCTTTCGCCTGAGAACAATATCCTGGGACGTTATATATTTCCGTTTCCACATCAACCGAGTATGCGTAAGCTTCTGTACAATAGCAACTTTAAAGATTATATAAAATATATGAAGGATTTGCTTTGAGACGAAACTACGTGGAGTTTATAGAAGTCGCTTTAATTTAATTTCTCTTTTTTGCCGCAAAAAGAGAAACAGAAAATATATCTTCAAATCTATCTCAATATTTTAAAGGTCACAATTTGTGACCTTAGACATTCTTCTTTTGTAAGTTGAAATCTAAAATCGTCAGGAAATCTTTCGATGTTACGTTTTACGGCTTGGTTTAGAACTTTTGTCTCAACACCCATAGAGTGATGCTAAGTCTCTGTCAAGCATTACTTGATAGCCTCTAATGTTGAGAATCATCTGCTCAATAGTTCTGTAACTTGATGATTCATCTGAAATATGGATTAAACTAAGATCTTCTGTTTTATTTTCCATGCAAGTATAAATTTTGGCGTTCTCATGATGCAAATGTATGAAGAAAAGTCTTCGGTTTTACAATTTTAACATTTTTTAACGTTTGAAGTAATTTATATAAATATTATTAAAATTATCTCCTACTCTAATGTCTGAATTGAGGCGACTCTTTTCATTCCCAAAGGTTATATAAAATATATGAAGGATTTGTTTTGAAACGAAACAACGTGGGGTTTATAAAGTTACCTTAAAATAATTTTTCTCTTTTTTGCCGCAAAAAGAGAAACAGAAAAGCTCGCCGCTGCGACTAAATCCGCTAAAATTATGATTCTTACGCTAAACAAAAAGAACTCGCTTCGCTCAGACAGCTTTTTGTTCTTAACGCTTCATCATCATAATTTCTTAACGCTATTTAGTCGAGGCGGCATGAGGACGTCACTGACTTTAGATTCGTGATGTAATGGTAATTTTAAATTAAATATCACTATGTTATTTCGAGAAAAACAAAAATCTTCTCAAAGATAAAATCATAAATCACTCGCAAAGCAATTTATAAAAGTACCCTTAAAGTTTAACTATCATTTTTATTCTTTAACATTAATATCTGCATTTGTTGAATTGCTATTTGATTTAATTTGATAAGTCTATCTTTCTGAGAAACGCCGTCATTTATCAGTACGGCATTTATATTTTCCATATTTGACAAACAGATTAATTCATTCAATGAGGCGTAATCCCTTATATTCCCCTTTGAATCTGGATTTTTCTCTCGCCATTGCTTCGCAGTAATTCCAAACAGTGCTACATTCAGAACATCAGCCTCTTCAGCATATATTATACTTACCTGATTTTGAGTGATTTCTTTAGGTATTAAGTTACAACTTACAGCACTGGTATGAATATGATAATTTATCTTTGCTAGATCTCTTTTAGCAGTCCACCCAATTATTCTTTGTTCCTCAGATTTTAAGCGTTGATATTCCTTTATTAGCAATAACTGAAACCTAGGACTAATCCACATGCCGAAATGATAAGCGATGTCTCTGTGTGCATACGTTCCTCCGTATCGGCCTGCTTTTGAAAATATACCGATGGCATTGGTTTTCTCAATCCATGTTTTGACTGATAAAACATAGTTGTTGCTTCCTGCATTATTTCTAATTGTATCGAATTCGGTACAATTAAAATTGGAGTTGTATAGCATTTCCCACTCTCCAAGATATTCAATTGTGCTTTTTAGACTTAACCATCTGAAAATGATATGTTCTTGTAACTGGCTGCGTGCCATGTCTGTCAAAGAAATAAAATCATCTTCATTACGTGATATGATTGTTATTTCAGAGTCTTGAATCTTAATCCTTGAAGTAGATTGATGGACAATAATGTCTCCATTGTGATTTGATACAGATTTCATAAATTATAAATTTGGGTTTTGTTATGTTTGAGTTTATATCATCAGACATTGCAAAGGTATATAAATATAATTGAACAACATTATTTATACATGAAGAAAAATTCAATATTTCTAATTATCTTTGATTTTTTATCGGATAAAGATGTTTTTTCTTAATAAATATTTAGTTTTAATAAAATTTGAGTAATTTTAAGTAACTTATTGATTTTTACTTTTAATAAAAATAATTCAGAGGATAATGATATTGTTTCAAATTATCTCCTACTCTAATGTTTGAATTGAGGCGACTCTTTCTGTTACAAAAGATTATATAAAATATATGAAGGATTTGTTTTGAAACGAAACAACGTGGAGTTTATAAAGTTACCATAATATAATTTTTCTCTTTTTTGCCGCAAAAAGAGAAACAGAAAAGCTCGCCGCTGCGACTAAATCCGCTAAAATTATGATTCTTAAGCTAAACAAAAAGAACTCGCTTCGCTCAGACAACTTTTTGTTCTTAACGCTTCATCATCATAATTTCTTAACGCTATTTAGTCGAGGCGGCATGAGGACGTCACTGACTTTAGATTTGTGATGTAATAGTAATTTTAAATCTTACATCAAATACATTTTATTTTAAAAATAATTCAGAGAATAATGATTAAGATAAGCTTATGAATCAATGGATTATTAAATGATAATATAAGAAATCCATTCAATATCGACTTGTGTTTCTCTGCGACACTTCTCCTTAACCCTGAATTTGTCGCAGGGATTTTTTATCACCATATTGATGTAATAATTAAATTAATAATGTATATTTTTATAACTTCTTGAATGTTGATATTTTTTAAATCATTCAATTGCAAAAGTATCAAACAGAAATAGATATTTACCTAAGGTATTTACTGAGAAAGGGTTGTCTCTTCTCTCCTAAGACGCACCATCTTATGAACGGAATCCTTTTAAGTACTTCATAAAGTAGTGGAGAGATTGTGAAAACAGCAATTGTCAGAATTATATAAATGCAAGTCGGAGGCATCTGTGTTCTGACTTTCAACATATATCCTACGACTGCAATTATCAGATAATGTACAATGTAGATGCCATAACTTGAGCGTGTCATATATGAAGCAAATGTATTGGTTTTGTTGAATGAAGTTATAAACCATCCCATCATCGCAAGGCACATGAGCCATCCGTAGATGTTGTTTAAAGGCGAACTGAGATATTGTGGCGAGGTGTTATCCTGTCCAAATCCTCTTATAATCAATGTAATGCCAGATACTGCCGCACATATCATGAGAGGTATCCACGCACGTCCTACGGTTTCCTGTACCCTGTCGTGAGAGAATACGAAATATCCCAAGAGAAAAGGAATCAGATAAAAGATAGGTTTATAAAGATTAATGAGTCCGTCGGTGCTAGCTGGATCTGGTTCCATGATAATAGTCTGATGTCCTAACCAAAACAGCACGCCCATAAGTACCACTGTAACGATACCTGTTTTTCCGCATAAAGTCAGGAGTTTGTCTTTTGCATCAATCTTTCTGATAACAAGCAGAATAAGAGAAAGTAGCCATAAATCCTGAATGAACCACAAAGGACCAATGCCGCTGATAGACCAGATTACATATTTCACTGGAACAGGAAGTGCAGCGATGCTGTCGGCAGCAGGTGAAGTCATGGTGTTAATCCATCCTATGACGGCACTTAAGAAGAAAAGTCCTATGGTTGAAGGTACTAAAAGTTTTCTTGTTCGAGAAATGAACCACTCTTTTCCAGAATGATTTTCTAATGCGTAACGTGAGCTGATTCCTGCAAGGATGAACATCAGTGGCATGAACCAGGGGTATAGAATATACATCACTACATCTTGATATTGTGGACCATCACAAAAACCGCCGATTCCTCCGAACACACCCTTGTTGTTAAAGAAATATATGACGTGATAAAAAAGCACCAATAGAACTGTTACCCAACGCAGATTATCAATCCAATGCTTTCTCATTTTGTTAGCCCCTCCATTACCTGCCCGACAAGATCCTCGAATATCTCTGTCTTGACCAAAGCCATACCATTTTGATCGCCAAGTATTAGCAGCGGATCACCTGGCTTTATGCCATATTTTATACGTGCATCGCGAGGGATGACTATCTGTCCCTTATCGCCTACCTTCGCCACTCCGAAGATGTATTTACCGTCTTTTTCTTGCATAAAAGTTAGAATAGTTAGAAATTTCCTACAAAGATAACAAATAAAATCGTATCTTCAAGAAATTTTAACATAATTGAGAAAATAATCATTCCCAATTTCCTCCTAATGCTGTGTATAATCTTACTAACGATAATAAGGCTGAGTTCCACGCGCTTACCAAATAATTCTGGTCGGAGAGAACGGTACGCTGAGCGTCGAGGACATTGGTGAAGGTGCCGAGTCCTCTCTTGTATAAGTCTATTGATAATTCCAAAGTCTTGTTGCCTTGCTCCACGACTTGCTGTCCCATCTCGATAGTCTTTAATGCGTTGGCGTAATTGCTCATCTCAGTCTCGACTTCCTGAATGGCGTTAAGAATCACGTTGTTATAATTGTCTATGCTTTCTGTGAGAGCTATCTCTGCTATCTTAACATTTTTACGAGTCTGTAATCCAGAGAAGAGATTCCATGTCAATGTGGGAGTGAAACTAAACATACGGCTATCATTATCAAGAAATTTGTCGATGTCGTGAGAGAGAAATCCGAAGCTGCCGTTGATAGAGAATTTCGGGTAATAATCAGCTTTTGCCGCGCCGATGAGAGCCGCCTGCGATTCAATTAGATATTCAGCTTGACGCACGTCGGGACGGTTTCTTATCACATCGGCAGGAATTCCAACATTGACGATATGTCGTATGCTCGGAAGCTCGCTTGCATCATCGAAAATATCTTTTAATGTAGATGGATATGTTCCTAATAATATTGCTAACTGATTGACACATTGTGTTATATAAGCGTCTAAACGAGGAATTGTGGCGAGAGTGTTATAATAAACCGATTTCGCCTGCGAGACATCAAGTTGCGTTCCTAATCCGGATTCGTAACGTGCGATGGTGATGTCTAAGATATTTTTCTCCGACTCAATATTCTGATTGGCAACTATTAACTGCTGTTGATAAGAACGTAAGTTGAAATATGTAGTGGCGACTTGAGCGCAGAGGTTCATGATTGCGTTTTGATAATTAGCTTCTGAAGCTAAATATGATTTCTTGTTAGCTCGCACCTTGTCACGATTCTTGCCGAAGACGTCGATTTCCCATGAGGCGTTAAGTCCTGCGTTGAGATAACCGTTGGTGCGGTTTGCGTCGCTGCTCGTCTCTTCGTAATAATTCAAGCTGCTTTCACTTAAATTATACTGGGCGTCAAGACTTAAGCTTGGATAAAAATTCGACTTCGACTGCTGATACACTAATTCCGATTTCTCTAACGCTGCCTCTATGGATTGCAGATTATGGTTGTTAGTCAAGGCGACATTTATCAGAGAATCCAACATCGGGTCGTTGAATCTGCTCCACCAATCATAATGCGTGATGTTGTTAGTCAGAAAGATAGAGTCTATTTGCCATTTCTCCGGTACAACAGCCTCTAAGTCAATCTCTTCCTGAGCATTGACTAGAGGTGTTGATAGGAATATAATGATTAAAGGTAAAAACCAGAAAAATAATTTACAACTTAAGATTGACAATGAGCAATTATCATCTTGTTGACTCGTTGTTATTTCGACTTGTTGACTTATCTTTTCCATAACTTCTTTTTTTTACAACAAACAAAATAAAGCTGTAAAGGTTTGGTTAAAAATATGTATCTTCGCATTAAGATGAAAAAACTATTATTCATATCGTTGCTTTTTATTGTATCATTTGTTACAAATGCTCAAGAATCTGATTTTATACAAATTCCTAATTCAGATTTTGAGCAATGGGATAATCTTGGGAGCAAAAACGAGGAGCCTTATCGGTGGCATTCTTTTAAGTCATCGACGGGTCCTTTTTCATCTCTTTTGATGCAACAAATTGAACGTCACGATGCTACTCGTCCAGGAAGTGAAGGTAAATATTCAGCGCATATTTTTTCAAGGTCAATAGTTGGGATAACGGCAAATGGCAATGTTACCAATGGTCGTCTCAATGCTGGAAGTATGTTTCCTGCTGGTAAGAAAAATAATAACTATACGCAGCGTGGTTCAGAATTCTGCACCGAGATAAACAAGGTCCCTGATTCATTGACGGTTTGGGTTTGTCTGAGAACTAAAAAAGAAGAATCTTATGGAAGGATAATGAGTTACGTTCATGGCGATGCTGACTTTGTTTGTTTGACAGGTGGCTGGGAACCTTACGAGATGTTGTGTGCTCAGGTGGAATTTGAGTTTCCTCGAACATCTTCATTAGATGAGGAAATGATTTGGAAACGTCTGAGTCTTCCTTTTAAAGATTATTCACATTTATATCAAGAACCTCGCTACATCCTTACATCATTCACGACCAACAAAAGAGCGGGTGAGGGAAATGCTGGTGATGAGATGTTTATAGATGATTTGCATTTGATTTATAATCCGAAGTTGGAAGTAAAAATTAAGAATGAAGACTTGGATAATGAGATTGAAGTTGAATATATCATAAGAGGAACTATGTCGGCACCAAATCTGAATCTTCCTTCTAATGAAGTGATTGTCAAGATTTCTTTAGATGATGATTTTAAGAATTCTGTCGTGATAGGTAGAGTGATTACAAATAAAAGTGGTTCGATAAGTTGTGTGATTCCAGATGATTTTATTAATAAAAATTATAGAATTAAGGTCTTTACTACGAATTATCCAATGGAATATGAATGCCTCATAATTCATTGAGAATATTCTCGTTTAATAAAAAATCATAAAGATTGAGTATCACTATTCCGTTATCATCTTTATATGTAGGTTCAATCTCGTTAGTGATAACAACTTTTTTTGCATTATCGTTGCTTCTCATCAATGTGTCGATTTTTAAATTGTTGGGACTTGGACAAATCTGTATATAAACCAACTCATTATCTTTGATACATATAAAATCTATATCATGGTGTTTGCGTTTTATTCTTCTATCAGGATATGATACGTGTTGTGAGAAAAAACCGGTGCTTACTTTATAATCGCGTGTACGTAATTCGTTGTAAATCATATTCTCAATAAGGCGCGATTTGTCTGAGATGTCAAATCGAGATCTTATGTTCCTCATCCCCAAATCGGTGAAATAGTATTTTACAGGACTATATGCATTCTTCATCTTTTTGATGTTTAGAGATTGTATTTGATTTAATACGAAATAATTTTTGATAATCTTCATATAAGTTCTTATTGACAATTTGGTGATTGTTTGATTAGTTGAATTTATAAAGTCACATAAATCGGTGAAGTCTATTTTTATTCCAACGTTATCAGCTAAGGCGTCAATAAGCTTATCCATTACTATTAACTTATTGATTTTATAGTGTTTATTAATGCTGTTAAAGATGGTATATTCGTATATTATTTTTAGATACTCCTTTTTCATTTCTTCTTCCCTAATGAAAACGACAGAGGGCAAGCCTCCATAAAGCAAATATTCTTCTAAATGATTTTCTGCTTTTCCTTTGTAAATCTGAATGAATTCCTTGAATGTCAATGGGAATATTTCTATTATGTTACATTTTTCACATGACATATTTGTGAAAAAACGGGTGTCGCTACCCGTGACATAAAAATCTGCGTTTTTTAATTTGGAACAATTATCATGAAGAAAATCAAAACTGTCAATAAGTTGAATTTCATCTATTAAAACATAATAATTCTTTTGGTCGATAAGTTTGTTTTCAATATGATTGATGAGATTTTTAGAATTTCTAAATTGTTCACTGCATTGTTCCATCAAATCAATCTTTAATATATGATTTCTGTTAGTTCTATGATTCAATAGATAATTCATAAATATTTCAAATAGAAAATATGATTTTCCAACGCAATTGATGCCTGTCAATAATTTTATTTTACCATTGTCTTTGTGATTAAGCAGTTTGTAGATATACAATTCTCTATTGAACTCCATGTAATTTGTTTTCATAAATATAAAAAATTAAGAACTTCATTATTGAAGTTCTTAATTTTTTTAATTGGATTATAAATTATATATTATAAAATAATTATATCCATTTGACTAATGCGAAGTCCTGTCTATGAGGCAACATTTCGTTATTAGGATAGATTCTGAAGGTATAATCGAAAACTCCGGCTTTATTTAATGGCAGATTGATGTAATATCTTGCCCAACCATCTCCAGAATCAACTAATTGTAATTGTTCAACTGACATTAATTTGTCGTTACCGTTTGTATCCTTGCGGCCAAAGACAATCTCAATTCCAACATCGCCTTTGTCTAAACCAGGTGTCTTCAAAGTTACCTCGGCAATAATAGCGTCACCGAAGGTCAATGATCTGACGTTTGGATCTGGAATCTTAATAGTTTCAACTTCAATCTTATCCCAGTTAGCTTCAACTTTCTTCTTCCATGCTGCAATCTCGAATGCCTTTTGATAGCGGTTTTCGCGCATGATGTCGGTTCTGTCAATCAACTTATTATAATATTGAGCGAAATAATCGTCGAGCATACGCTTCATTGTGTAGTTAGGAGCGATTTGCATCAAGTCGTTCTTTACATATCTAACCCATTGTGTAGGAATGTCTTTTTCGTTTCTGTTGAAGTATAATGAAACGATTTCGTTTTCGATGAGATTGTATATTGTCTCAGCATCGAGTTCATCCTGGTAGCGTTGGTCGCTGTAAGTTCTTTCTTCTTGCAGTGCCCAGCCTGCTTCTTTGCGATAGCCTTCAGCCCACCATCCGTCGAGAACTGAGAGGTTCAAAGTACCGTTCATAACGGCTTTTTCACCACTTGTACCTGAAGCTTCCAAAGGACGAGTAGGTGTGTTCATCCAGATGTCGACACTGGAAGTCAATATCTTACCGAGTTCCATATCGTAGTTGTTGAGGAAGATGACCTTGCCTGCAAACTCTTTCTTTCTCGATGTCTCGATAATCATCTTAATTAAATCCTGACCAGCTTTGTCGTTAGGGTGAGCCTTGCCAGCGAACAAGAACACTACAGGTTTTTCTGGATTGTTGAGAAGTTTAGCAAGACGCTCGATGTTGTTGAATAAGAGGTGAGCACGTTTGTATGTCGCGAAACGACGTGCGAATCCTATGATGAGAGCGTTTTCGTTAAAGTTTTCTATTGTATTGATAATCAAAGAAGGACTTTCTTGACGACGCTGCATATCTTCAACGACTTTCACCTTGAGATATTCGGTGAGACGATGTTTCAATTCTTTCTTGATATTCCAGATTGTCTCGTCAGCAACAGTGTCAATCTTTTCCCATACCTTAGTATCTGATTGAACGTCAATATAATTCTTGCCTAAGACATCTCTGTAAAGTCTCTGCCATGAGAAGTCGGTCCAAGTTGGGAGGTGAACGCCGTTAGTGACATAACCGATATGATTTTCTTCTGCGAAGTAACCCGGCCACATCTGCTGGAACATCTCTCTTGAAACTCGGCCGTGAATCTTACTTACGCCGTTGACTTCCTGGCTGAGATTTGTGGCGAGTACGCTCATTGAGAATTTCTCGTATGGGTCGTTGTGACGAATCTTACCTAAATTCATAAAGTCGTCCCAGCTGATATTCATACGTCCAGGATAATGAGAGAGGTAAGTTCTCATAAGATGTTCTTCAAAGACGTCGTGACCTGCAGGAACTGGTGTGTGTGTGGTGAATAATGTTGATGTTCTGACGAGTTCTTTTGCTACTGCAAAGTCTAAGTTGTGACGTGTGATATAAACACTCAAACGCTCCAATCCGCAGAACGCTGCGTGACCTTCATTGCAGTGATATACAGTTGGTTTTACGTTTATCTTGTCTAACAATCTGATGCCGCCAATGCCGAGGAACATCTCTTGTTTGATACGCATTTCGCTGTCGCCGCCATAGAGTTTTCCTGTGATGCCTCTGTCTTCTGCTGAGTTCTCTTCAATATCTGTATCAAGGAGATATAAGTTGATACGTCCTACCGGAACTCTCCATGCTTTTGCATAAATGGTACGTCCAGGGAATGCAATGTTGATTCTGACTTCATTGCCGTTTTCATCTCGGACTGCTTCCATTGGAAGATATGAGAAGTTTTGTGGGATATATTCTGATAGTTGTTCTCCCCATACAGACAAGTCTTGTGCAAAGTAGCCGTAGCGATATAAAAGACCTATTGCCAATAAGTTAGCGTTGGAGTCTGATGCTTGTTTGAGGTAGTCGCCTGCTAAGATGCCGAGACCTCCTGAATAAATCTTAAGGCTCTTTGTCAAGCCGTATTCCATGCTGAAGTAAGCGATGCTGTGATTGTCAGCAGGTTTGGCAGACATATATTCTTTGAATCTTTCGTAAGTCGAATTTAACTTCTCAACAAAATCCTTGTCGTTTTCTAAAGCCTCGATTTGTGCTTTGGAGAGGTTCTTCATAAGAGCGATTGGATTGTGTTCCAAAGCTTTCCATGCCTGAGGGTCGATGGATGAGAATAATTCTGTCGCGTCAATGTCCCAGCACCACCAAAGATTCTGTGAGAGTTCCTGAAGTTTCTGCATATCTTTTGAATACACAGGCTCTACAGTGATTTTCTTCCAGTTAGGTGTGTCTTGTTTTTGATAATTGAAGTTACGAAGAATCTCGTTATATTTCTTGGCTTGTTTGAGGTAATCGCGGCCACGTAATTTGTCGAGAGCTATGGTGTATGTTTCTAAATAATTGTTGAACAACGATTTCCAATAGAATTCTTTTACTAATGAAAGAGCGTTATCTCTTATATCTGTAATTTGTTTTTCATTTTTTGAAGTGAAATCAAAGATGGTCTTTGCTATTTCATCTGTAACGACAGTGCCGTTTCCTTCTTCACGATGTAAGACAACGACAGACTTGTTATTCATCTTTTCATCTTGTATGTAGCGTCCGAAACCTGCGAGGTCTGTTGTCACTGTTGGTATTCCGTGAGCTATGCTTTCCATTGGAGTGTAACCCCATGGCTCATAGTATGATGGGAATACTGATAAATCGAAAGCATATAAGAAATCGTCATATTTAAGATTGAAAACGCCATCGTTTCCGTTGAGATATGAAGGAACGAAGATGACTTTAACCTTGTTGTTTTCGTTGTTTTGCAATCCGTTTTCTTTCAGACTGTTAAGTACTGCGTCGTGTTCAAAGCCGAAGATGTGGTGAGTGCAAGGTAATTCGATACGACCTTCTACGGGTTTCTTTCCTTCAAGACGATATTCTAATTCTTTGTAGATACCTGAGATATTGGCTGGAACAGCTATAACAGCAACGACTTCTTTCTTAAGGTTTTCGCTTCTGTTAAGTTGACCTAAAGCATTGATGAATAAGTCGATGCCTTTATTCTTAAACTCATATCTTCCGCTATTGATGATGAAGAATGCATCGTTAGAAACTTTCTTGCCCGACATGATTTCCAAGATGTTAGAGATCTTTTCTCTGGCGGCGTTTCTTTTTTCCTCTCTTGATTTATCGTTGATGACGTAAGATTCGTTAACGCCATTGATAGTGATCACATCAGGTTCGCGATGGAGGAATTGTTTGCATTCAGCAGCTGTCACTTCGCTCACTGTTGTAAACGCGTCAGCATTTTGGGCAGCGTTATATTCCATCGATTGTTGTGATATGATATTGAATTTGCTAGCCATTGCTGTAGGTTCAAAAGTTTCTAAGTCGTTGTAGAGAGCGAGACCGTTGCCAGAAATGGCGCGACCGAGATAAGTGGCGTGTGTTGTGAAAGCTGTTGCTATCTGAGGGCAGTTCTCTCTGAGGTAGAGAACGCCGGCGCCTGTCATCCATTCGTGGAAATGAGCAACGATGTTTTCATCACTTTCAACGTTCCATTTTATGAAACTTTCGATAACCTGACCTGCAGCGTAACCGAAAAGAACAGGGTCGATGTAATCCCACTGACCTCGAATGGAATCGAGACGATATTGTTCCCAGAGATGAGACAATATATCGTTTTTCTGTGGATATAATGCTGTATAATCGACTAAGATGGCAAGAGGTCTGCTCTCTAATTTCCAACGTCCTATTCTGACTTTAAGTCCTTGAGAAGCAGCCTTCTCTCTCCATTCTGGATATAATGTGTTGTCTTCAACAAAATACAAAGTCTCATGTGCTTCCTTAACAACATCGGGACCTATTGTTATGTAGTTGTCACCAAGAATTTGTTTCACTTCATCTGCTTTTGTCGATAACACGGTGTAAATTCCACCGACCATGTTACAGACTTCCCAACTCGTTTCAAAAAGATAATTTGGAGTTTTCATTAAATTCTTCTAGTATTATATTATTATTATATCAATTGTCAACTTTTTGAATAACATATTTAACTTGCAAGAAATTGTAAGTCAATGTGTTATATGTGTTATAAACTGAAATACAGAGCGTTTTCCCACTCTTTGCAAAGATAAGAAAAAATAGTGGTTCTATGAGAGAAAAAATTACAAATTATAATATAAATTAACATTTGGTTTTTTACAAATACGCTAATAAAAAAGAGACGTCATTGATAAAATGACGTCTCCGTTATTTTAAACTTTCATCTTAAGACTTTATACATTTGTCATTAGTCTTTTCTCGAAACTCTTTCGTTAAAATCTGTTAAGATATTCATAAAGTTAACATAGTAGTCGTATGGTGATGACCCGCTATATTTTGTGCATAGACAGTTGAAATTGTCAGCGTCGAGGAGAGCGTTCCAGTCGCGGGTGACTTCTTCGTCTTTGGCTCGTTTCACTTTGTTAGCACATGAATATAATGTTTGTAAAGCGTCGTCTTGTAAGTCGTTG
Organism: Bacteroidales bacterium; assembly: GCA_045592965.1. Lineage (GTDB taxonomy): Bacteria > Bacteroidota > Bacteroidia > Bacteroidales > F082 > Limimorpha. The sequence continues at coordinate 46,097 of JAZNVS010000071.1, read as the reverse complement.
CCCATCCATGCGGAGAGGTCGCGTTCTTCGCCGTTACGTGAGAGTGGGATAGGAGCATCGAAAATGCTGACAGTCTGTAAATTGTCGAGTGTTTCTATTGGCTTGGAGTATTCGAAGTCTGTATTGTTCAGTATAGCTTCAGGTAAATGTTTTATGAAATCAAGAATACCTGTCTCTGCATTGAATTTCTCTCCGAATGTTTCGTAATCAGCATATATGTTAACAACTTCGTCTTCTATGGTATTAAGTTTTTCCACAAATGATTCTGTTGTGATAGAATCGTTGGCAAAGCGAAGTGTGAGGTCGTCGCTGAGATTTGTATTACGAAGAAGGAGTCTTAATTTTGGATTTATGGAGTTGGCGTACATATAGTTGGGGCTTTTCCATCCGAGAACGTGTTTTGCGCCTTCCGTGATCATAAGGTTGAATCCCATTTCAGAAACGTCGTTGCCAATTTCGTTGGAATAAATCAATTCGGTGTTGACAAATGTCTTAGGTGTGACGCCAAAAGTCTCTTTCATCAGTTTCTTATGTTCAGCGACTTGTTTCTTGAATACTTCTAAATTTTGTAGCGATGCCAATGAATGTCCGTAAGTTCCAGCAAGAACTTCAACGTTGCCTGTCTTGACAAGTTCCTTGAAGCTGTCGAGAGCGTCCGGTGCATATTGTTGCATCAACTCGATGGCTATTCCAGAGAAATAGAATGCGAATTTAACATTGTCGCCATATTTTTTAATCTGTTCCATAAGAATCTCGTTCATAGGAAGATAACAGTGGTCAGCGCAGCGACGCATTATGGTTCTGTTTTGATATTCATCATAATAATGATGTCTCTTTCCTACGTCGAAGAAACGGTAAGTACGTAATTTATATGGTTGATGGACTTGGAAATAAAAACAAATCGACTTGCTCATAATATATAATTTTAATTTTTTTTTATTTTGTTGTTGATATGACGGTGTCTTATCTTAATTATGTTTAACCCTTTCAGGGTGTTGTTTTGTTCTATTTTGTTATTTCTATGGCTTTCTCGTAAACAGCCTTTATCTTCTTGGAAGCGAATTCCCATTTGAGATTATCGACTTCAATCTTTCCTTCTCTCTTGAACATCTCGCTCAGTTTAGGATAATGGCACAATCCGTATATAGCGTCAGCCAATCCGTTGATGTCCCAGAAATCTACTTTGAGAGCGTTTTCCACGACTTCCGAAACGCCTGATTGTTTTGAGATAACACAAGGAACATCGAGACGCATCGCTTCAAGTGGCACAATGCCAAATGGTTCGGATATAGAAGGCATCACGAAGACATCCGACATCGCGAACATCTGATCTACGTCGTTGCCTTTCAAGAATCCTGTGAAGTGGAAGTTGGCACCCATCTTAAGTTGTGCCACACGACGTATCATCTTAGGAAGAAGGTCGCCGGTACCTGCCATGACGAAATGTATCGTCGGGTCGTATTGTAAAATCTTATGTGCAGCTTCTACGAAATATTCTGGTCCTTTTTGGTATGTGATACGTCCGAGGAAAGTGACGACTTTATTCTTCAGACCGCATGTTTCATATTCTGAACGTTTCTTGTCGTTAGGTTCAACGGCATTATGTACGGTAATGACTTTATCTGGATTGATGCCGTATTTCTCCACTACGATTTTTCTTGTCAGGTCGCTGACTGTTATCACGATGTCAGCTGCTTCCATACCGCGGCGTTCGATAGAATATACGAGTGTGTTAATATTTTCGCCAGAGCGGTCGAACTCGGTGGCGTGCATGTGAACGACGAGAGGTTTTCCTGTCGTTTCTTTTGCCGCGATACCAGCGGAATATGTCAGCCAGTCGTGAGCGTGAATCACATCGAATTCATCTTTATGTTCGAGTGCTAAAGACGAGCCGATGAGCGCATAACGAGAAACCTCTTCCATAAGGTTAGCTCCATATTTTCCTGAGAACTCGTAACGCGGCATAAAGACAGGGCTCTGAAAATGACTTGTAGCACGCTGCTCTTCAACAAGTTGCTCGAAACGTTCCGGTCCTACGTATGGGATGATGTTAGAGCCAATTTCCATATATTGAACTCTGTCCCAATACGATCTGTCTTTTTCATTATCAATATTGACAGTGACATCGCTTGCATTCAGCAGTCGCACGTTGGTCTCATCTTCGTCGCCGTGAGCCTTAGGTACTACGAAAAGCACATCGACGCCGTTCTTGGCGAGACCTTTTGTCATTCCGAAACAAGCTGTGCCGAGACCTCCTGTGATATGCGGAGGAAATTCCCAGCCAAACATCAACACTTTCATAACTTTATTTTTTCAATCCGTCAATAACATATTTCAAATATAACAATGCTGCAACGCTCGTCGATTGTGAGATGCAACCTCGAGATTCGTGAGGCGGATTGCCGTCGTAAATCTCAGATATAGTTCCGATTCCATTCTCAGCAATGACTTCTTCAAAACCTTTATATAAATCTTCAAGATAAGGTAATGCAGTCTTACCGTAAAGACCTAATGCGGCATCAGCGTAAGGCATTATAAGCCATGGGAATACTGTTCCGTTGTGATATGCAGTCTCTCTTTCTCTGTGATTGCCTATAGTGACTTCTCTATAAGATTCGGAACGAGGTGACAAGGAACGTAATCCTCTGTTAGTCAACAATTCGGAGCGAGTGATGTCAAAGATCTTCTTCTTCAAATCGTCGTTGAAAGGACAATAAGGTAAGGCGATGGCAATCAGCATATTCGGACGTACCATATCGTTTTTCTCATTGTCATTTATATAATCGTAAAACACATCGTTTTGTTCATCATAGAAACATTTTGTGTAAGAACTTTCAAGCTTGTCAGCAATATCCTGCCATCTTTGTAATGAAGGATTCTTCTTGTCTGCTTCTTTCAATACTTCCACAGCATAACGTAAGGCGTTATACCACAATGCGTTTATTTCTATATTCAATCCTGTTCTTGGGGTGTAAGGTTTTCCGTCGCAGAAGACATTCATCCATGTGAGAGCTACGTTTTCGTTGCCGGCATAAAGAAGTCCGTTTTCCAATGCTTTGATATTGAAGTCTGTGCCATTGATGAAGCTGTCGAGTATTGTCGTCATGACTTCACCGTAGTCTTTCCATATCGATTTCTTGCTTGCGCCGAGCATGCTTTCATACTTCTGAAGTATGAGGAAGAACCACAAAGGAGAGTCGACGGCGGTGTAATATAATGATTTTTGGTAATATCTGTTAGAGAAGAAAGGACCTTTCATCGTGTCTATCAGATATTTCAATAATTCTTTAAAAGTCTTTTTATCGCCTGAAGTAAGAATCAGTCCAGGTATTGAGAGGAGAGTGTCGCGGCCGCAGCTACCGAACCAAGGGAAACCAGCGAACATACGGGTTCCTTCTTTCTCGCGAATAATGAATTGCTGTGCAGAGTTTTGCAGACAATGTTCGAAGCTGTCGCGGGGGATTCTTGACTCTAACAAAGATTCAAATTGGCGTTTGAATGTAGCAGGACTCTTTTCTTCCAAGCCTGCTGATACTATAATAGTCTCGCCTTGTTTTAAGTTAACCTCGAAGAAACCAGGTACGTAGAGGTCTTCGACTGCATCATAGCCGCGTTCAAATTCTCTGATATAAAACGTCTTATAGTACCAAAGAGGAGCGTGCGTGTATTCTGCGCTCTTTGAAAACTGTAGGCATAAAGGACTGTAGTTCTCATACATCTGCCAAGCCGCGCCGTTTTTCAAAGGAACATATTTGCGATTTGCATCGTGATTTTCGTGTGTCAAACTATGAACGTTACGGAATGCCAAGAACGGATTGAGTCGTAATGTAATAGGCTGAGCTGCTTCAACAACATTATACCTTATATAAATGCGGTTTTCGTTTTCAGCGAAGATATATTCTTTAGTGATTTTCGTGCCTCCAACTCTATATAATAAGGTAGGTATAGGTTCGGCAGAGAACTCTCTTAGATACTTATGCCCGTGAGGCATTATTGTTCCATCTTCATACTGATGGACGCCAAAATGAAACTCTTCCTTGTTTACTATGACGGTCTCGTCGATGGACGAAAGCAGTACGTGATTGTAGTTGTCGAGCTGAGGCTGCGGCACAACTAGTAATCCGTGATACTTTCTTGTGTTACAACCGATGATTGTTGTGTTACAAAAAGCTCCTGACCTGTTAGAACGGAGAATCTCTTTGTTCATAGTAAATTCAAGGTTAACCAAATGTTGCTTGTCGAAAAAGATATATGCCATTTTATGTTGGGTTTCTATAATTTATAACCCTGCAAAGTTAAAATATTTAAAAGAAATAATCAATAGTTAAATAGTTAATTTTTGAAAAAAATCTGAGATGTTTTTAATATCTTTGCTAATCAAAAAAAATCATATTATGATGAGTCAACAATCAACAGACAACAAACAACAAATGATGTTGGAAAAAGCGTCTGAAATAATTTCCAAGGCAAAGAAAATAGTGGCGTTTACAGGTGCAGGCATCTCTGCGGAGAGCGGCATCCCGCCATTCAGAGGCGAGAACGGAATATGGAATAAATACGATCCTGATTCTTTAGACATTGATTATTACTACAGACATACCAAAGAGTCGTGGAAAGTGATAAAGGAAATATTCTTCGACTTCTTCAATAACAACGAGATTAAGCCAAATCCTGGTCATGAGGTTCTTGCAAAATGGGAGGAAGAAGGTAAACTGAAATGTGTCATCACCCAAAACATTGACGACCTGCATCGCATAGCGGGAAATAAAATAGTTCATGAGTTTCACGGCAATTCGTCGAGATTTGTGTGTAAACAATGTGATGCCGTTTATCCCTTAAAAGAAATCAACATCACGGAGGAACCAGCTTTATGTCCGAGATGCGGCCATCTTCTGAAACCTGATTTCATATTTTTCGGCGAAGGTATTCCATACGACGCATATAAAAACTCCGTCGACGCTGCTAACGACTGCGACGTGTTTATCATAATAGGGACATCGGGTAATGTGTCGCCTGCCAATATGATTCCTGGAATGGCAAAACAGCATGGAGCGACAATCATAGAAATAAATAAAGACCGCTCGCTTTATACCGATTCAATCACGGATATTTTCTTGCAAGGAAATGCAGGAGAGATTCTGCCGAAATTGATGGTTAACATCGACTGTTGACATTGACTAACTTAGACATGTCGATTACATGTTGTTTGTTTTTTTCGGTGTAATTGACGCGTCTCTGCTATTTTAGTCACACGTTCGTGTGCCTCTACATGAGCCCTTGTAACATAGTAACTTTGGTAAAGGTATGAAAGAAAACAATTTTGTAAAAACAAAGATTATAACAATAGGTGACGAATTATTATTAGGACAAGTCGTCAATACTAATGCTTCTTGGCTTGGTGAACAACTAAACTTAAATGGCTTTCAGTTGGTTTCGGTATTGACAATAGGCGATGGCGAGAAAGATATCCTTGAAGCCTTGAATGCTTGTAGCGATGTTGATATTGTCTTCATCACCGGCGGTCTTGGTCCTACAGCCGACGATGTCACAAAGCCTACTTTATGTAAATATTTCAATACAGAGTTGGTTCTGAACGAAGATGCTCTCGAGAATATCAACGAGATTTTCAGACTCAGAGGTTATCAGATGAGCGAGAGAAACAGACTTCAGGCTTTTATCCCGAAGTCGTGTACTTACATCCCAAATCGTTTTGGCACAGCACCTTGTATGTGGTTTGAGAAGGATAACACTGTGTATATTTCGATGCCGGGCGTACCTTTCGAGATGAAATCTATCTTCAAGACGGAACTTGTTGAGCGTCTTAAAAATCATTTCAAACCAACACCTTACGGACGCAGAGTCATCATGACGACTGGTATCGGCGAGTCGTTTCTTGCTGATAAGATAAAAGACTGGGAAGAGTCGCTGCCCGATTTTATGTCGCTTGCTTATCTTCCTCAATATGGAATGGTCAGGCTTCGTATCGATGCACGTCATGAAGATGAATGCTTTATGCAGAAGTCGCTCGACTGTGAGGTGGAGAAATTAAAGAAAATAATTCCAGATAATGTCTTTGCCTGCGACGATAAACCGATTTCAGAAGTCGTTGTTGAGATGCTTAAGGAAAGAAAGCAGACGCTCGCCACAGCGGAGAGCTGCACGGGAGGTTCCATCGCTAAGATGATAACAGCGATTCCTGGTTGCTCTGCGATTTTTAAAGGCAGCGTAGTCTCGTACGCAACAGAAGTCAAAGAAAATATTCTTAAGGTAAATCATGCTGACGTTGAACGGCATACTGTCGTTAGTCGTGAAGTGGCAGAACAGATGGCTGTCGGAGCGCGTGAAATTATGAATGTCGATTATGCGCTTGCTACTACAGGTATAGCAGGCCCTGATGGTGGCAGCGAAGAGAATCCCGTTGGCACAGTATGGATTGCACTAGCTACAGCAAAAGGTGTAATATCAAAACGATGTAACTTTGGTAAAGACAGAAATAATAACATTGAAAGAAGTTGCATCACGGCATTAGAGATGCTGCGACAAGAAATGTTGAATTGAATTATAAATTACGAAGGGGACGTGTCAATTACATATTGTTAATTTTTATCGGTGTAATTGGTGCGTCTCTGTTATTTTAGTCACACGTCCGTGTGCCTCTACATGAGTAACTCATTTCCCCATACTGCTCCTGAAGTTTCTCTAATTTCACTTTCAGTTCTTTTGTTATATCTTCAGTTCCTTCTTGTCCGTAGATATTGTTAATTTCTTTTAGGTCGTAGCGCAGGTCGTATAACTCCCAAATGTCATCTTCGTAGAAATGAATGAGTTTGTGAGTCTTGGTGCGTATTCCGAGATGAGGTTTGACGTGGTGTTCGTCAGGAAATTCATAATAATGGTAATAGATTCCGTCACGATTAGGTTCGTATTTTTCTCCTTTTAGCAAAGGTAGAAACGAGCATCCGTGTATGTCGTCTGGTATTTCGACTCCGGCGAGTTCAAGGAAAGTAGGGGCGTAGTCGATGTTTTGTACCATCTCGTCTATTTCGCCTTTCACGCCTCCTGGATAACACACCAATAAAGGAGTCCTGAACGACTCTTCATACATCCAGCGTTTGTCGAACCAGCCGTGTTCACCCATATAGAAACCTTGGTCGGAGGTGTAGACGACGAGTGTGTTTTCTAAAAGTCCTTCTTCTTCAAGATAATCGAGAACGCGTCCGACATTGCGGTCGACAGATGTTATAACGCGCAGATAGTCTCGCATATATTGCTGATATTTCCATTTGTCGAGTTCTTCTCCTGAGAGATTAGCTTCTTTAAATTTTTCGATAACAACGTCATAATGAGAGTCCCAGGCTCTCTTCTGTTCTGGATTCATATTGTTATACATCCAGCGTCCCCAATATTCGAGATTTGGATTTCCATGGATGAGACTGTCTTTATCGGCGAGTTTTAAGTCGTAGACAAGGTCCATATCTTTGCTTATAGACATCTTGTTTTCTTTGGCTGCAATTCGTCCTTCGTAATCATCATAGAATGTTTCAGGAAGAGGGAAGTTGCTGTCTTTAAATAATTTCAAGTCGCAGGTGTCGGGCATCCAAGTGCGATGTGGTGCTTTATGATGGAGGAGTAAACAGAATGGTTTGTCGGTGTTTCTTTCATTTTCTAACCATTCCAAAGCAATATCTGTTGTGACGTTTGTTGCGTATCCTTCGCGTTGAATCTTTTCTCCGTTACGAATAAAAGTAGGATTGTAATAATCGCCCTGACCTATTAATATATCCCAATGGTCGAAGCCTGTCGGGTCGGAATTGAGATGCCATTTTCCGATGATGGCGGTCTCGTATTTGTCTTGAATCAGTTTCGGGAATGTCTGCTGACTTCCGTCGAAAGTACATTTGTTGTCGGTGAATCCGTTGGCGAGACTGTGTTTTCCTGTGAGCAGACATGCTCGTGAAGGTGCGCTGATGGAGTTGGCAACAAAACTATTATTGAAACGAACGCCTTCATTAGCGATACGATCTAGATTCGGAGTATGGATGAATGTGGTGTCGTAAGCGCTGATTGTCTGATACGAATGGTCGTCCGACATGATGAAAAGTATGTTCATTGGTTTCTGTGACTTTTCGCCACAGGCTGTTATCAATGGAAGTAATGCTGAAATTCCTAAAAATTTTTTAGTCTTAACGAGAAAATGATTCATAAAACGAGAGATATAATTTCAACTGCGAAGATAGGAAAAAGACTAATGACTAGAGTCTAATGTCGAAAGATTTTTTTTGATGAAAAATCGCTGGGTAATGATAAAAAAATCTGGATCCCAGGAAAAAATCCGTAGATCCAGAAATTTATAAGTCATAAGTTATGTACTATGGTCTCAATCCAGAACCGCCTTGTAATGTGATTGTCTCACCTGTTACGTATGACGCGTCGTCAGATGCTAAGAACACGCAGACTCTTCCGATGTCTTGCATTGGGTCAGCGAAACGTCCTAAAGGAATGCCTTGGATTGTTCTTTGGAATAACTCAGGATAGTTTTCTTTCCATTCTGTCAAGCTTTCTGTCATTGCCAATGGAGCTATCAAATTGACTCTTACGCCATCAGGACCCCATTCTGTTGCAGCTACTCTCGACAAACCTCTGATACCTTCTTTTGCAGCAGCGTATGAGCTTTGACCAGGCTTGCCGAATAAACCTGCGCCAGATGCGAAGTTGATGACGGAACCTTTAGTTTCTTTCAGATATGGATATGCTTCTCTCATATAGAAGAATGTGGCGTAAAGACCCGAATTGATTGCTAAGTCAAAATCTTCTTTAGTATGTTCGATAAGTGACAATCCTGACTTGGATGCTTGTGCGTTATTTACCAATGTGTTAATTTTGCCGAATGTCTCGATGGTCTTAGCGATGACTTCTTTTATTCTTGCTTCATCTGCGCCGTCAGCGACGATGGCTAAAACTTTAACTCCGTATGTTTCTTCTAATCTTTTCTTAGCGTCTAATAGTCTGGATTCTGTTCTGCCTGTAATAACGAGGTTCGAACCTTCTTTTGCGAATGCTGATGCAACACCGAATCCTATTCCCTTACCACCGCCGGTGATAATTGTAACGTTGTCCTCTAATCTTTTCATATTTCTACTCATTTGGATTTATGCTTTTTTTTCAGTTGCAAAGATAATAATCATAATTAAATGTTGCCAAATAAATTGTTCCGATTTTTTACCAAATTTGTTTATGTCCAAATGAAGTTTCTTCAATAGATTTTTTATAAACTTGATTATTTTTCTGAATCAATGCTTTGAAAAAAAATGTTATATTTGCCAAATATTGAAAACTTGGGAAAAATGTTAATATCTAAAAAAGACAAATTGGCGATAACCTTCAAGGATGCTAAATATACGTACGAGCAATTTCTCAGATACTCACATATTTATGCTAATAAGTTTATGGAAGAGTCAAAGCCTGAAAAGGTAATGCTCTGTGCGCAAAACTCTCCTGAATGGTGTTTCGCTTTTTATGGCGCAATGCGTTGCAAGTCGATAGCGGTGCCTTTAGATTCGCAATCTACAAAGAAAGAAATAGAATACGTCATCAACGACTGTCGCCCCGATATAGTGTTCATCTCTGATGACAAAAAAGAAATGTTCGCAGACATCAATCTGCATGGTGCTCGTCTTTATACCAAGGACGATTTTATTTTATCTGACGACGAAAGTATCTCAGCGACCGACATACCTTTGGGAGGTAAAGAAGATACCATGCTGATTAATTATACTTCAGGAACAACGGGTAATCCAAAGGGCGTTATGCTTTCATTCAAAAATGTGATGTTTAACGTCGATGCTGTGAGTAAGTCGGTGCCAATCTTCCAAGAAGACAGTAACGTGATGGTGTTGTTGCCGGTGCATCACATCCTTCCGCTTTTAGGTAGTATAGTTGCCCCTTTATATATGGGCGGAACGATTCATATCGCTGAGGCAATGAACGCTGAGTCAATCATCAAGACTCTCAATGCTGGAGCTGTGTCTATCATAATAGGAGTGCCTCGTCTCTACGACATGCTCGTCAAAGGTGTGATGAACAAAATCAACGCTTCCTTCGTGACGCGTCTCCTTTATAAGATTACGAAGTTCATCGGCAGCGATGCTGTGTCGAGAGTTGTCTTCAGCAGCGTACATAAGAAGTTCGGAGGTCATCTGAAATACCTCGTCTCTGGCGGAGCAGCGCTCTCTATAGAGACAGCAACGATATTGAAAACCTTAGGCTTATATGTTCTCGAAGGTTATGGTATGACAGAGACCGCTCCTATGATTTCGTTCACACGCCCTGGAAGACGTAAGGTCGGTTATGCTGGAGAACTGCTTCCTAATATCGAGGCTAAGATTTCTGAAAAAGGTGAAATCTGCGTCAAAGGCGATAACGTGATGCAAGGTTATTATAAGCGCGAGGAAGAGACAAGTCAGATTATCAAAGACGGCTGGCTTCATACTGGTGATATGGGAATCCTTGATAAATACGGACTTAAGATAACAGGTCGTATCAAAGAGATTATCGTCACATCAAATGGTAAAAACATTAATCCAGAACTGCTCGAGAAAGAGTTTATGAGCGAAAGCACTTACGTTCAAGAGATTGGAATATTCTTAAGCGGCGATGCTCTTCATGCAGCGATACGTCCGGAGATGACGGCTATCAGACAGAAAGACCTGGAAGAGATGGACTCTCTCATTAAAGAAGAAGTTGCTCGTTTCAATGCAGAACAACCTCAGTATAAGAGAATCAAGCAGTATCATATAATGTCGGAAGAGTTGCCGAAGACACGTCTCGGTAAGGTGCAGCGTTTCCTCCTTCCTCATCTGGTAGATAAACCTAAGACTAACAACGAACATGAATCTTTAGAAGGCAAGAGCGAAGTCTATAAGTTGCTGAAATCCTTCATAGAAGAAGAGACAAAGATGATTGCTAACGAGAACTCTCACTTCGAGATAGACCTTTCTATGGACTCGCTGAGCAAGGTGTCGCTCCTCGCTTATATCGAAAATACTTTCGGTATCAACCTCAATGAGGAGCAGATGGAAAACCTAAATACTTTGGCAAAACTCACCGATTATATAGAAAATAACGAACATTCGTTCAATACTTCTAAGATAACCTGGAAAGATATTCTTGCAACAAAAGCCGATGTAAAATTAGAGAAACCTGGTATCACTCAATGGTGTACTTATACATTCACGAAAATCTTATTCTCTATCTGTTACCGCTTCAGATTTAAAGGAAGCAGAAAGTTGCCAAAGAGTCCTTGTATCATCGTTGCAAACCATCGTTCTGCAATAGACGGATTCTTAATTACTTATAACTTCTCACGTAAGGTTAATAAAGATACATTCTTCTTTGCTAAAGAGAAACATTGGAGAAATAGGTTCGCTCAGTTCTTCGCTAAAAAGAACAATATTATCTTAATGGATATTAACAAAAATGTCCGCCAGTCATTACAAGAGATGTGTGCTGTCTTGGAAAAAGGTAAGAACATCGTCATTTTCCCTGAAGGAACACGTTCTAAAGACAATAAGATGAAGAAGTTTAAAGAGACATTCGCTATTTTAAGTAAGGAGTTGAACGTTCCTGTTATTCCTGTAGCTATCTCTGGTTCTGAGTCTGCATGTTATGGTAGCAGCATTGTTCCAAAGTTCTGGAAGACAATAAATGTGGAAGTCATGGAACCACAATTGCCAACGGCGGAACAAACCCCAGAAAGTTTCAGAGATAAGATAGCAGCTTTGATACAGAAGAAATTATCGTAAATTAAATCGTAAAAAAATTATGATAAAGAATATTGTTTTCGATTTTGGCGGTGTGCTGGTAGATTGGAATCCACATTATCTTTATGACCGTTATTTTAATGACGAAGAGAAATGTAATTGGTTCATAGAGAATGTGTGTAATAATGAATGGAACGCCCAGATGGATAAAGGCAAGCCTTTTGAAGTCGCGGTGAAAGAACGTATCGCAGAGTTTCCTGAATTTGAAGATGCCATAAAGTTGTATCAATCGGAGTGGATGAAGACGATGGGCGAGGAGATTCCTGGCATGTTCGAACTTATTAAGACTCTGAAAGATAACGGTTATCCTGTTATCTATGGCTTGACAAATTGGTCGAGCGAGACTTTTCCGGCGGTACAAAAGAAGTATCCTATATTTTCATTGATAGACCACATCGTCTGCTCCGGCGATGAGAAATTGCTGAAACCGGATCCTGCCATATATAAGGTGTTATTGGAACGTTACAATCTCGTGGCCGAAGAGTCAGTGTTCATCGACGATAGATTGGAAAATGTAAATGGCGCTATTGCACTGGGAATGAAAGGTGTCAGATTCGTTAGTGCAGAACAATTGCAAAAAGATTTGAAAGAAATGATTGGATAAATGTATTGTTAAAGACGCCATAGTATGACGTCTCTACATAAAGAAATAAATATTATGAAAACTGTAGAAGTAAAAAATTTTGAATTATACACGACAGGTGTTATTAGCATCGCTTGGAAAGAAGGCGATGAAGATGTTTTTATCAACGTTGACTTGGATTTGGCAATGATGTTGAAGATGTTGAAGATGGAAGGATTGTCATACGAAAAAGTACAACAAATATCAGAAAGTCAGCAGCCTTTGAAGTTTAAGAAGGTGACTTTGTTGCTTTTCCAAGATGACGACAAACCAGGTCAATATTATACCACGGAATGCATGTTTGAGGATGACGAATTGGATGTTTTCCATGTAGAAATTAAAGAATAAAATGTCATCTGACAATCAGAATATCATAACCGATCTCCCTGACTTCGCTGCTATCGATTTTGAATCGGCTAACGGCGACATCAGAAGCGCATGCAGCGTCGGAATCGTTATTGTAAGAGACAGGGAGATCGTTGATTCTTTTTATAGCTTGATAAAACCAGTTCCAAATTATTATTGCTATTGGAATACCAAAATTCATGGAATAAGACAAGAAGACACCAACGACGCACCGATCTTTCCCCAAGTGTGGCGTGAGGCTTCAAAACTTATTAAGAACCTGCCTCTTGTGGCTCACAACAAGAGTTTCGATGAGCGCTGCCTGAAAGCATGTTACGCTCATTATAAAATGAAATATCCAAACTATCAGTTTCATTGCACTTACAGAACTTCTGTAAAAGTTTTCCCCGATTTAGAGAATCATCAGCTGCATACAGTGGCGGCTCATTGTGGCTTCGACCTTAAGAATCATCATCACGCCCTTGCCGACGCTGTTGCCTGCGCTCATATTGCAATGGAGATTTTTAGATAATCAGGAATTATATTTTTCATGATTTTTATTAACTATACTTGATAAAATTGTATTTTTGTAGAAATTGTTAAGTATAAATCATGAAAAAAATCCTTACCTTATTAATATGCTTCTTGGCATTATCAAGCTTCGCTCAGAAAGTTGAGCCTACATGGGAGTCTTTACAACAACGTGGTTATCCTCAATGGTTTTCGGATGCTAAACTCGGAATCTTCATTCACTGGGGCGTTTATTCTGTCCCGGCATACGCCTCTAACGAAGGCTATGCTGAATGGTACTATAGCGGCTTGATGAACGACGATACGACGCGTATCAACTTCCAAAAAAGAAACTACGGCGAGGATTTCACTTACCGCGACTTCGACAACCTCTTTAAAGCAGAACTTTGGAATCCTTCCGACTGGGCAGAATTGTTTAAGAAGAGCGGCGCAAAATATGTGCTACTCGTTACAAAACATCATGACGGCTACTGTCTCTGGGATAGCAAATATTCTCCTGAATGGAACAGCGTCGTGGGCGGACCGAAGCGCGACATCGTCAGTGAGTTGACATCTGCTGTGAGAGCTGAAGGTCTTAAAATGGGATTCTATTATTCACTCCCGGAATGGACTAATCCTTTGCACCGCTGGTATATCGACCCAGACGATTCCATAACAAATTATGTCGACAACCACATGATTCCTCAGTTTAAGGAATTGGTTACAAAATATCGTCCATCTATTATCTTTGCCGATGGCGAATGGCGTAACTCCGCTGAGCAATGGCATTCCGCAGAACTCATCGCGTGGTATTACAATACAGTAGGCGAGGAAGCTATCGTCAACGACCGCTGGGGTCACGGCGCGCAACATGGATTCCGTACTCCGGAATATAGCGCGGGCATCACGCAGACCGACAGACCTTGGGCGGAATGTCGCGGCATAGGTCGCTCATTCGCACTCAATCGTAACGAGCCGCTCTCCAATTATCTCACCTCTAAAGAATTGATACGTCACTTCGCTAAGACTGTCGCTGCCGGAGGTGGAATGACGCTCAACGTAGGACCTGCCGCCGACGGAATTATACCGATGTTACAACAAGAAAGACTGTTGGAGTTAGGCGAGTGGCTGGAGGTAAACGGCGAGGCTATTTATGAGACGCGTCCTTATCATAAATTCTACGAGATGAAGGAAGTCTCTATCACAAGAACAGACTCCGTAATTGACTTCAATTGGCATCGTAACTCGCCAGATAAAGCGATAAGCTACGATAACTTCAGCGCTACATGGAACGGAATTTTCATCCCTGAAAAAAATGCTACATATACTTTTGAAGTAGAAGTCGATGACAACGTAAAAGTTACCGTCGATGATAAAGTGATAATAGACTATAATCCAGCTAAAGCCAACGAACAACAGAGCGATGCCGACATGGCGAAAAACTGGAGCTCTACATCGGGAAAGATTAAGCTGAAAGCTGGCGAGCCTTATAACATCAAAGTTGAATATCAGGAGAAAAACATCGATGCTATGATGCGACTCTTCGTTTCTTCAAAACATATGGCGAAATCTATCTTAAAGCCGATGAATGGTTTCAGAGCAGAATATAAGTGCGAGCAACCTTACTTATGTTACACAACAAAAGGCGATGACTTATATGCTATCGCGATAGAATTTCCGCAAGATGAGCTAGTGCTTGAAATTCCGCAGCCTAAAGATAATACTGTCGTGAGAATGCTCGGCTGCGAGAAAATCTTACCATGGAGATATGAAGACGGCAAGATGATAATCGATACAACGCCATTGAAATATAACGACTTGAAGAGCGATGCGGCTTGGGTGTTTGAAATTTCTATGTAACGTTGACTGTTGGCCTTTAACTCTTATAAGAAAGAATGTGAATCGTGACTCCTATCAATATTATGGCGAGAATAATCTGAAGCCAAAGTATTTCGCCTGCGACGAAGAAGATACAATATAACAAGCTGAGCCATAATAAAGTAATGATGTAAACTTTAGTCTTCAGAGGGATGATTTTATTCTCTCTGAAGTTTTTTATGTACGAACCTAAATGCTTGCTGTTGATGAGTTTATCGTAGAATTTCTTTGAACTTCGAAAGAAGCACCAAGCAGCCAAAAGCAGTAATGGAGTGGTGGGTAATATCGGCAGAAAAATCCCGATGATTCCTAATGTTAGAGAAATTATACCTAATATCAGTAGTAATATCTTCATTCTTTTTAAGCGTTTTTCTTTTCAGATTCTGAATTTCTCAGGTTCTGAGTTTCAAAATCAAATCTTCTTTTTGTTCCATTTTGCAAACTTCATATAAAGTCCGCAGATTATTCCGAGCAATACGCCGTATAAGATTTCAGCTGTCCAAACCCATTGAACCTCAGTTGTTACCTTTGTCATAACCCAGATGAATACGATGTAAATGAGCAATATGACTGCTTCCAAATAGAGAGCAGCTGAAGTGTTTCCTGTTCCAGATACAGCCTCGAAATAAGCGTTTCCGATGCCTTGGAAAATCGTTCCGAAACAAATAACATAAATGGATGGAATCACTAAATTAGCGAGAGTTAGGTCGTCGGTGTAAATTCTGGCAATCTGTAGAGGAAAAACTGCTACTAATATAACAATTGGTATCGTGCATAAAATGCAGTTTTTCAATATCTTATTGATAGTTGAAAATACTTGGTCTGAGTGACCTTCGCCAATAGTACGGCTTACGAGCGTGTTTGTCGTTGTCGCGAAAGCAAAACAAGGCGTGATTAGAATCATGTAGATACTTCTTACGATAGAGGATATTCCAGTTGCTGTTTCGCCCATTTTTTCTATCAAGATAAAGAAAATGAACCAGATACCGAAAGAGAATAGTTTCTGTATCATTGTTGGTGTTGCTAATTTGAGGATTCGTTTCATTAAATCTGATTCCATTGGATGAATCTTGAACATGCCGAAGTCTTTCTTACGTAAGGAGATGTAGCTGTATATAGTAAAGAAAAGAAAAGCAGACACCTCCGCGCAGAATGATGCTAATGCTGCACCGCCGATGCCCATCTCTGTAAAACCAAACTTACCGAAAATAAGACAGTAATCTAAAAAGATATTAACAACAGCCATAATAATAGTCGAGAATGTAATGACCTTAGTATTTGAAATTCCGACATACAAGGCTCTATATAAGAAGTTGAAACACACAAAGATAATTCCGAATTGACGATATTTTATATACTCTAATGAAGCGTCATATATGTTAGGTGAATCTATAAGATAGAGAAGTAAAACGTCAGAGAATAAATATAAAATGGAGAATAAGATAAGTCCTAAGAGAAATACGAAGACGCTGCCATGTTGAAAGATTACACCTATTCTGTTATGATTGCCTTCGCCGAATCTTCTTGCTATAATTATCTGAATGCCAATAGCAAATCCTGTCGCAATTGTGGTAAAAACGAAATAAAAAAGTCCAGCCAGCATCGACGCTCCCAATGCAATAACCCCCAAATGTCCTAAAAATGCAGTGTCGGTGAAATTGATGATGGTTTGAGCCATGTTTCCTAACATTATAGGTAAGGCGATTCTCCAGATTTCTTTATTCGTGATTTGAGCCTTCATGTTTGAAAATCAATGTTTTAATTTTGTGTCTAAAAAACGATGTGTATGATTGCAAAATTACAAAAAAAAACTCTCGTTATATGCTTGTTATTACTTGACATTTCAAATAAAAATTGTACTTTTGTTAAGAAAGGAGTTTTGAAAATGAGAGTTTTTAAGATATTGACTACTATAGTTTTATTTTTGTTACCGAATTTATTCTTTGCACAAACTGTGTCAGCTACTTTTTTTGATTTGCCTCAGCAAAAGGTTTATCTGAATGCTTATACTGGTCTTTATATGGATGTTGTTGATTCAGTAATGATGAATCATGAAAAAAGAGCTGAGTTTAATACAACCTTGACAAAAGGCATGTATCAGATTGAGACTGAATATGGTCAAAGTGTTGATTTTCTATATGATAATTCTTCAGTGAGAATGATTGTCAAAGATATTGACGACATATCATCAATAGAATTTTTAAATTCACAACCAAATACGGACTGGGTTGCATATATGATCTATAAAGAGCAGATTGTCAATTCTTTAAACCTATTGAAACCTGTACTTAGAGAATATGACAAGAATACAGATTTTTACATCAATGCTAAAAAAGAATATCAGTCCTTACAGGAAAATTTCATCTCATATACTGATTCTTTAATCCAACATGATAACTATGCTTCAAATCTTATTCGCGCCGACAGATTTCCTTCGATTAATCTTGACGATGATTTTAAGAAACAACGTAATGATATGATTTACAACTTTTTTAATGATGTTGACTTTAACAATTTGTCGTTGATTCCAACTGAAGTTTTGACCAATAAAATCATAGATTTCTTATCGATACAGATTACTGCCGATCAAAGTCAGGAACAACAAATCATGTCGTTGATTCTTGCGTCTGACAATGTCTTAAGGAAGACAACGGTTAATTTTGAAATGTATAAGTTTGTTTTTCAGTTTCTTATGGAAAGTTTTAACGAGTTGAAAATAAATGATGTCGTCGATTATCTGACAAGAATTCCATATTATGAAGAAATGAATTGTACTGATGAACAATATGAAGAGCTTGTTTTAATAGCGGAGTCAAATTCAAGAGCAAGAATTGGAACATATGCGAAAAATATTTCTGGAAAGACTGTTACTGGTGAGAATTTTGATTTGTATTCTATTGAAAATGATTTTATTATTGTTTATTTTTGGTCGTATACATGTGACCATTGCCGAGAATCACTGAAAAAACTGGAATCTTTTTTAAATGAGAATACTAACTTCTCGTTACTTGCTGTTAGTGTAAAAGGTGAACTAAAAAAAATTAAGAATTTAGCTAAGAAGTATAAGGCTGAGGCTTGTTTTTATCATGATGGCTTAGAATGGGATAGTCCAGCTGTTAATGATTATGGTGTGACTGCAACGCCGAGTTTTTATCTTCTAAATAGTGATAAGGTGATAGTATACAAACCTTTTGATTATGACGAACTTATTAATTTTATAGACTTGATGATTAAACCATGAAAAAGATTATATTTGCATTGTTTTTAATTATATCGTTGGATTTATTCGCTCAGAATGAAGAAGATAGATGGGTTGATTCTGTATTTAATTCTCTAACTCTTGAGCAAAAAGTTGGACAATTATTTAATCTTAGAGCTAACCAGCCGCGACAAGATTTTGACCCTAAGATTGAAGAATATATTAATAAATATAACATAGGTGGTGTGACGTTCTTCCGTACCGACGCTGCTTCGCTTCTTGGGCAGGCTAACGAATGGCAGTCGATGGCACAGACTCCGATGATGATCGCCATTGATGGAGAATGGGGATTGGGAATGCGCATAAACGACGGATTGTCATATCCTTATCAGATGACACTCGGCGCGATAACCAACGACTCTCTTATTGCAGAGATGGGCCGTCAAATTGCAGAACAGTGTGTCCGACTTGGTATAAATGTTAATTTTGCACCTGATATTGATGTTAATAACGAACCCAATAATCCAGTTATAGGTTTCCGTAGCTTTGGTGAAAATCCTGATAATGTAGCTCGTAAAGGAACTGCCTACGCACTCGCTCTTCAAAACAACGGAGTGCTTCCTTCAATGAAGCATTTTCCTGGTCATGGAAATACAAAAACCGACTCGCATCATGCTTTGCCAATTATCAAAAATTCTTTGGAAGAGATTGAAAAAATTGAGTTGTATCCTTTTAAATATTTGACAGACAAAGGCGTGAAAGGTGCAATGGTCGGACACCTTTATTTTCCAGCCTTAGAACCGGTCGTGAATAAATCTTCGTCTTTGTCAAAAAATGTAGTTACAGACCTTCTTAAAGAAATAATGAATTATGATGGAATTATCTTTACAGATGGTCTGGAAATGAAAGGCGCATACAATGGAACGGATCCGGATAGTGTTTGCCTTCAAGCGATTATGGCTGGCAACGACATTCTTCTTCTTCCAATAAATGTAGATGCTTCAATACAGATAATCATCGACGCTGCTAAGAGTGATGACGAAGTTAAAAATAGAGTAGAGGAAAGCTGTAAAAAAATATTAAGACATAAATATCAGCTCGGACTAGATAACTACAAGCCTCAGTCGTTGGAGAGATTAAATAACGACTTAAATCAAAACAGATTTTTGTCTCTGAAACAGCGCCTTTATAATGAGGCTGTTACTATGCTCGTGAATAAGAAGCAAATACTTCCTCTTAGAAACATTGAAGATAAAAAAGTAGCTGTGGTTACTTTTGGAGATGATAATTCTGTCTCAAAAAGATTAAATGATATTGGAATCGTTAATAAATCTTTCTTAATAAAAAATAACATTTCGGAGGAAGAAGCTAAACGTACGGCGAAACAATTTAAATCATACGATTATGTTGTTTTAAATATAAGAAACACATCTAGTTATCCTTCTAAAAATTATGGGATAACACCTGCTATGAAAAGTTTCGTGAATCATTTGCCAAACTCTACGAAATTGATTCTTAATTTGTTTGGAAGCCCATACGCAGTTGATAAGTTTTCTTTCGGAAAGAATTTGAATGCTCTTCTCGTTGGTTATGAAGATAATGAGATGGTGGCTAATGCTATCGTTGATATTCTCGTAGGAAAAATGTCGCCTAAAGGAAAACTTCCTGTATCGTTGAAAAAATATAAATGCGGATACGGTCTTGAGTATAAAGGTTTTCTCACACCTGAAACATTGCCTGTCGCTCTGATTGAAAATGAATATATCGATAGAATCGATTCTCTTGTTGTTGATGCTATTAATCAAGAGGCTTTTCCTGGTTGCCAGATTCTTGCATTGAAGGACGGAAAAATAATATTCGATAGAAACTACGGAAAATTTACATACGAGGGCGAGCAAGTGGTCCATAATGACGCGGTCTACGACATTGCTTCTCTCACGAAATTGTTCGCTTCTTCTTTTGCCTTGATGAAACTTTATGATGAGAAAAGAATAAACCTCAATTCAACTCTTGGCGATTTCTTTCCTTTTCTGAATCAGTCGGATAAGGGAAATATTAAGTTGATAGAATTTCTAACTCATCAGTCAGGAATGACTCCTTGGATTCCAATTTATAAAACGACTTGTTCTGATAATACTCCTGATATGCAGTATTTTAGAGAGTCTATCGACGAAGAACATACAGTCAGGGTTGCAAAGAATCTTTATATTTCGGAGGATTTTGTGTATCAGATTTATGATACAATCATGAGGTCGGAGTTGAAAGAAAAGAAATACAAATATAGCGACTTGGGATTTTATTTTGTTCCTAAGATTGTCGAATCTATTACAAATCAGTCTTTTGAATCTTATCTGAATGATAATTTCTTTGAACCTCTCAATTTGAATCATATCTGTTTTAAACCTTTAAACAAACTTGGCATTAACAATATTGTCCCTACAGAAGATGATAAATGTTTTCGTAATCAGTTGATTTGTGGTGATGTACATGATCAGACCGCTGCTTTGATGGGTGGTGTTTCGGGTCATGCGGGACTTTTCTCCAATGCAAGAGACCTCGCTGTTATGTTGCAGCTGCTTCTCAATAACGGTTACGCTAATGGTACGCAATTCATTTCCGAAGAAACGATAAAATATTTTACATCAGCGCCTTTCGCTGATAATGACAATAGAAGAGGTATAGGCTTCGACAAGCCGGAACTTGATCCTGATGCTAAATATTATACTCCGTCAAAGCAATCTTCTTTGTCGAGTTACGGTCATTCTGGCTTCACTGGAACGTTTGCTTGGGCTGATCCAGAAAACAATCTTATAGTGATTTTCCTTTCAAATCGTGTGTATCCAACTTCAGACAATAACAAATTATCTAAATTAAATTTAAGAACTGAAATACACGATTTGTTTTATGAAGCAGTGAAGTAAGGGCTAAGTTACTAAGATGCTGAGTGGCATTAGTCATTAGACTTTGGACTTTGGACTTTGCACCTCAATTAAACGAAGGATTTGTCGGGAACTTGCTCCAAAGCGAGTATCTTTCTCCCATTTTATCGACGAATGTCTTCCACATATTTTTAGGACTGGTGTTTAACAATTCCTTTGAACTGAATTTTCCTACCAACCATGCGTTGGCTTTCAATTCGGAACGCAGCTGTCCTGCGTCCCAACCTGAGTAACCGACGTAAAATCTTACCTCGTGAGTTTGAATCAAATTATTTTTTATCAATGCTTTAAGAGCATTGATGTTATTACTCCAATAAATATTGCCACAAATTTTATACGAGTCAGGAATGAGATTGCCAACGGTGTGAATGAAGAAAATCCTGTTAGTCTCGACTGGACCGCCAAAATAAACATCTGCTTTAAATTCAGGGAAATCATTGATTAAGTCGTTGATACTCGCAGGTAATCTTTTGTTAAAAATGATTCCTAAACTGCCTTCCTCATTATTGTGATCAATCATCAAAATCACAGAACGCATGAAATTAGGATCGCTGAAAAAAGGCTCAGCAATCAAGACATTGCCAATAGAGACTTTTAATGTATTACTCTGAATCTTAAATAGTTCACTTTTCTTCATAACTCTTCGACTTAATTAAAATTATGCATCATGAATTATGTATTATGAATTATAATTTTGCTAAATTTGTAAATCAATTTTTTTAACATTATGGCAACATATTACGACCAAAACAAATATAACTCCTTGCGGGAAGAATATGAATTTTTCCGTTTTCAAAGATACGATTATACTTTGAAAGATGGAAACTTATCGGCAAAATTTTATTTTTCTCTCAATGATAAATATTTCTTTACACCTTCTTTTGAAATCCCATTTAGAAAGTTTTATAGATGGAATGCTTTGAATAATAGTCAGTTGGATACACTGGTTTTTAATATTGGAATGATAGAACTTATTAGTTATTGGAAATTGGCATGTCCAAAGAAGGTTTATATTTCTCCGTTTAATTTGAAAGAGAAACAGATTCTTTGGTGGAAGAAGTTATATTTCAATGGATTAGGTGAGTTCTTTTATCTTAATGGAATTAAAGAGAATGTTAATGATTTTATGGAAATCATTTGTGAGAGCGATAAATTTTGCGAAAAATTAAATGTTTCATTAAGCGAAACTACATTGGTTCCTGTAGGTGGTGGTAAAGATTCCGTTGTTACTATTGAATTATTGAAAAATAAAATGCCAATAATTCCTCTTATTATTAATCCAAGAGGCGCGACTAATGAATGTGTCGCTACTGCAGGTTTCTCTGAGCAACAAACCGCTGTTATAAAAAGAACTCTCGATGCTACAATGTTGAGAATGAATAATGAAGGCTTTCTTAACGGTCATACTCCTTTCTCTGCAATGTTGGCGTTTTATACGGTTTTGATAGGTTTTGCTACAAATTCTAAATATATTGCCCTTTCAAATGAGTCGAGTGCTAATGAACCAACAGTTCCTGATTCGGAGATTAATCATCAATATAGTAAGTCTGTAGAATTTGAAAATGACTTCAGAAATTATGTCAATGATTATATTTCTTCTGACATTCAATATTTTAGTTTTTTAAGACCAATTAATGAAGTGCAGATTGCAAGTCTTTTTGCGAAGAACAAGGAATATTATAAGGTGTTCAAGAGTTGCAATGTTGGAAGCAAGACTGATTCATGGTGCGGAAAATGTCCAAAATGTCTTTTTACCTGGATAATAATGTCGCCGTTTATTCCAGAAAATGAGTTGATAGAAATATTTGGAAAGAATCTCTTGAAAGATAATGATTTAGTTCCTATTATGAAACAGTTGAAAGGCGAAGTTGAAGTGAAACCTTTTGAATGTGTCGGCACTGTCGATGAAGTCAATGCTTGCTTAAATTATGGACAACATAAGTCTGGTTTAGAAAATCTGTTAAATCAATATGATGAGGCGAACAATCTTCCAAAGCATTTTGAACAAATTTTAAAGGACAAACTACAATAACCTTAGGTATGTTAGATACGATTTTTAAACGATTAAGAGGAAAAAAGATTCTCATTGCTGGATTCGGTCGTGAGGGAAAGTCAACGCTGGCTTTTCTTAATAAATATTTACCTCATGCCACAATCGGTATTGCGGATAAAAATGAGTCGGTATTACAAAGTCTTGACAAAGAAAGATATATGATTCATACTGGCGACGAATATCTTAATTTTATTTCAGATTATGATATTGTGATAAAAACGCCGGGTCTGCCTTTGCGTGATGTCAACTGTGATTTGTCAAAGATTAGCTCTCAGACAGATCTTTTTCTTGAAGCATATCATAATCAGATAATTGGAATTAGCGGAACCAAAGGAAAGAGTACGACATCGAGTTTGATTTATCATCTTTTGAAGGAATCTGGTCAAGATGCTATTATTGCAGGTAATATTGGTATTCCAGTTTTTGATTGTATCCCGATGATAAGTAAAAGAACTATAGTTGTTTATGAGTTGTCGGCACATCAGCTGCAGTTTGTTCATAAGTCGCCACGTGTTGGAGTTTTGTTGAATATCTTTGAAGAACATCTCGATCATTTTGGAACTTTTGAGAATTATAAAAACGCCAAAATCAATATGTTACGATATATGAACAATGCTGATATTGGCGTACTTAATAGCAAGCTTTGTTTTGAAGCTGAGAAATTAGGTCTGAGATATGTAGATTTTGAGAATTATAATTTCGATGATTATCATATAGATTGGGATAATGTTCCTTTGAAAGGAGAACATAATATGCTGAATATCAAAGCAGCTTTATGTGCTTGTTATTCTTTCGGTTTGGCATTAGACGGCATTGTTCCTCATCTTTCAACTTTTAAACCATTAGAACATCGTCAGGAGTTTGTAGGCGTTTTTGATGGAGTGGCGTTTTATAATGATAGTATTTCTACTATTCCTCAAGCTGCGATAGCAGCCTTAAAAACTCTTAAAAAAGTAGATTTTCTTTTGCTTGGAGGCTATGATCGCGGCATCGATTATTCCTCCTTGATACAATATCTAAATGAGAATCCTTTGAAATATGTTATGGTGACTGGCGAGGCTGGAAAGAATATAAAGGATTTATTGTCAGAATCTTATAAGAGAGAAATAATTACCTATAAAGATATGGACGCTGCCTTTGATTTTATAAAATCTAATGCTGAGAGTAACGATGTGTGTCTTCTTTCTCCGGCGGCGGCAAGCTACGACCAATATGTTAATTTTGAAGAAAGAGGTAGGAAGTTCAAGAGTCTTGCAAATAACTTTAAAAGAAATAAATAATGAACATTTATTTTGGTGATGAAGGTTTTAAACAATTAGAATTATTGAAGGAAAAATACAATAGTATTTTTGTTCTTACTGATGAAAATATAAATACTATTTATTCTTCAGTCATAGATTCTGTGTCTTCATATAAAATTGTCATACCTGCTGGTGAGGAATATAAAACACTTGATAATGTGTGCTTTATTTGGAATGCTCTTTTAGAAAATAATGCAGGTCGTGATTCGCTTCTTATCAATTTTGGAGGAGGAACTATTTCTGATGTTGGCGGTTTCGCGGCGTCTTGTTATAAAAGAGGTATTGATTTTATAAATATTCCAACGACTTTGCTTGCTATGGTCGATGCTTCTATTGGAGGTAAAAATGGTCTGAATTATAATGGCTTGAAAAATCAGATTGGATTGTTTTCCGAACCAGAATGTGTTATTGTCAATACGGAATTTCTTAAAAGTCTTAGTCAGCGTGATATAAAATCTGGTCTTGCTGAAATGTTGAAATATGGTTTTATAGCAGACTCTTCATTATTGGATTTAGATCAGGATAATTATTTGAATTATGTAAAAGACGCTGCTATAATAAAAGACGATACTGTCAAACTAGATTTCAAAGAATCGGGACTTAGAAAAATGCTGAACTTTGGTCATACTGTAGGTCATGCTTTGGAAGCGTTTTATTTGGATAAAGATAATTATCTTACTCATGGAGAAGCTGTTGCACTAGGAATGTATTCTTCTTTATTTCTTTCTGTGAAATATTGCGGCTTGAACGAGAAATGGTTGTTTTTCTACGAGTTATGGATAAAAGGCAATATCGGTTTTTTAAATCTTGACGGTTTTGACTTTGACTCGATATTTTCTTTTATTTCTCATGATAAAAAGAATAAAGGTGGCAGACCTCAATTTGTGTTGATTTCAGCTCCAGAAAAACCTGTGATTGATGTCAATGTGGAAGACGATGATATTAAGGAATCGATATTAATATTGAAAAACAAGTTTTCGAGATGTTAATAAATCTTAATAAGAATAATTTCGACACAGAAGTTGACTTGCCTTTGAGCAAAAGTGAGAGCAATCGAGCTTTGATGATTGCTTTTTATTCTAATTCAGATTTTAACAAACTCACACTCTCTAACTCCGATGATACAATTCTACTTAAGAATCTTTTGGAGAAAATAAATTCGTATATTAGTAACTGTGAGCAAAGTCTGTCGTCCGTTGACAACTATCCGTTGACTTTAAACTGCCATAATGCAGGAACTGTATTTAGATTTTTAATGACAGCGGTTTCTTTTTTACAATTGACAATTGATAATGAACAATTATCATTTGGTGGCGGACAAAGTAATAATCTTTTTAGATTCTCAGATTCTCAGATTTTCAGTTTCTTACTTACGGGCAGCGACAGGATGAAGCAGCGTCCTATTGATTCTTTGGTTGATGCTCTACGAAATCTTGGCGTTTCAATAGAATACAAGGAGAAAGAAGGCTATCCGCCTATTTTTATAAAATCCGTAAATATCAATGGTGGTAGGGTAGAGGTTGGTGCTGAAAAAAGCAGTCAGTTTGCGTCGTCATTATTGTTGGCAGCTCCTTTGCTTGAAAATGGTTTGGAATTACATCTCACGGGAGATATTTCTTCTCTGCCTTATATCGATATGACGATTAATATGATGCGACAATGCGGAATCGACATCGTTAGAAATGAAAGAGATATAATCGTAAAACCTGGAATATATAATATTGATAACATAGCAATTGAACCCGATTGGAGTGCGGCTGCCTTTTGGTATGAAATGATAGCTCTCTCTGATGATTCTAAGGTTTTGTTAAAAAATCTTAATATCGATTCATTACAAGCAGATTCGTTAGCAGCAAAAATGTTTGAAAATTTCGGTGTTGAGACAATCTCAGTAAAAGAAGGAGTTGCTATAAAAAAATCAACTTTCAATTCTCAACTTTCAACTTTCAACTTTCAAGATTGTCCCGATTTGTTTCCTGCAGTGATTGCGACATGCGCAGGATTAAAACTTAATTCTACTTTCACAGGATTAAAAAATCTTTCAATAAAAGAGTCGGATAGAAAGAAGGCTATGATGAATGAATTAAGAAAAATTAACATTTCTTTTGAAGAGGTTTCAGATGATGAATTGAAGATGTTTTGTCCAGAGGAGTTGCCGTGTTTTACAGAAGAAAACCCAATAATTTTTAACAATTACGACGACCATCGTATTGCGATGGCACTGTCGGTTCTTTCAATGAAAATAGGAGCAATCTCAATGGAAAATACTGAAGTTGTTTCAAAGTCGTATCCTGATTTTTTTAGGAGCGCCAGATGCGTTAGGGATTGAAGCGGCATCCTTTGCGAGCGGAAGTCTGGGAGGAGATTTGGGGGCGGGAGCAGGGCACTGAGCCTGTCGAAGTGACCGTCGTTTCGATAAGCTCAACGACCAGGAGCGGGGAGAGCGAGCAAAGATATAGCGGAAAGCCCGACGGCTTGCCGGAACGCCCAAGAAAATGTCAACGGACAACATTCAGATAAACAAAAAACTTCTCAAAGAAAAATCCATAAATCACTCGCAAAGCAATTTATAGAAGTTCCCTTAAATTTTAATATATCAAAATTTATAAGCTTGAATTTGAAACTGCATTTCCATAAACCCCTGAATAATGATCCCAATTAAAAAATCTTTTGTCATTAGTCTTTTGACTTTAGACTTTTTTTATCTTTGCAAATAATTATTAACAATTGACGCTAACACTTGCTTTATGACGATAGACCTTTTTATTTCGTGCGTGATGGATCAATTTTATCCGGAGACGGCTAAAAATGTGGTGAAGATTTTAGATGCAGCAAGTATTGATGTCGATTATAATCCAGAGCAGACTTGTTGCGGAAGATTCGCATTTACAAGTGGTTTCGTCGATGAAGCGAAAGAATTAGGGGAGAAGTTTTTAAAAGATTTTCCTAACGACAGGCCGATTGTCGGTGTCAGTGCGTCGTGTGTGGGATATATAAAGACCCGTTATCATGAGTTGTTTTATAACACGGCATCGCATCTTGAATATAAGAGAATTGTTAATAATATTTATGAATTCACCGACTTCCTTGTAAATAAAGTTAACATCACGAATTTCGGCGCAGAGTTTAATCATAAGGTGGTTTATCAAGATACTTGTTGTTCGTTGAGAGAGTTAGGACTTAAAGACGAAGGTCGTAAGTTGCTTTCAAATGTTAAAGGAATTGAGATCGTTGAGATGCAGCGTCCTGAGTTTTGCTGCGGTTTTGGTTCTGGCATGTTCTCGATTCAACACGAGGCAATTTCTGTCGCTATGGCAGAAAGGAAGATCAAAGACGCGATGTCAACTGGTGCGGAATATATTGTGACGAATGATATTTCCTGTCTTATGCAATTAGATAGTTGTATAAAGAAACAGAAGTTTGATATTCAAGTCGTTCATATCGCTGATATTTTATCTCAAGGAATTTGATGATTGCGGAATAGTGGATTTTGCTCTGTGACATTTGCATTTCCATTCATCTCGATAAAAATTTCTGGTCCGTTGCCAGATATTTCCTAATAACCGAAAATGTTAAAAACAATTCACTTTCCTTACACTCAGTCGTTTCTGCTGTATATGTTATAGGTGTGATTGTCTCTGTAGCATATGTAAATCAATATCTAAACACTATATGCATAAAAACGCATAGATTTTTTTCTTGACATAGTTTGATAATTGTTTTAACTTTGAAAAGTTTTAGTGGATGAAGTATGTTGACTGTTGTCCGTTGACTGTTGACTAAAAAATAAAACATTATGAAAAAACTACTACTGACAATCTCTATTCTCATCTGTGGGATGACACTTTACGCACAGAATAGTGTTGATATTGAAATTAAAATAATCAATGACAACGATGAGCCGATGCAAAGCGTCAGTGCTCGTTCTGAAAATGATTATCTTCTTGGGGTCTCCGATTGGCGAGGCGAACTGACTTTACATTCCATGAATGTTGGAGATGTCATTTACTTCAGTCATGTGGCATATCACGAGATGGAATATGTCATCAAAAAAGATGATATTAAAAATAAATCTCTTACTGTCAAAATGTTCATGAAGTTTTACGAACTTCCGGAAGTGACGATAGTGGAGAACATTCCTCGTGTTGCATATAATAATAAGGTAGTTAGCGTCGCCGATTATGAAATGAATGAACAAGGTATTTATCTCCTCGCCCACAGGATGCGAAATTATTCGCTGCTTCATCTCTCTTATGACTTCGACACTTTGGCTGAGATAGAACTGCCTCGCAAATTCGACCGTTTTTACAAAGATGTCTATGACCAGATTCACGTCCTGAGTCAGGATTCTGCTTATTGGGTAGGCACGATGATGCGTGGCGATGAATATGTCGGAATGATCCTCACGATGGGAATAAGGATTGAACAATTCGATTATATACACGCTCATGTCTCCGCCGCGACCGACCAAGTTATCATAACTCATTTATATTCAAACAGAGGTCAGGAACTTTTCTATTTCGACATCGGTGAGAACGAAGAAAAGAAAATTGACACAACACTCCTTGAACACATCAGATGGGAAGAAGGCTGCATGTTGATGGAGAACGTAAGGAAGTTTGGCCCGATGGGATGGAGAGGCGAAGCTCAAGTGCTTTTCGAGAAACCAATTTATGACCCAGTATTTAATATGAATAACGAGATATTTGTGTTTAACTTTGAAGACAATATCATCAACCATTATGACAACAGAGCTGAAAAACTGAACACTTTTCCTCTGACATTCCACAAACAAAACAGCTGGAACAACAAAGTACGTCTCGTTGAAGGCTGGAACAAAAAGGTGCTTATGGACGAGCATAATTCATCGTTTTATGCAGTATTTCTAAATCAGGGAGTTACGACATTAAAAAAGATAGATGTAGCGCACGGAACTGTGAGTAACTCTGCCGTTTTAGGAGGATTTCCTTTCGTTGAGAAATTGAAAATATATAATGGCAAAGCATATTTTCTATATGCCAATGATTATACGAATAATAAAAGATTATATGAAGTGGCGATAGAATAGCAATGAGCCTTGAGCATCGAGCCTTGAGCGATCCGAAAAGCTCAGTGCCCACTGCCCATAGCTCACAGCAAAAAAATAAAACATTATGAAAAAACTATTTTTAATATCCTCTCTCCTTCTCCTCTGCGGGATAATGACTTTCGCTCAGGAAAATAATTACTCTGTCGTTAAAGGAAACGTAGGAATAAAGAATGTAAACATCTCAATTATCAATACCAATTTCGGCGTGAGTTCTGACGATAATGGAGATTTTATTATGGCGTTGCCGAAAACTGACAAACAAGTAGGTATGTTGTTTTCGTGTATCGGTTATGAAGATACATTGGTAAGCGTTGTTCCAAATCGCGATACGATAGAGATTAATTTCAAGATGAAGGAAGCGTACTATATGTTGGAAGCTGTCGGCGTGAGTGCCGATAAGATAATAGTGAAAAGTGACCCTAAGTACGTGATGTTCGATTTCGAGATTTTTGACGATAAAGTTTTCGTCCTTCAGAGAAAAGGTAACTCCTTAAAAGAATGCAGGATTTTAGTTCAAGATTTATGGCTTGATGCCATTGATACGATTAATGTTCCGAAGCATATTGAGCCGACAAAATTGTTTTTAGATTGTTTGGATTGCTTGCAGATGTTGGGTCGAGATACAGTGTATCAAATCGTCAGAGAAGATTATTCTACAAATTATATAATTAATTATGCGACAGAGATAAACCGTTATTTTAAAGTAATGAATAACATTATCTTCATGACAAAGAATCATGTCTATTTCAAGGAGAGTCTGATGGACGGCTATCTGCTGAATTTCTACAGAATAGGATTTGAGACTAAAAAGAAAGAGATGCTGATGACTTCTAATGACATGAAAACTTATCGCGATGTAAAGAAAGAAAAGCAATGGCACGTAGCGAATCTACCTCCTTGGGCTGCTTATCCGACGGCAGATGAATGGGAAGTCTTTATCAAAGCTGCATGGTATCATACCAAAGATAATCATCTTGATATATTTGATAACATTTTATATTATTTCGACCATCTTAATGGAAAAATTCTTACATACGACGAAGATATGAATCTTCTTAATGAATGTGAGATAACTTATCCAACTGAGGAAGATTTCTGGCAACATAAGATTTACAAGGATAAGGCATTCGGAAGATTTTATACTATATTCGGCACTACTCTAAATGAGATTGATGTCACGACGGGAAAGACAAGTTCGGTAACAAATGCGAATCAATGGATGACAGAAAAGATAATCATTTACAAAGGAAGTCTTTATGCCGTCACCAAGAAAAGAAACGCCATGGGAATGTTCGAGTCGTATATTGAAAGGATTGGAATTAATTAGTTTACAGTTTACAATGAACAATTTACAGTTTACAATTAACAGTTAAAAGAATTATGAATTAAAAAAATTCCGTTGTCTGTTGTCCGTTGTCTGTTGACTTAAAAAAACGTTAAAATCTTTTATGAATTAATTTCTTGACAAACAGCTCATAGATGTGTACTTTTGTAAAGTAATTAAATCAAGATTTATGAAAAGTAATAATATAGAAGCGGCAGGTTATGTTATTGAGATGCGAAGCAAAAGAATCGGTGATTTTATTTCCTTGACGGATATCGCAAAATACAAAACATCTGAAAATCCAGGCTATGTAATCCAAAACTGGATGAGAAACAGAAATACGATAAGATTTCTAGGACTTTGGGAAAGTTTTCATAATCCTGAATTTAATTACCTCGAATTCGAGGCAATTGAAAAAGAGTCTGGACTGAATAGTTTTGTTCTTACGCCAAAACGTTGGATTGAAACAACATCTGCAATAGGTATAATATCAAAACAAGGACGTTATGCTTCAACATTAGACTGACAGCCTACAACTAAAAAATAAAATATTATGAAAAACCTGCTACTGACAATCACTATTCTCCTCTGCGGGATAATGACTTTCGCTCAGGACAATAATTATTCTGTCGTTAAAGGTGTTTGTCTCGACGACAGAAACAAGGCTCTTGAAAACGTCGGAATTTATTCCATAGATTCTACTTTATTAGCTGTGAGCGATGAGACAGGAAGGTTTACTTTGTTTTCATCAAAAGAAAATGACTCCATATTTGCGTCTCATCTCGCATTCAATACCGTAAATCATATCATTAAAAAAGAGGATTTTACAAAAGACCTTATCTTGAAAATGGAAATTTCTTCAACGATTCTGCCAGAAATTGAGATTATCGGTAACATTCCGCGGGTGGCTTACGATAACAAAGTGATAAGTATCGAAGATTACGAGATTAACGAAAAGGGAATTTATATGATAGCAAAACGACGTCGTAATGCCGCCTTGCTGCACCTTAACTTCAGCTGCGATACCTTAAAAGATATTAAGATTTCAAACAAATTCTATAACATATATAAAGATATTTACGGAGAGATGCATCTCGTTTCTAACAAAGAAGTTTGGCAGATTGGTCATTTGATGAAAAAAAATGATTTTATGGAGATGAGATTGCTCTATCATTCTTCACTTGAGAATTTCCTGAAAGCGTTTTCTAATGTCGCCTGCGCCACAGACAGTATTGTAGTTACGGGACATTATTTCTTCTATAACACCGAGCTTTATTACAATTATTACAAGACTGATGGCGACAAGAAACCGAATCTGCTACGACATATCGTCAACAAGGAAGGTCGCGACTTAGCGATTAACATGAAGAAGTTCGGTAGTTTTGAAAATGCCGGCGATATGTTCCAACGTCCGATCTACAATCCTATATTTAGGACAGATACCGCTTTGGTTTTGTTTTCTTTCGATGAAGACAAGATAATAATATATAATCATTTAGGAGAATATATAACTGAAAAACCTTTGACATTTCATAAATACAAACATTGGAGCGGCAAGATGAAAGTCATTCAGAAATGGAACAGGAAAGTCATTCTCGATGAAGCGACTTCCACTTTCTACACTACTTTCTCAGAAGATGGAATCACAACGATAAAAAAGATTGACGTTGAAAAAGGAACTGCTGAAACCGTCTCCGTCTTAGGTGGATTTCCTTTTATAGATAACCTGAGAATCCATAACGGCAAAGCGTATTTTCTATATGCCAATGATTATACGAATAATAAAAGATTATATGAAGTGGCGATAGAATAATTAACAATTAACAGTTTACAATTTACAATTAGTAATTTTTAGGTTGTAACTATTCATACTAAAAGCTATTGACTGTTGTCCGTTGACTGAAAAAATGTTAATTTTGAATAAAATATAGTATAAATTTTTACCTTTGCAAGAAATCAAATATTATGGAACAGAGTAAAGATGAAATAATAATGTATCAACCGAATGACAATACTAAGATTGAAGTCCGTTTGAATGACGAAATGATATGGCTGTCGCAACCTCAAATTGTTCAGCTGTTTCAATCAAGCAAGTCAAACATAAGCGAGCATATTAGGAATATATATAGTCAGAATGAACTTGACAAAGATTCAACTGTTCGGATTTTCCGAACAGTTCAAACAGAAGGGAACAGAAATGTTCACAGAAATATCACATATTATAATCTTGATATGATTATCTCTATTGGTTTTAGAGTCAATACAAAAATAGGTATTCATTTTCGTCAATGGGCAAATAATATTCTCAAAGATAATTTGATAAAAGGTTATTCTATCAATAAACGTATTGATTATATTGAAAACAAGATAGAACACAAATTACAGGAACATGAAGCCCAACTAAATAAAATAGACGAACAGATTAATTATTTCGTGCAAAAATCACTGCCCCCTATTCAAGGTGTTTTTTATAATGGAGAGATTTTCGATGCATATCAATTACTTACAAGACTGATAAAGATGGCAAATAAATCTATTGTTGTTATAGATAATTATATAGACGAATCAGTACTGACTATGCTCGATAAAAGGAAAGATGGTGTGGCGGCAACTATATATACAGAAAAGATTAATAAGCAATTACAATTGGATATTAAACTTCACAATTCACAGTATCCTGCGATAGATATTAAGATTGTTAAAAATTGTCACGACAGATTTCTTCTAATAGATGATGAAGATGTTTTTCATATAGGAGCATCTTTGAAAGATTTAGGTAAGAAATTATTTGCGTTTTCAAGACTTAATATTTCCAGTGATACTATATTGAATGGATTAATGTAATGTATAATTATAAACCTATGAAAAACCTGCTACTTACAATAACCCTTCTCCTCTGCGGGATAATGACTTTCGCTCAGGACAATAATTACTCCGTCGTTAAAGGAAACGTAGGAATAAAGAATGTAAACATCTCAATTATCAATACCAATTTCGGCGTGAGTTCTGACGATAATGGAGATTTTATTATGGCGTTGCCGAGAACGGACAAACAAGTAGGTTTGCTGTTTACTTGCATTGGTTATCAAGACACTTTGGTAAGCGTAACTCCAAATCGCGATACTATAAATCTTAACTTCAAGATGAAGGAAACTTTCTATATGCTCGAAGCTGTTGGCGTAAGTGCAGATAAGATAAAGCATTACAGCGAACCTGATTATGTGATGTATGATTTTGAAATTTACGACGATAAGGTTTTTGTTCTTCAGAGAAAAGGAAACAGTATAAAAGAATGCCGTTTGTTAGTTCAGGATTTATGGCTCGACCCAATAGATACTATTAGTATTCCTAATCATATAAAACCGGAAGAAATCATTGTCGATTGCACGGAAAGTTGTCAGCTGATAGGAGCAGATTCTGTTTATCAAGTGGTGAAAATGAATTCTTCATACGAGCTTATGTTTCCTGCGGAGAAAGAACGTTATAATAAGGTATTAAATAATATTATCTTCTTTACTGATAAATATATTTATTTCAACGAGTTGCAGATGGATGGTTATATTTCAAATTTTTATAGAATCGGGAAAGAATCTAAAGAAAAAGAGATGATGTTTGTTTGCAATGATGCGGAGAGTTACAGACAAATAAAATGGGAAAAGCAGTGGTATATAAAAAATCCTCCACCTCATGGACCTTCTCCTGAAGATTGGGAAAAGTTTGTTAAAATAGCATGGTTTCACACAAAAGATTGTTATTTAACATCAATCAATGACACCTTATATTATTTCGACCATCTTAATTGTAAAATTATGACGTATGATGAGGAAATGAAATTGCTTAATGAATGTGATATAATTTACCCTACAAAAGAAAACTTCTGGAGACATAAGATATACAAGGACAATGTATTTGGTGAATTCTACACAATATTTGGATCAACCCTAAACGAAATTGATGTTAAAACTGGAAAGACTACAGCCATAACAACAGCGAACTCACAGATAAGTGAAAAGATTATTGTTTATAAAGGAAATTTATATACCATCATACAAAGGAAAAACGCCATAAAAGAATTTAGATCTTATATTGAAAGAATTGAATTGTAATTTAAGTTTTAAAATCTCTCGCAAAGGCACAAAGTTTGCAAAGAACTGCTTAATAAATCTCTGCGCCTCTGCGCGAAAAAAATAACACATTATGAAAAAACTACTTTTAATATCCTTTCTCCTATTCCTCTGCGGAACGACGCTTCTTGCGCAGAGAGACGACGCTTTCGTGAATGTCGAAATCATCGTTTCCGACAATCATGGTAACGTCTTGAAAGACGTAGCGATTTATAATTCTAAGAACAGACTCATCGGCATTACAAATCATGAAGGAATTACTTGGATTAGCGCACGTTATAGCGATGTTATCATCATCTCACATCTTAGCTTCGAGCCGAAAGTAATTAAAATTTCAGAGTCGGATTTGTATGAGAAAGAATTTAATAACTTCATTATGATTGTGACTTTGGAACATAAGACTCATGTTTTGCCGGAAGTGACTGTCGTTGAGAAGAAACCTCAGCTAGCTTACGAAAACAAGGAAGTCTGGGTACTTGATTATTCCGTCGATGAGAAGGGAATTATGGCGGTGACAAGCGATGGGAAAAAATCGTATCTTCTGCATCTTGGTTTTGAACAAGATACGATCTCGATTAAAGAGATTGACAAGAAACTTGACATCCTTTATCGTGAGATTCTTTATCGTGACATCTTCGGCAACACTCATCTGATGTCGTTGGATTCGGCATTTCAGATTCATTCTGTAAAAGACGATCTTCAGCTTCTCTATGGCGTGACTTTGGAAAAACATCAATCTACTTTCAAAAGCATTGAAGCCTTGACCGACAGCATCGTAGTTACAAAGAAGAAATTATATAGCGGACAAGAAGTCGTTTATTTCTACACAAACAGAAATAATGGCAAGACAGAAGTTCTTTGCGATGTATACGGTTCTTCTCGCGAGATGGCGAAGAACTGGAGAATGGACGAGATTCGTTTGAAAAGAGCTTTAAATCCAGGTGAAAGCGACTTTGTTAATCCATACGAAAAGCCTCTTGAATGGGAGGCTTTCGAAGCTGATATGTTGAAACGTGTTATGTTACAAGAGATTTACGTTCCTTTGCTAAATATTGATAATAAGATTTACATCTTCGATTTCCAGAAAGATTACATCTATAAATATGATGAGAAAGGAAATTATCTAGGCAAAACGGAAATAAGTTTTCATTTGAAAAGCAGATATGCACGACGCGATGCGCTCGACAATCCTTGGGATAAGAAACTTATTTACGACAAGGCGAGAAAAGAAGTCTATGCTCAATATATCAGCAGCGGCACTGTGACGTTGAAAAAGATTGACTTGGAAAACGGAAATGTCATCGACACATACGTCCTTGACGATCATTGTTTTCCTGAAAACATTCAAGTCTATGACGGCGTGATATATTATCAATTCATTGATACGAGAATGACATTCGGCAAAGATTGCAGAAGCCTGTATAAGTTGAAAGTTGAGAATTGAAAATTTGTAGAATCTCACGTAGAGTCACACGGACGTGTTGCTTGAATTGACGTAAAAGTTAGAATCTATTACGAATTAAGGTAATGTCGCCAAAAATAATTGGTAATTAAGCGAAAAAAAAGACAGGTAACTTGCATCGAAACGGTCTGAGTTACCTGTCTTTTTTTATCAGCAATACACCTTAATCATTTTCCCTGATTATAGCAGTGCGGTATGCAATGAGGAGCTTCTGGAGATCCTCGATGTCTCGTCTCATCTCTTTGCCTTTGTCGGTATCTTTCACAAGAACGCGTTCGGTGTTATGCTCGGAGAGCACGGTGTCGGAGATGATGTCGAGTCCTTCTTCTATGGCTTTATGTGCAGATTCGAAAGGTTCGTGTTGTACTAGTTTCATGCCAAATGAATTGTAAACCAATGTATAGCCTGCAATACCGGTCTCTGGCTGATATGCTTTTGAAAATCCTCCGTCAATTACAAGCAGCTTGCCGTTGGCGCGGACAGGATTCTCTCCTTTCTTTATTTTTACAGGCACGTGGCCATTGATGATATGGCTGCCTTCGTCTTCAATGCCAAATTCTTTAAGAATGTTTATACATACATTCTCATCATTTTGCAATTGATAATAGAAGCCTTTAGGCTCTTTATGTGTCTCTTTGTTGTCGATTAAGTAGCGCTCGAATGTAGCCATTCTCGCCTTGTCGAATGATGGGGAATCGGCGCCGCACCATAAGTACCACATATAATCAATGGAGTATTGCTTTTCTTCAGATATTTCTGTAGATTTTCTGCAAGCTAATTGAACCAAAGAGTCTAAACGGTCAAGAAGTTTTTTCCCAGAATAATACTCGTCCATTATCCTGACATTCTTGAATGTGCCGTCTTCATTCAATGGTATGGAGGCGTGGAACATGAGGTTGTTGTTTCTTGCTAAGTAAAACGAGCCTTTTTGAAGTAGGAAGTATATGTGTTTTTTGAGTTTCTCACTATTGACGAATGAGGAGTGAAGTTGATCGATAATTTCTTGTTCGTCTTCTGTCAATGTATATGGGTCTGACGGGTTGATGGTTGGATACGATTTGTCAAGAAGTTCGTATTCGATGCCATTTATATTTATGACTCCACGCTCGAAATCAATCAGATGTAATAATTTTCTGTCAGACATATTATATTCTGGATTTCTATCTATTAATGCCGCTTCGCATTTCCATTGTATTATGGAGATGGCTTTATGCATTTGAGCGATGAGACGTTGTTTCTTTTGTGAGTATTGGTTAGGTATGAGTTTTATCTTTGGAGCGTAGACTTCGGCAGGGTCGTCGTTATAAGTTTCCATTGCAAAAGTTGCGAGAGGAAGCAGGTTGATGCCGTATCCGTCTTCAAGAGTTTCAAGGGTGGCATATCTTAATGATTGGCGTACTACATTAGCGATGCAAGCGTCGTTGCCAGCGAAGGCTCCCATCCACAAAAGGTCGTGGTTGCCCCATTGGATGTCGACGTTGTGATATGTGCATAGAGTATCCATGATGATGTGAGCGCCTTGGCCTCTGTCGTAAATGTCGCCTACAAGGTGCAGACTGTCAATGGCAAGTTGCTGGATTAGGTTGCACATGGCGATGATGAACTCGTCAGCACGCCTGGTGGAGATGATTGTAGATATAATCTGATTGAAGTAGCCGATTTTGTTACTCTCGTGAGTGTCGTGAAGCAACTCTTCTATAATGTAGGCGAACTCTTTTGGAAGAGCTTTACGAACTTTGGAACGTGTGTATTTAGATGATACAATTTTACAGACTTTGACTAACTGATTTAAAGTCACCATGTACCATTCGTTGATATTAGTCTCCTCTTTTTTTATTATGCGGAGTTTTTCTATAGGGTAATATATAAGAGTGCAAAGGTTTCTTCTTTCAGCTTCACGAAGCGAAGAACCAAATATGTCGTTGACTTTGCGTTTGATAGAACCTGAAGCGTTCTTTAACACATGTTGAAATGCTTCATATTCGCCGTGGATGTCTGATAGATAGTGTTCTGTGCCTTTGGGAAGATTGAGAATCGCTTCAAGGTTGATTATCTCAGTACTTGCTGCAGCAATAGATGGGAAAGACTTAGCAAGCAAGCGCAGATGTTTTAATTCTGTTTCTGTGAAACTGTAGTTCTCCATTGATTTTTGTGCTGACATAGTATGTGATATATTAGATTAGACTTTCGGTTAACAACTGCAAATGTATATAACTTATTGGAAACAAGCAAATCTTTTTTTAAACAAAAAAGAGCCTTTCGGCTCTTTTAAATTCTCAATTTTCAACTTTCAATTTTCAACTTAGTTAAGTCCATGTTTTCTCAAGAACGGTTCGTTGCTTGGTTCTTGTCCGCGGAATTTCTTGTATTGAACCATGCCTTCGTCGTTGCCGCATTCCTGCAAGCAGTGTTGTCTGAACTTGGCTGCCAACTCAGGGTTGAACAAGTCGCCCGATTCTTTGAAGTAGTTGAAAGCGTCGGAGTCTAAGACTGCTGCCCAATAATAGACGTAATATCCTGCTGAATAACCGCCTGAGAAGATATGTGCGTAATATGTGCTTCTGTAGCGAGGATAGATTTCCTTAATCAAACCGATTTCTTCCATCTTTGCTTTCTCGAAAGTAGCGGCGTCGAAGTCGTCGCCTATTTCTTTCAACTTATGATATTCCATGTCTAAGATAGCTGCTGCCAAGAATTCAGTCGTTACAAAACCTTGGTTGAAGAGTCCGCTGTTTTCCAATTTGTTGATTATTGTTTCTGGAATGACTTCGCCTGTCTGCCAATGTTTTGCATACATACGTAAGACCTCTGGATCGCCGGCCCAGTTTTCCATCACCTGAGATGGAAGTTCCACATAGTCGCGAGGCACGTTGCCGCAGGTTCTGCTGTATTTTCCGTCGGAGAACAAGGCGTGCAAGCCGTGACCGAATTCATGCCATAATGTTTCTGTCTCGTCCCAGCTCAATAGGGCAGGAGTGTTGCCAGTTGGAGGTGTGAAGTTTAATACTAATGATACTAACGGAGTTATCTTGTTACCTTCGATGTCGTAGCCAGCTTCGCGGAAACTTGTGCACCATGCGCCGCCGCCCTTGCTGTCGCGTGGGAAGTAGTCGATATAGATGATGCCGAGATGTGAGCCGTCTTTTTCTTTCACTTCCCAAGTCTCAACGCCGTCGAAATAAACAGGGATGTCGTTGCGTGATTCGAAAGTGATGCCGTATAATTTGTTAGCGACCATAAACATGCCGTCGCGGACGTTGTCTAATGAGAGGTAAGGCTTCAGTTCGTTTTCGTCGAAGTCATATTTTGCTTTGCGCAACTTCTCTGCGTAATACCACCAGTCCCATGATTCAACTTTGGTGTCTTTAGCGATTTCTTGTAATTCTTTCAATTCTTTCTTGGCGACTTTCACGGCAGGTTCGAATAACTCTGCAAGGAATTTATCGACTGTAGGAACGTCTTTCGCCATATTAGCTTCGAGTACGTATGAAGCGTAATCTTCATAGCCTAAGAGTTTCGCTTTCTGAAGACGTAACTTCGACATCTCTTCGATTAATTCTTTGTTGTCGTTAGTGTTGTCGTTATTACCGCGCATCACGTAGCCCATGTAAATCTTCTCGCGGAGATCACGGTTGTCGGCATATTGAAGGAAAGGAATGAGACTTGGTTTTGAGAGTGTGAAGACCCATTTGCCTTCCATACCGTCTTTCTTGGCTTGTTCAGCGGCAGCGTCGATGCTCGACTGTGGGAGGCCGCTCAAGTCTTTTTCGTTGTCGATGACGAGTTTGAAAGCTGCGTTTTCTACGAGGAGGTTGTTGCCGAATTGGAGGCTGAGCAACGATAATTTCTCATTAATGGATTTTAAGGTTTCTTTGTCAGCGTCGTTCAGACCTGCGCCGCTACGGATGAAGTCGTTGTAATATTTTTCAGTGACGCGGATCTGTTGGTCATCTAAGTTCATGTTGTGACGGTTGTCATAGACATATTTTATCTTCTCGAAGAGGAGAGGGTTCATTGCGATTTCGTCGCCGTGAGCCGACATCTTAGGCATGATCTCAGCAGCTATGTTCTGCATCTCATCGCTCGAGAGGCATTCGGTCAGGTTGAAAAACACACCGCCTACTTTGTCTAAAAGCTCTCCCGATTTGTCGTAAGCTAAAATGGTGTTTTGAAAATCAGGCACGGCTCTGTTCTTGATGATGACGTCAATTTCAGCCTTCTGTTGTTTCATGCCTTCTTCAAAAGCAGGGATGTAATGTTCTGTCTTAATCTTGTCGAAAGCCGGTGTTTCGAAAGGAGTTCCGTAGTCGGAGAAGAAAGGGTTGCTCTCCGCAGCAGGTTTCTCGTTGTTGGTGCATGAAGCCAATGTCATGATGCTTAATGCAATTACGCTTAAAAATTTTCTGTTCATATTAGTTGATGTGTTAAGTGTTTCTAATGTCGTACAAATTTAAAGATAAAAATAACATGCAGGCACTACCCTATTCTGATTATTTGTTTTCTATTGTTTGTTTTTTGGAAAACATAGTAATCAACACGCTTCCTAAGACACCCGCTGACAATGATGCTGCCAAAACCGCAATCTTACCTAAAGAACGGAGATGATGCGTCATTTCCGGAAGCAACTCACCGAATGAGAGTGTATCGACGAAGATTGACATCGTGAATCCGATACCTCCGAGACAAGCAACGGCAAAAAGCATCTTCCATGAGGCTCCGGCAGGCATTTCACCTACTTTCAACTTGATGGCGATCCAACTAGCAATGGTAATACCTACTGGTTTGCCAAGTAATAATCCTAAATAGATACCTATGCCGACAGAACCAATTTCAGGAGAATATTGGAAGAAATTAAGATAACTCAATCCAGGAATCTCAACACCGGCATTGGCGATGGCGAAGATAGGCATAATCAAGAAATTAACCCAAGGATTCAAGGCATGTTCCAAACGATAACTCATGCCAACAGTGCCTATAGCAACATGACTGATGTTTCTTAAACAAGTACGCTGCTCCTCATTAGGTGAGTCGGAATCATCACGATTTTCTTCTATCAATTTTTGATATCGGTCTGTTTTTCTATCAAAATATGAACGTTTGTATCGTGCCTGCATTGGTATCATCATTGCCATAACAACACCAGACATTGTTGCATGAATACCTGCATAATAGAATAATATCCATACCACGATAGCTGGAATGAGATAGAATATCATACGTTTAACGCCTGCTCTGTTAAGCATGAACACGAAGAATAAAATCAGAACAGCTATACCTAAAAGAGGAAGATTGACATCGCCGCCATAGAAAAACGCCACCACCAAAATAGCTCCCAAATCATCGGCAATGGCCAATGCTGTCAAGAAAATCTTTAACGAAACAGGAACTCTATCTCCTAATATTGACATAATACCAACAGCAAAAGCGATGTCGGTTGCAGTAGGAATACCCCAACCGCTGCCAGCTGATGTCCCTGCATTGAAACATATGTATATAACAGCTGGCATAAACATACCACCCATAGCAGCGATAACAGGTAACATCGCCTTTTTCATAGATGACAATTCACCACACACTATCTCTCGCTTAATCTCCAGACCTACAGTAAAGAAAAAAACAACCATCAGAATGTCGTTGATGAACTTCTCTACATTCATATCATTGGGGAAAATCCATTCAACATTGTTATTCTTAATAGTAATTGACAAACTCGTCTCCAAAAATGCATGATATGCCTCTTTTGTAAACGGAAGGTTTGCCAACAACATTGCGATAATAACGCTTACCATCAATAGTACTCCGGAAATCCATGGTTTGCCCATCAAACGAGCACTGCCCAATTCAAAAACGTGCTGATATTTAACACGTGTGTAATGAGGAATGATTCTCATAATATTTTTGTTTTTAATAATTATATAAAATGTTATACTTCATTCATTTATAAATATTATTAATTAAATGCAATGATTATTAAATTTAGTCGCAAAAGTAAGGAAAAACAGTGAATAACGGGCATGAATAAAAAACTTTTTTATGATATAAAAATGTGGTAATTGAATGTCGACGTTATTTGGTTTATATATTATTTTAATTCATTGAAAACATATAATAATATTTTAACAAATATCTTGACAATCTAAAAATTAATCATATATTTGCAATATCAAAATGATATTAAAATAAATGTTTAAAAATCTTAAAATTTAAAGTTATGGAAACAAAAGAAAAAGAATTTAACGGTGTGGTAATTAACGGTTTTGTCGCATTGTTCGCTATCATAGCATTGATGGCTCTGAGCATTTATATGCATGTTCATTTTATAAATGTTGATAATATTGTAGGAAAAGTTGTTACCATTGTAGCGGCTTTTGTTTTCTTCATATTTTTATTTGGATTCAGAAAACAGGAACCTAATGAGGCGATGGTGATGTTGTTCTTCGGCAACTATCGCGGCACTTTCAAGAAGACTGGTTTTTATTGGGTGAACTTTTTGTTGTCATCAAAACGTGTCTCTCTCCGCGCTCGTAACCTTAACGTCGATCCAATCAAGGTGAACGACAAAACTGGTAACCCTATATTAATAGGTCAGATTTTGGTTTGGAAGCTGAAAGATACTTATAAAGCGATGTTTGAAATCGACTCTCAGACTATGGCTGGCGGCACTAACGGTCAGGTTGGCGTTACTGTCTCTGGAAGAATGAAGGCTTTCGAGAGTTTCGTCCGCGTACAAAGTGACGCCGCTTTGAGAGAGGTCGCTGGCATGTTCGCTTACGATGATAATGACGATACAAAATCTAACGAACTTACATTACGTTCGGGCGGAAGTGAGATAAATGAGATTTTGTTAAAGAAACTTAACGACAGACTTGAAATGTCAGGATTGGAAGTCGTGGAAGCTCGTATCAATTATTTGGCTTATTCTCCTGAAATCGCTGCTGTTATGTTGCGTCGTCAGCAGGCTGCTGCTATCATCGCTGCTCGTGAGAAAATCGTGGAAGGCGCTGTCTCGATGGTGAAGATGGCTCTCGAAAAACTCAGCGAAGAGGAAATCGTGGAACTCGATAACGAAAAGAAAGCTGCTATGGTAAGTAATCTTCTCGTTGTTCTCTGCGCCGACGAATCAGCACAACCTGTGGTAAATACGGGAACACTTTATCAATAAATTGAAAGTTTAGGGTGGATGGTTTAGAGTGTAGAGTAGTTGAAAGTTAATAAGTGTTTGGTTTAAAAGTTTATCAGAACCTTATCTATAAACTGTCAACTATAAACTCTAACCAATAAACTACTCTAAACACTCAACTTTAAAATCTAATAATTATGTCAGTAACATTTATAATATTAGGATTTGTTTTAGTTTTTCTTGTGGTGGGTTTCATGCAAGAAAGAATTTCTGTCTATGACGACGGAATAAAAATCAAGGATTTGATGTATCCATTGTGGATTCAAAACGATACGATTCTCTCTATCTCGTTGGTCGACAGACTTCCGCAGTTGATATATAAAACTAATGGCAGTGGTTTAGGTCGCGTTCAAAAAGGTTATTATACCATCAAGAAAGGTGGTGAGCGCTCAGAAAACGCGACGCTTTATATCAGAAATACAAATATCAGTGCGATAGAAATAAAAACCGTTAAAGGCTTGATTTACATCAATCGAAATAATGACGAGCTGACTCGTGAGCTTTTCGATGAGATAAAGAACAACGTTAAGGTTCTTAAAGAAAGCGAATTGAATTATGAGGCGAAACGTCCGAGAACTTACAGAAGCGTTTTTATCATTGTTGTTTTCATCGCTGCTCTGATAGCATATCCTATCTTCTTCGCTAACTACGGAAATGAAATCATTGTCGTTGATAACAAGATAGAAATCAAAGGCAACTACTCGATGGATATTCCTCTCGCTGATATTGACACGGTTCTGCTTGTTGAGCAACTGCCTTCCATCAAGTTAAGAACCAACGGCATCTCTACAAGAAAAGTCAATATCGGAAACTTCAAGATGGCTGACGGAAATAAATGTCGTCTCTATGTCAATAATTCGACACCTATGTTTGTTGAAATAAGATGTCAACAGTCAACAGACAACGGACAACAGACCTCGTCCAAGTCATCGTTGATTTTCATAAACAAGAAAACCGTTGAGGAAACGAAGATGTTATTTAACGAAATTTCTGATTTGAAATATTAATTTACTACGAGCTATGAGCCATGAGCATTGGGCATTTTCGATTGCTCTTGGCT
This sequence comes from Bacteroidales bacterium, assembly GCA_045592965.1. Lineage (GTDB taxonomy): Bacteria > Bacteroidota > Bacteroidia > Bacteroidales > F082 > Limimorpha. Next base: position 1,192 of record JAZNVS010000071.1, on the reverse strand, counting down.
CACAGCCCATAGCTCAAAGCTTCTTAAAATATGAAAACTGCAATAAAATATTCGATAATAGTCTGTGTGGTAAGCTGGTTATATGCTGCCATTATGATTTTCGGTGTCGGGATTAAAAATCCAGCCGACAATCCGATGATGTACACTATCTTCGCATCGTCTTATATGTTGCTGCCATTGATTTGCGCATTGGGATTGCAAATCGTGACTTCTAGAAAGACACACGTCCGTGTGTCTCTACGAGAGACAGGATTATTACGTTTTAAGATAAAACCTTCTTGGTTAGTAGCGTGGATACTTCCTGTTGTGATAGTGTTGCTTACGATATTTGTAAATTCACTTTTGCCTAATTGCGAGTTTAACACCGATATGTCGGCTTTGATTCCGGCAGATCAAGTTCCAGAAGAACAGAAAGAAATGCTGAATATGATGATGACTCCTGCCTTTATGATTGTCACGACGATATTAAGCGGACTTTTCGCTGGAGCTACCATCAACGCTCTTTTTGCTTTTGGCGAGGAATACGGATGGCGTAACTATCTCGTCGATGCCTTGAGAGAAAAGAAGTTCGTGTTCGCTTCAATCTTCATCGGTGTCGTCTGGGGATTATGGCATTTCCCTTTGATATTGTTGGGACATAACTATCCGCAGCATTCGGTGGTGGGTGTCTTTATGATGGTGATATTCTGCGTTCTCGCTTCTTTCGTGGAATTGTATTTCGTGTTGAAGGCGAAGTCGGTTTATCCAGCCGCCATATTTCACGGAACGATAAATGCCGTCGCCGGATTGAATGTGTTATTAATAAAAGGTGGCAACGACTTGCTCAACGGCGCATGTGGCTTGTCAGGCTTTATCGTGATTACAATTGTTATTGCTATTATTTATGTCTTCGATAAATATGTTTGTAAGGACAATATCTTTTCTAAAACGATAGGGGAGGTGTTAGACGATGGCGAAAGATAAGGAAAATACAACCAAGAACTTCGCTCTGCGTCTCGATGCCAAGACGATGGATGCCATCGAGAAATGGGCTGCCGACGAATTCCGTTCCGTCAACGGACAGATTCAGTGGATTATTAATGAGGCCTTGAAGAAGAATAAACGGCTTTAATAATTGAAAGTTGAAAATGGAAGTACAAGTGTTTTTCTAACGACAACAGTCAACGGACAACAGACAACGGTTTTTTGGGCT
>JAZNVS010000070.1:0-20103 GCA_045592965.1 Bacteroidales bacterium | reverse complement strand
AAGAATGAAGTGGCCATCCTTAACACTGTTGCTAAGCCAGTTGTGACGACGAAAACAGCCACAGATGTAACGGCAGCCTCAGCGTTTCTTAATGGAAGCGTGACAAACAGCGATGCCGCCAATAAGATACAAACCCGTGGCTTCTGCTGGAGCACTTCTCAGAACCCCGACATGGATGATGAGGTTGTAAACAACGGCAGCAGCAGCGGAACTGGAACTTCAACTTTCACACATAAACTCGAGAACCTGACAGAAAACACCACCTATTATTACAGAGCATATACCACCACCAACTACGGAACTGTCTATGGAGAAGAGAAGAGCTTTAAGACAATACAAGTATTTGATGAAACGATTGACCCCAATGGGAATAGGATAATAACATTGTATGGAGATGTTGTTTTTACGATGATAGCTGTTGAAGGCGGCACTTTCCAAATGGGAGCAACCTCAGAGCAAGGCAGCGATGCTAATAGTAATGAATATCCTGTGCACTTAGTTACACTTTCAGACTATTACATAGGCGAGACAGAGGTGACACAGGAACTGTGGGAGGCTGTGATGGGCAGCAACCCAAGTAATTCCTCAGGCAATCAGAAACCAGTAGAGATGGTTTCATGGAACGACTGCCAGGAGCTTATAACAAGGTTAAATGAACTTACGGGTAAGAACTTCCGTTTGCCGACAGAAGCTGAATGGGAGTATGCGGCGCGAGGAGGAAACAAATCTAAGGGCTATAAATACAGCGGCAGCAACACAATAGGCAATGTCGCTTGGTATAAGGATAACAGCGCTTCAGCAATACATAACGTAAAGATAAAATCGCCTAACGAACTCGGCATTTACGACATGAGCGGCAATGTATGGGAATGGTGTGAGGACTGGTATGGAAACTACAGCAGCGGTTCGCAGACTAATCCTACTGGACCGTCATCTGGCTCTTACCGCGTGCTTCGTGGTGGTGGCTGGAACCGCAGCGCGGAGAACTGCCGAGTGTCGATTCGTGTCAACAACAGTCCCGGCAGCGGGCTCAGCAATCGCGGCTTCCGCCTCGCATTGTCTCAGTAAACACAGAAATCAGGAAATTGTCTTAAGCAAAAGAGCCGAGCGGCATTAAGGTGTCGAGCACGAGCGGAGCGGAGCGAAGAGAGAGGCGAGACGTAATAAATGCCGCGAGTAGTTTTTTTTAAAATTGAAAATTGAAAGTTGAAAATTGAAAGTTGAAAGTTGAAAATTGAAAATTGAGAGTTGAAGATTGAAAGTTGAAAATTGAAAGTTGAAAATTGAGAGTTGAGGAATCCGTGAAGATTAGTGAGAGTTGTGGGAGAAGAATCTCCAAATCTCTCTGCTTTTTTCGATGATGTTTATTATCTTTGCAAGACATTAAAAATCATAATTTATGGAAACACAAAAATACATAAGATTCGATTGGGCTTGAAGCGCATGCTTCGCGATAAAGCCAATTATGCGGTGTTGGAAGGTCTTCTGACAACATTATTCAAAGAGAAAATCACTATCAACAGACTTCTGGAAAGCGAGAGCAATCAGGAAGACGAGTTCGACAAGTATAACCGAGTCGATATTCTTGCGGAGAACAGCAAAGGCGAGTTGTCGGCGTATTACCGACATATGGTAGAGCTGTCGTTTTGCAAATGCGGCGTCTTTACACTTGCTGACTTAACTAATAACCACCTCTTTCCAGCTGGCGCTGCCGTCACCCCAGTTCCCTACTAAAGATGGATGCTTGACGTAGTTCTTCAATAACTTCAAGAAGTCTTTTCTTGGAATAGTATATGCTCCCATTCTTCTGAAATGTGGCGTGTCTTGCTGCACGTCGATGATGTCAAAACCATTGTGTATTAGGAAATCACACAGATTATATAACGCTACTTTTGATGCGTCGGTCTTGGTGTGGAACATCGACTCCCCACAGAAGACGCTGCCGATAGAGACACCATACAAACCTCCAACAAGCTCGTTGTCGTAATAAGTCTCGACAGAATGAGCGAAACCAAGTCTGTGTAGCTCCTTGTACGCTGCCTTCATGTCTTCGCTGATCCAGGTGCCGTCCTGGTCTTTCCTCTCCACGCTGGAGCACATCTCAATGACTTTGTCGAAGTTGGTGTCGAAAGAACAAGAAAATCTGTTGGAGTCAATGGTCTTCTGTAACGATTTGGTGATTTTCATCTCGGTAGGTTTCATCACCATCCTCGGGTCTAACGACCACCATAATATAGGCTCGCCTTCAGAATACCAAGGGAAGATGCCTGATGAATAGGCGATGATAAGTCTCTCTGGTGACAAGTCTCCTCCAATAGCGAGGAGCCCGTCTTTGGTGGCTAAGTTCGCAGATGGGAAATCGAAAACGTCGTCTGCTAATAGATATATCGACATGGCGTAAACGTTTTTTATTAACTAATTGATTTTCTCTCCTGCAAATATATATATAATGATATAGGAATGCAACTGATTTTACGATTAGTTATCCACAAAAACGAGATAAAAATTGTTGATAAAAAATTTATTTCAAATAGAAAGTTATGTTTTATTCATAGGTGACGTCTTCCAGAAATAAGGCGTGTGCTGGCATGGAAGTTCCTGCTGAACAGCGGTTTTTGTTTTCTATTATGTTTCTGAATTGTTCGATGCTTAGTTTGTTACGCCCGACTTCCAAAAGTGTTCCAACTATGGCTCGTACCATATTCCTTAAGAATCTGTCGGCTTTTATCTCAAAAACTAACAAGTCATTTACTTTGAAGAATCGAGCCTCCATGATTTTGCAGTTGTTGGTCTGAACCTGTGTATGTAATTTTGAGAAACTGGTGAAATCGGTATATTCGAATAATGTGTCGGCTGCTTTCTGCATCGATTCTACATCCAGATTGCCATAATAATAGAAAGCATCGTGAGAGTGGAATGGATTTTTGTTTTGTGTTATGTAATAATGATAAGTCCTTGAAGTCGCGTCAAATCGGGCGTGTAAATCCTTGTCAACTTCCCAGCATTTGTATATGACAATGTCGTTTGGTAAAAAGATATTGAGACGATGAACAAATTCTTTGCAGTCGGAAATCTCTTTCTCGATATCGAAATGAGCGTAGAAGTTACGTGCGTGTACGCCGGCGTCAGTTCTGCCGCAGCCGGTAATGCTTACATTCTCCCCAAGTTTAAGACTAAGACATTTTTCTAATTCCTCCTGTACCGTGATGGCAGACGGTTGAATTTGCCATCCATGATATCGAGTTCCATTGTAAGCGAGGTGTAGAAAATATCTTTTCATTGTTAAATCTTTTTAACTTGTTAGGATTTTACATCGAACTTATAGTATCTATAAATCATTATTAACGAAAGTATTGTCGCTATTACGTCTGAGATTGGAATACTCCACCAGACACCTTTTATTCCTATGAAATTAGGCAATACTATTAATAAAGGTATAAGGAACAAGACTTGTCGCGATAATGACAAAACTATTGATTTCTTGGCTTTTCCTATACTTTGGAAGAAGTTGCCAATCACGATAGGGAAGGCGATGATTGGAAATGTCGCCATCACTATTCTCATGCCATCGACAGAGTAGTTTAACAGTTCCTCGTCGTTGGTGAATAGTGAACATACGAATCTTGGTATCGTTTCACCGACAATACATCCAAAACTTAATGTAGCTATGGCTAAAAATATAGCTTTCTTAAGTGCTTCTGTAACACGTTCGTATTGTCGTGCTCCGTAGTTATAGCTGACGATAGGCTGCATTCCTTGTGTTATTCCCATGACAATCATGGTGAAGAAGAATGTCACTCTGTTGACGATGCCGTAAGCGCCTACCGACAAGTCGCCGCCAAATTTCTTAAGTTCGTTGTTGATTAAGATGACTATAACGCAAAGTGCTGAGTTTAATAGTAGTGGAGATATTCCTATCGCGAGTATGTCTTTGATAATCTTTATGTCGAAGACGAAATCCTTTCTGTCTAAGTGGACGAGTTCGTTTTTGTTTAAAAAGATTTTAAAGAGATAGATGAGTGGTAGAGTCTGAGCCAATACTGTTGCGATGGCGGCTCCTCTGATGCCCATTCCGAGAGGGAAGATGAAGAGCCAGTCGAGGAAGATGTTTGCCAAGACTGTTATTATTGTCGCTACCATTGCCTCGTTAGGATGGCCGGAAGCTCTTAATACTGAGTTGAGTCCATGGTATAGGTGAGTGATGATGTTGCCTAACAATATGACCTGCATATATTCGTATGCGTAAGGAAGTGTGTTTTCGCTAGCGCCGAAGAAGAAGAGTATCGGCTTAAGAAATGCAAGACATACCACAGTGAATATTATTCCGAAGAAGACGTTGAGCATGATGGTGTTTGCCAAGGCGCGGCAGCTCTTCTCATAGTTTTTCTTTCCGAGTTCTATGGCTGTCACTGTAGATGCTCCGACACCCACCATGGCTCCGATGGCTGCTCCTAAGTTCATGAAAGGGAAGGTGATGGCTAATCCCGAAATTGCCAGTGGACCTACACCATGTCCGATGAAGATGCTGTCAATCATATTATACAATGACGATGCAGTCATCGCGATAATTGCAGGTGTGGCATATTTCTTTAATAACTTACCAACGTCTTCTGTTCCTAAAAGCAAAGCTCCCTTCGGTTCACTCATGTCTATATATCCTTATTTATTTTTGAGGTGCAAAATTGCAAAAAAATCCTCAAATATAAACTCAATTTGAGGAAATAATTTTTTAAATGAAAATGTTAAATATCAATGTTTTAGAAAATAATAACAAAACCGCCGCCCTTACGCATCGTGGCTTTGTAGATGTTATTTTCTATCGTGATATTGTTTTTGACGTAGTCTTCTGCTATTTTGTTTGCATTGACGCCGTCGCGAAATTCTATCGCTTGATTTGTCTTGAGGTCTAATTCAGTGAGGTCTATCTCAACCTCGCGTTCGTCCCAGTTAGTGATGCCGCCGACATACCATCTGTCGCCCGAACGACGAGCTATCACAGTATATTCGCCTACTTTTCCGTCTAAAGCTATCGTCTCGTCCCATATTGTCGGAATCTCTGCTATGAATCTAGTGCATTCGTCTTCGTCGCGATAGTTGCTTGGGCTGTCGCAGAGCATGTTGAAAGGAGACTCAAAGATTACATATTCTGCTAGTTGTCTGCATCGTGTTCCTTGGCTCATCGGCTCGCTCCACACTGCTCTGTAGTTGTCTCTGTTGGCGTTACGCATGGCTCCTTGTGTGAAATCCATCGGACCTGCGAGCATTCTTATATAAGGTATGGTTGTCTCGTATGTCACCAAGTCGATGTCTGAAGCCCATTTCACTTGTTCCAAACCGAAGACGCCTTCGAAATTTAAGACGTTAGGATAAGTGCGGTTGAGTCCTGTAGGTTTATACGCTCCGTGGAAGTCGATGATGAGGTGATATTTAGCAGCCGTCGCCGCCATTCTGTAGTAGAAGTCGACGGTTTTCTGGTCGTCTCTGTCCATGAAATCGACTTTGAATCCTTTGACGCCCATCTCGGAATAATATTTACAAACTTCTTCCATATCGCGGTCCATGGCAAGATGCCCCGCCCATAATACGATGCCAACGCCTTTGCTGTCAGCATATTCTACTAATTCAGCAATGTCTATTTCAGGAATGACATTAAATAAATCGGCTTCCTTGTTGACTGCCCATCCTTCGTCTAAAATGACGTATTCGATTCCATATTCAGAAGCGAAGTCGATGTAATGCTTGTAGGTGTCGTTATTGATTCCCGATTCAAAATCAACGTCTTTAATGTTCCACGCGTTCCACCATTCCCAAGCGACTTTACCTGGAACAATCCAACTTACGTCTCCAATACGTGATGGCGATGCTAATCTATAAACCATGTCGTTATTTGCTAACTCTCGGTCTTCCGTAGAGATAATCATACAACGCCAAGGAAAGTCACGAGTTCCCTGAACTCTGGCGATATAATCTTCTCTTTCTTCAACAATATATTGCAACATATTATGTCCGCCTTGTACTTCAGTCTTAGGATATGTCGCATGCAAGCCTTTGATACTGTTCTCTTCGCTGTTTCTTATAAGGTATGTCCCAGGATAATTCTCCAAGTCGGCTTCGGTGATGACGACTTTCTTGCCTTCTTCCAAAGAGACTAAAATCGGCATGAAAGCTAATCTGTCAGTAATCATATCAGAGATGGAAGTGACTGTGTATGTGTTTTCAAAGGAATTGAAGAATTGTTTCGTGATGAAATCTAACTCGCTTCTTCTTGCGTTGACGTAAGGGATATAAGCGGTGTGGTTGTCGTTGAAGTTATATACGATACCTTCTCTTACTATGGTGATTGGTTTTGGGTATCTTGTGCAGAAACGATACGCGACGCCGTCATTATAAGCTCTGAATTGAACATTATAACTTCCTTTAAATGTTATTGTTAATTCGTTATAGTAATCTTCAACGTATTCTTTTTTGTAAAAATTAGCTTTAATTAATTTATCGACAGTTTCAGTTTTATAATTTCTTACGACAGGATTTTTGCCTAAGACTTTGCCATCGCTGAGTTCCATGCTGATAGGGGAGTCGTTGATGATGATGGTGCTGTCGTGTGTCACAGAATATGTAAGATATTCTTTGCCTATGGTAACGACGACATTGATTTTTTTGTCGGGCGACTGTAATGAGTATTTTTTTTGAGCTGAAATAAAATTACTGCTAATCAATATGACAATGCAGATTATTAAGGATTTAATTTTCATAATATTAAATGTTAAAGTCTGTTGTAAAATTATTGTTTCAAAGATAATAAAAAATAATGTATCTTATGAGAAAAATGCTTAACTTTGTCAAAATTAAAAATTAGCAACTATGAATCTATTATTGATAAGTAATTCAACCAATTTTGGTGAGACTTATTTAGCTTGGGCAATGAGCCAGCTTGAGTCTTTTTGTGAAAAAAATAAACTCAATTCTGACAGCAAAATCGTTTTCGTTCCTTTTGCGGGCGTATTTATTAATGGTAATCCATATCCACAAAGTTATGACGCTTACACAGCAAGAGTGAAAAAGGTCTTTGAAGAAAAACTGGGACTTGGCAATTTTGTCTCTGTTCATGAAGTTGAAGATAAGATTAAACTTGTTGAAGAAGCAGCATGTATCGTCGTTGGTGGCGGCAATACCTTCCATCTTGTCGCTGAGCTTCATAAATATGGATTGATGGACGCTATCTCAGCAGTAGCTAAAAAAGGTACACCTTATATAGGATGGAGCGCCGGTTCAAACATAGCATGTCCAACATTATGTACAACCAACGATATGCCTATCGTACAGCCAGCTTCATTTAATACCTTGAATTTAGTTCCATTCCAAATCAATCCACACTATCTCGATCCACATCCGGAGATTGACAAGATGATAAAACACGGTGGTGAGACACGTCAAGATCGTATCAACGAATATCTTGCTGTAAATCAGAATATGAAAGTTGTCGGACTTCGTGAAGCCTCGGCATTGTGGGTAACGGACGACAAGATTGCTTTGAAGGGCGGCAAAAAAATGATGGTATTCAAATATGGTACAGAGCCTCTTGAATTAGAACCTAATACAGACGTGACAAAATACGTTATCTGATAAATTTAAGTTTCATTGAAACAAAAAATGATGTTTGGTGTTTAATGGAAAAACATCAAATATTATGAAACCTAAATTATTAACATTATCATTATTCTTGGTCTTAGGCGGCAGCCTCTTTGCGCAGAGTGCCGCCAAGGCCGAAAGAATGCAGCGTCGTGAGGCCCGCAAACAACGTCAGGCAATAGAATTAGCTCAATCGAGAGCGGAGATGATTAAGTTGGTGAGTGACACCACTTTCGTTTTGGAGGCAAATACTTTCATAGGTCCGTTCGGACAGGAGTCTCCTGTTTCTTCATTTCAGAATTATTTCGCGATAATAGGCAATAAGGTGTCCATAAATATCGCTTTCGACAATCCTGTCTCTACATCATCAGCAGCGCCTTTGGCATGGTATGGCCCAGGAATACCTGGTGTAGGTCCGGGATATACTAATCCAGGATGGCCAGGATGGAACTGGCAGTCGTGGGATACGCCCAACACACCGGCCACATTGACATCATACGACATTGACCTCTCTGATCCAAACGGACCGTTTGTGATAACAGGAGCGTTCAGAACATGGACAGGCGTCATCCCTGTAAATTTTAAAATATACGTGCAAGCCAATGGAATGGGAAGAATAATTTTCTATTCTAACGATGGTGGTCAGGCTACATTCAGCGGCGACATAGTATCACCTGATAACGCATCGACTATTTATCCGCTGCCATAAATATATAAATACTAATGAGTTAACACTTTATGGAAGATGTCTTTTCAAGGCATCTTTTTTTTTATTAATTTTTACCCAAAAAAACTTGTTAGTTCTAAAAATAACTTTAAATTTGCAGAGAATTTATAGTATTTGAAAAACTAAAGTTCTTGCATGTAAATTGGATGTTAATCAAATAATAATTGTATGAAAAAGTATTTGTTATTGTCTTTGCTAATTGTAGCCTCAATTGTGGCAATGGCTCAGGCTAAAAAACCGACTGTCATGGTGATACCTGCAGATGCTTATTGCTCCAGAAATGGTTACACTACAGAATGGGTCGATGAGAATGGGAGTAAGAATATAGTTCCTGATCTGACAAATATTTTCAAACAAGATAATATCGAAGATCTTCGTCTCGTCATCTCAGAGTTGTCAAAGATAATGGCAGAGAGAGGTTTCCCCTTGAAAGACCTCGAGCAAACACTGAAGTCAATACAACAAGAGTCTGTGGAGATGGGATTGTTGGAAAGCTCATCATCAGGAGCTTATGTTACAGAGTCGATGTTAGATAAAGTTAAGAGAACCGCCAAAGCCGACATTATATTAGACCTGGATTATACAGTGATGCAGAAAGGACCTCAACGTTATATATCATATAATATGAGAGCCTTGGATGCTTATACGAATAAAGTCGTTGCCGCTAGCTCGGGAGTCGGTAATCCATCAACATCAGCGCCTATTAACCTGCTTTTAGAAGAAGCTGTACTAAATTATATGGATTCGTTCTGCGCTCAGCTGATGTCTCATTTTGAAGATATGTCTAATAATGGACGTGAGATAGTGATGAAATTCAGAGTGTGGGATAACTCAGATGTCAATTTTGAATCTGAATTCGATTTTGAGGATGAATACTTGGAATTGACCGACATTATCTCATATTGGATGGAAGACAATACCTTGAACCACGCTCCAACACGTACTAATGCTTCAGAAAATTATATTGTATTTGAACAAGTTAGAATACCACTCTACAAAGAACGTAACGGTAGAATGTCGGCACTCGATGCTAGAGGATTCGCCAACGGAATCAGAAGCTATCTTAAAAAAGAACCATTCTTGATTGAAAGTAAGATTTATGAACGCGGACTCGGCGAAGTCTGGATTATAATAGGAGAGAAATAATATGAAAATGAAGTCTTTATTTTTGATATTATTTTTAATGTCAGCTTCATGTATACTAGAAGCTCAAAATCTGAGAGTGTTAATGCCATCAACTTCAAATATTAGTAATGACGCTGCCTTGACATTATATAATAGACTGAATCAGGCAGTCACCCTCAATGGTATCGCATCAACAGATAACTCTAATAAATTCTTGATGATACCTTCTGTAGTCGTTGCCTCTATAGAATCGACAGCCACAGCGCCTGTAAATTATGTCGCTGAATTGGAAATAACAATATATATCGTCGATAATAGCAAGAAAATCTTGTTTTCTCAAGAAACCCTCGTTAAGAAAGGTGTTGGCGATAATGAAACCAAAGCTGTTATGGAAGCTATAAAGTCGCTTAAAGCCCGCGACCCTAAATTGAAGAAAATAATAACGATAGCAAAAAATAAAATAGTTGAATATTATAATACAGAATGCGATAATGTAATAAAGACTATCAATACTTATGTTGAGATGGAAATGTATGACGAGGCTCTCAACGAATTAAATGCTGTGCCTCAGATAGATGAGTTGAATGGATGTTATGATAATACATTGAATATCTTAAGAAAGATTTCTAAGGAACAACAAGAAATATCACAAACTTCAATAAAGAACCAAAATCCTGACGTGTCGTGGATAAATAAATAATTTTATATGAAAAAGAATATTATTATATCATTATTGCTTTTTATTATACCTTTTGTAGGCTTGTCACAAAAGGAATATAAGCTTAAAAATCAGAGCAGCAAAGAAAGACCAGAATGGATTTATGAAAGCAGAACGGATGCTCTTATGATTCAAACAAAAAAGGCTGCAAGTATTGAGGATGCTCAAAATGAAGTGATGTCAGATCTGCTCCACCAAATAGCATCGTCGGTGGCTGTAACTGTATCAGGTGAGATAATAAAAGATATTGATTGGACAACAATTGACCTTAAAGGGAAAACACGGGAAGAATATATTGAGTCGATAAAACAAAATACAACAGTTAGAATAGCGAAGATACCAGAGATGCAGGGCATTGCTTTGTTGAAAGCTGAAAAGTATTGGGAGGAGTACATAAACAAAAAAACTAAGGAGTCTTTTTATGACCTCTATATCTTATATCCTTTTTCTCTCTTTGAATTACAAGAACTTATTGATGCATATAATGCACAACAGAAAGCCTATAGCGATAAGATAGACTCGTATAGAAATTCACTTCCGGAAAAGAATAATATTGATAATATTCTCAATGATATTACTGAAATGAAGACTCTGCTCAAAGAATTTGAAGAATATGATTCAAAATACAGAGAACTTAAAAATGTTATATCATTATACGAAAAGACAATAACAAATCTTTATATTGAAGTTGTTGAGAATGAAAATAGTAAGCTTGTCATTCAGTTGAAACATGATGAGAAGGTTATGAAAACAAAGTCATTGCCTCAGCTTAGAAGTGAATGTGCAAGAGATTTCACAAGAAAGCATAATGGCAATCAGATAGATATAACATTCAATTCCTTCGATTGCTACGAACAAGATGATAATTATGTTGAAATACGTTTTAATTTCGGCAAGAAAAGAATATTAAAAAAGGTTAACATAAAACTATAATCTAATGAGATATTTGAGACATATATTAATATTAGTAATAACGATATTTGGTGTTAACACTTGTTTTGCTCAGGTTTTAGATCCGCTGAACCAGAATAAGAAAGTTAACGGCGAGTGGAGTACTGAAGCAGAAGAGGTCATTAGCAAGAAGAAAAACAATGACAGTACGGAAGAACAGAAAACAGTAATAGATAATAATGTTCAGTCAAAACCACAAACAAAGGTCAAGATAAATAACTCTTGTCCAGAAGATATAACAGTGGAATTGATTTCGTTGGTTGGCAATAAATCATCTCAGGAAGTTAGTATAACTATAAGATTTACAAATCATAGAATTAACGAATCTATCTATATCAGAAACTTCTTGGCCTTTAATCAGGAAGGCGATAAATTCACTGATTATTCTCTTGGAAGTTTTAACACCTTAACGGATATTGCGCAAAAGACATCGTGGAAAGTAGGTCAGATGCTGCCTTCAAAGAATGCGAAATTGACGGCGCTTTCATTTAGCATAGGTGGATGTACAATAGAGATGAGAGATGTACCAATTGATTGGAAATAATCTAGTTAAATAATATGCGGAAGCCGAAAAGCAAAGAGTAGGCACAAACAAAAAAATTAAAACAAATGAAAAGAGTTTCTTTATTTTTAGGATTAGCCCTTATGGCATTAGTAATGGCATCATGTGGTTCGGGTAAACAAGTTGCATCGAATTTTCCATGTCCAGAATGTAAAGCTACACCTGACGTGTTCCGTTATTTAGGACAACATCTTGCTTCTAACGACAGACAAATGCAACAAGCACGTTCAATGGCTGCAAATTCAGCACGAACACAATTGGCATCTATGGTTCAGGCAACAGTAAAAAGCGTTGTTGATAACTACACAAGCGAATATATCACAGGCGCTGATAGTGATTTCAGACAACGTCTTCAAGATGTTTCACGTACAGTTGTTAATCAATTATTAGTTGGTACACCTGTCACATGCGAAGGTACAATGCCAAGTACAACAGGCGGTACAAATTGCTTTGCTTGTGTTGAACTCACAGGTAAATCAGTACTCGATGGCATCGCAAGCCAAGTTTCAACAGACGAAAAACTCAGAACAGACTTTGAATATGAAAAATTCAAAAAAGTTCTTGAAGATGAAATGGGTAAATTACAATAATTTATAGAACTTTGAGAAATTTATTTATTATTGTTTTACTGCTTTGTGCAGGAACATTGAGTGCAAGTAATACGGGGGAACAGAAGACTTCCCCCGTTGCTTATGGTGAGGTGTTACCAAACTGGTTTTTTGAAGGAGGATGCTTGGGCGTTTCAGACCCATGCAGCGATACAACAAAAGCATATCATCAAGCTATACATAGAGCGTTAGCCTTTTATGCTCTTGGAAATGATACAGAATTTGCATCTGTATATGAGTATTATTATCTAAATACCATACATCATAATACTGATTTTAATAACCAAAAATCACATTGGATAGCTGAATTTGAAACCATTACACAAACCTTATCATATGAGGTCGTAAAAACACACCGAACCAAATATAAAGAAACAATAGTTCTCCTGAATATTATTGATACAGATGCCGCAAATGTTGAAATCGCAGCAAAAGGCTCGTTTATGTATCATTATGATAGTTACGACAAAAAGGTTGATTACGGAGAAAAACAAATCATGTTAACCCAAACGACAGATTCAATCAAAGAAATGATTTGGGAATCAACGATAGATAATCATAGGTACCTCAAAAGAACTCATACCGATGATTTCTATTCAGATTTAAAGAAAACTATGAATTCATATAACGACTACGGAAAAATATCAGAGGAGATGGTCTTCTCTAAATGTGAATTCGGATTGTGGAATGCCTTGGTCGATAGTTTCTTCCAAGTTTTGTCTGTTTTTGAATCAGAAAATGTGGTGATAGAAAATTCAACACGACAAATTACCAGTGAAAACAATGCTTCATACGCCGATAAGTCTCAAAATATTGCACGTTTGGTGATGAAAACTAATTTGTCATGTTCACTTGCAAATCTTTCGTTGAAAAATAATTGTTTATATACTAATTGGGAGATAATTGAACGATGAAAAAGTTGTATATTTGTGTTCTGTTTTTGTTTATAGTTGGGATGATTTCAGCACAAGATAATGATTGTGCGGGTTATAAATCTGATAACATGTACTTCAGATACACTGCGTATGGATGTCAGGAGGTAGTTTTGGGAAATCATTCAAAGGCTATTAACGAGTCAAGAAAGATGGCAAATATATCTGCCGAGAGTGAGTTGGCTAAAATGGTGAATTCTGCTGTTACACGCGTAGCAGAACGAATGATATCAGAAGGTGATGGCTATTCTGAAATGTATATTGATACAACCTTAGTGTCGACATACAAATATTTTCATGGAATAAAAACTGTTTGTCAGTCTGAAACAAAACTTAATGGCAATATGTATGTTACATATATTACTAAGGAGATAAGCATGGATAATATAAGTGATATGTTTTATTTCAGCAGTAATGAGGACAAACAAAAATTTAGAAAATTATTAGAAAAAGAAAAATAACAATAATTAACCAATTTTTTTTTTTTTTTATGATACACAAAGGTCTCACTAACGAACAAGTAGAAGAAAGCCGTAGGAAATACGGTAGTAATGTTTTGACTCCCCCAAAGAAAGAATCGCTGTGGCATCAATTTTTTGAGAAACTAACAGACCCAATCATTAGAATATTATTGATAGCATTGGCTCTATCTGTCGGTGTTTCTCTTTATCAATATTTTGCAACAGATGAAGGCTTTGCTGTCTTGTTTGAGCCGATAGGAATCTTTGTGGCAATCATGCTAGCAACTTGCATCGGCTTCGCCTTTGAAGTAAGCGCTAACAAGAAATTTGAAGTCCTTAATAAAGTCAGCGATGACGAAGAAGTGAAGGTGGTACGTAATGGAAATATCACCGTCATAGGCCGTAAGGAGATAGTCGTAGGCGATGTCGTTATCATCGAGACTGGCGATGAGGTGCCTGCCGATGGCGAACTCATCGACGCTTTCTCTCTACAGGTCAATGAGTCGGATCTTACCGGCGAACCTATGGCAACGAAAACCATCGACCCTAAAGATTTTAAGAAAGACGCTACTTATCCTTCAAACTACGTTCTCCGTGGAAGTAAGGTCATCGACGGTCATGGCGTGATGATAGTCGATAAGGTAGGCGACGCAACAGAATGGGGTAAGGTTTATCAAGGCTCACAAATTGATAACAACATAAAAACTCCTCTCGACAACCAACTCGACCATCTCGGAAAAATCATCACCGTAGCAAGTTATATCATAGCAGGTGTAATTCTCGTGATGCGTCTCGTGATGTATTTTACCTCCGGAGAAAGCGAATCGTTTGAATGGCTTAGCTTCGCTCAATATCTTCTCAATACCTTGATGATGGCTGTCACTATCATTGTCGTCTCTGTGCCAGAAGGTCTCCCGATGAGCGTGACATTGAGCCTCGCCTTGAGCATGAAACGTATGCTTACAGCTAACAATCTTGTGAGAAAGATGCACGCCTGCGAGACAATGGGCGCTGCCACTGTTATCTGTACCGACAAGACAGGAACGCTTACTCAAAACCAAATGAGCGTTAATGATATGAGTTTCCCTGCTCTTCCAGAAAAACAACTCTCCAATAATGAAATAAGTAATCTCATCAAAGAAAGTCTCGCTCTTAACACGACAGCATTCTTGGACTTTAGCGATGAGAAGAAAATAAAAGCTATCGGCAATCCAACAGAAGGTGCTTTGTTGCTTTGGTTGAATAAACAAGGCGTTGATTATATGCAGATCAGAGAAGGTGTTAAGATGTATCAACAAGTGCCGTTCTCGACGAAGTATAAATTCATGGCTTCTATAGTGGAGTCGCCAGCAATGGGAAAACCGATATTCTATGTTAAAGGCGCTCCTGAAATCTTGTTGAAACATTGTAACAAGATAGCAACTCCAGAAGGTAATGTCGATATTACTCCTTATCGCTTAGATGTTGAGAAACAACTTCTGGAATATCAAGGTAAGGCAATGCGTACTCTCGCTTTCGCTTATAAAGTAGGTGACCCTAACGAACAATCTTTCGATCCTAATACCGATGACCTCGTAGCAGAAAACTTCGTATTATTAGGTGTTGTCGCCATCGCTGACCCAATCCGTGGCGATGTAGCAGAAGCTGTTAAGAATTGTATGTCGGCAGGTATCGACGTTAAGATTGTCACTGGCGATACTCCAGGTACTGCCATAGAAATAGGTCGTCAGCTTGGCTTGTGGCTCGGTACCGACTCTAAAGAAGTCAACCATATCACGGGTAAAGACTGGGAAGCACTTTCTGATGAAGAAGCTCTTAAAATAATTCATAAGATTAAGATTATGTCGAGAGCACGTCCTATGGATAAGGAACGTCTTGTCAGATTGTTACAAAGCGAAGGCGAAGTAGTGGCTGTAACAGGCGACGGTACTAACGACGCTCCTGCTTTGAAAGCAGCTCAGGTAGGTCTCTCGATGGGCGACGGTACGACGGTGGCTAAAGAAGCTTCAGACATCACAATCCTCGACAACTCATTCAACAGTATCGCTCGTGCCGTGATGTGGGGAAGATCGTTATATATCAACATTCAGAGATTTGTCGTCTTCCAGATGACTATCAACGTGGCTGCATGTCTCATCGTTATGCTCGGCGCATTGTTAGGAACAGAGATGGTTCTCACAGTGACACAGATGCTTTGGGTGAACCTTATTATGGATACATTCGCGGCTTTGGCTTTAGCATCCTTGCCACCATCAGAAAAGGTAATGAAAGAGAAGCCACGTAGCAGAGAAGCCAATATCATAACGAAACCAATGATGTGGCAAATCTTTGGCGTCGGTGTTTTATTCGTCTTCTTTATGTTTGGTCTCGTCCAATATTTCAAACATGCTGAAGTTACATCATTAGCCGACTTCTCATTCGCTGAATATTTCAGAAATTACTTCAACTTCAATATTGCTTCACACGCTATCTCTTCTTTGGAACAGACTTACATCTTCACGATATTTGTCTTCTTGCAGTTCTGGAATCTGTTTAACGCTAAGGCATTCCACAGCGATGGTTCCGCATTGAAAGGCTTGTTTAACAAAGACGTTTTGGCAGGTTTCGGCTTAGCTTTACTCGTGATATTCGGAGGACAATATCTCATCGTGACATTCGGCGGCGAGATGTTCAACGTAGCTCCTATGTCACTGAGCGACTGGCTTTATATCATCGTCGGAACATTCCCTGTATTATTTATAGGAGAAGCGATGAGAGCGATTAAGAAGTTAGTTAAGAATTAACAATTGACGATTAACAATTAACAATTAACAATATAGAGACGTATCAATGCTACCTTAAAAAATAAACAAACATTGATGCGTCTTTTTAATTCATAATGCATAATTCATAATGCATAATTAGAAGATATTTTATCATTAACTAAAAAATAACAAAAGATGAAAAGAAGAATTTTTATTATTGCAGCAATTATAATGATGGCGTTTGTCTCATGCGATTCAAAGAAGGAAATTAAATCTATTAAATCCAATGAGTTCCGTACTGAGATAATGACTCCCGACATACAACTCGTTGATGTTAGAGTTCCGGATGCATTTAAGGAAGGACATATTCCAGGTGCTAAGAACTTGGATTTTACATCGGAGCATTTTGACGACATGATGCAGAATTTAGATAAAAAATATCCTGTCGCTGTTTATTGTCGTGGAGGACGTCAGAGTATGGAAGCTGCAGAAAAACTCTCCAAAGCTGGATTTGAGGTCATCCACTTAGATGGAGGTATCCTTACCTGGGACGGAGAGGTAGAATCTGAGAATCTGAAAAACTGAGAAATTGCCCACTGATTGGTACTGATTAACACAGAAAGCATCTGTGTGTATTTGTGAAATCAGTGGTTTTTTTATGTTATAAAGAATTAAAAAAAATGTGATTTTTCTGTCGTCTTTTCTTATATTTGTTGTCTAAATAAACTATATATTATGAAGAAAATATTTACAGCTATATTGTTGATTTTTATATGTCATGATGTCTTCTCTCAGATTAAGGTTAAAGAAAATTCTTTCCATCAGATTGAAGGCTTTGTGATGTTGGATAAGAATGACCATTATGACGACAACAACCGCCCTATGGCTTTGATTAAGATTGCGACAGAAAATATTAAAGCAGAGGAAAGACGTAAGTTTATCTTTAAAGGTAACATGGCTACATATTTCGATGTGCATTTTGAGCCTGGCGAGATTTGGTTGTATCTTTCTACCGAAGCTACCTTTATTGAAATCATACACGATGACTTCGGAAAGACAGAGTATGTTCTGCCATACGACTTGAAAGATTTTTGCGGTTACGAGATGGTGGTTCAATATGTGCCTCTGACACCACAAACAGAACCTGAGCATCAGAAGAAGTTCCATCTCATAGTGAAAGCCGACCAGCCCGATGCCACGATATATATTGATGAGGAAGCGCTGAGTGTGGGTGAGGCTTCTAAATTGGTAAACGAAGGCACGACACATACCTATAAGATAGAATGTAAACTTTATCATGCCGAAAGCGGTAGCGTGACGGTGAACGAAAAAACTGTGATAGAAAAGAGTTTACGTCCTAACTTCGGATATATCAATATCTCAACTTCTCCAGAACAAGGTGCTAAGGTGTTCGTTGACGACGATTATATAGGTGAGTCTCCTATAACGACCGACAAACTCGCAAGCGGGACGCATACCGTGAGAGTGATGAAAGAGATGTTTAAGATGAAAGAACAACCTTTTACTGTTAGCGATGGACAAACGACTAATGCAACTATTAATATGGATGCCAATTTTGTAAATGTGACTCTTGATACTGACGCTGACGCTGAAATTTATGTTGATGAAGAATATAAAGGGAAAGGACGATGGACGGGGAGGTTATCTGATGGCTCGCATATCTTCGAGGCGAGGAAACAAAATCATAAGCCTACGAAGAAAACCCTCGACTTAGTATTAGGTGAAAACAAGACCATAGCACTTGAAGCTCCTAAGCCTATAAACGGTAGCATAGAAATTAACAGCTCTCCAATGGAAGCCAATATCTATATTGATGGAAAGAGCTACGGAACCACGCCGAATTATATTAATGAAATCTTGATAGGAACTCACGAACTGAAGTTAGAGAAACAAGGCTGTACCACAATAACAAAGACCATAAACGTGAAAGAAGGCGAGACGTTGAGCGTTAATGAGAAACTTGTAAGTCAACAGACAACTGTCAACAGACAACAGGCTTCGGGGAATGCAGGAGGCAACGAAATCTTTACCGTTAACGGCGTTAGTTTTACCATGATAAAAGTTGACGGCGGCACATTCCGAATGGGTGCAACTTCAGAGCTAGGCGGTGATGCTGATAGCGATGAGAAACCAGTACACTCAGTTACGCTTTCAGACTATTACATAGGCGAGACAGAGGTGACACAGGAATTGTGGGAGGCTGTTATGGGCAGCAACCCAAGTGATTTTAAAGGCTCACAGAACCCAGTAGAAAAAGTTTCATGGCACGACTGTAAGGAATTTATAACAAAGCTGAACCGTCTCACAGGTAAGAACTTCCGACTTCCTACAGAGGCGGAATGGGAATACGCGGCCCGAGGCGGCAACAAATCTAAGGGCTACAAATACAGCGGCAGCAACACTATAGGCAATGTTGCTTGGTATTGGGATAACAGCAGTTCGGCAACACATAACGTAAAGACAAAATCTCCTAACGAACTCGGCATTTACGACATGAGCGGCAATGTTTTGGAATGGTGTGAGGACTGGAAAGGTGACTACAGCAGCGGTTCTCAGACCAATCCAACAGGACCTTCGTCAGGTTCTTACCGTGTGAGCCGTGGCGGCAGCTGGTACGACTATGCGAGGTTCTGTCGAGTGTCGTTTCGTGACTACGGCAATCCCGGCAGCGGGTACTACAGCCTTGGTCTCCGCCTCTGCCTTTCTCAGTATTAACATACAATCCAGAAATTGTTTAAGCTAAAAATAACGAGCAAAAACATAATGGAGTTGAGCGGCGTAGTGAGGGACACCTGCCTAAAATATACGTTCACGTCATTGTCATTGTCAAAAGTCATATCCCAATAATAAGGCTGAACATGAAGTTGATTCCCGCTTGGGAGAAATATCCGTCTTCAATATATTCTTCCCCGCCCACAATGGCTTTGTAAACCCAGGCGTTACTGCAATACTTGCTATTGAAAATGTTATTGACACTCAGATTGAAATTCAGGTCTCTGAACAGAGTCTGCTTCCATTCATAATTAATATTAACATTACTTACGAAATATGGGTCGAGACTTCTTGAAAGGATAGAGGTGTTGTCGATATATTGTCGCCCGACATATTTCTCCTGAAAGACAATGTCTAAGTGATTGATAGGCGTGACTTTAAAATTCAAGCCTCCGATGATGTTGGGAGAGAATGATATATCCGTCGCTCCTAAATTATTTTCAATCTGTCCTAAATAATTCCAGTCGGCATCGTAATTATCGACATAATCGACATAATTCAAAATCTTGTTCTGACTTAAAGCGAAGTTGAAGTCCAAGGCAAAATATCTGTTAAACTGAAAGGCTGCGCTGCCTTCCAAGCCTAATCTATAGCTTTTATCTACGTTGGTCATGATGGTGTTTCCCACATTGTTAATCTCGCCTGTCATCACAAGCTGGTCTTTATAATCCATGTAGAAAAGGTTGGCGTTCAATGCCATCTTCCTGTTTCTGTAGGAATATCCTAATACATAGTCGATGAGTTTTTCATGAGTGACGCGTTCTCTTTGAATCTCATCGGCGTCGGTGTAGATGTCGCGGTTCGGTTCTCTGTTGGAATAGGCGACGGAGAAATACGCACTGTTGTTGTCGTT
>JAZNVS010000069.1:0-5238 GCA_045592965.1 Bacteroidales bacterium | reverse complement strand
CACAACTGAAGGTGAAAGAAGGCTCGTTTAAGAAAGTTGAAAACTGCGTGATTCTCGACAAGAGATATGACGACAACAACAACCCGATGGCTCTCATAAGAATATATACCGAGAACATCCTCCCGGAACAAAAAAGAGACTTCTTCTTCGATTCTGACTTCGGAACTGACTTGGAACCGTCTATCGCTGAGTCGGGCGAGATTGAACTCTATGCCACATATACAGTGAAGAAGATAAAACTGACGCATAACTTCTTCAGCCCTTTGGATATAGTAATACCTTTCGACCTAGAAGGCAATGCGTGCTACGAACTTATCCTGCAAGGACCAGGACAACAACCGACACCAACTCCTATACCTGCGCAGCAGAAGAAATATCCTCTCATCGTTAAAGCCGACCAAAGTAATGCTACGATTTATATCGACGATGAGCCTTTAGACATAGGTGAGGCATATAAGACGGTAGATGAAGGAACTACCCATACCTATAAAATAGAATGTAACCTCTATCATACAGAAACAGGAACGGTGACAGTGAATGATAGAACCGTGATAAACAAAACACTGCGTCCGGCATTCGGCTATATCAATGTTTCTACGTCTCCCGAACAAGACGCCAAAGTTTTCGTTGACGGAAATTATTTAGGTCTTTCCCCAATAAAGACCGACAAACTCGCAAGCGGGACGCATACCGTGAGAGTGATGAAAGACATGTATAAGATGAAAGAACAGACATTTACAGTTAACGACGGACAGACTACAAACGCCAATATTACTATGACGGCTAACTTTGTGAACGTGACGGTTAATACTGATTCTCAATCCGACATTTATGTTGATGAAGAATATAAAGGTAAAGGACGATGGACGGGGAGAATATCGGAAGGCTCGCATATCTTTGAGGCGAGAAAGACAAACCATAAAGCAAGCAGGAAAACCCTCGACTTGGCATTAGGTGAAAACAAGACCATAACCATAGACACTCCGACACCGATAAACGGAAGCTGTGAGATAAGCTCATCACCTATGGGAGCGACAATATATATAGATGGAAAGAGCTACGGCGAAACACCTAATTACATTAATGAAATTATCATAGGAACCCACGAACTGAAGTTAGAGAAACAAGGCTGTACCACAATAACAAAGACCATAAGCATTAAAGAAGGCGAGACCTTGACGGTGAATGAGAAACTTGTAAGTCAACAGACAACGGACAACAGACAACAGGCATCTGGGAATGCCTCACAAGATATAAGTGGAACAATCAACGGCCATGAATATGTTGACCTCGGTCTTAGCGTGAAATGGGCGACTTGCAATGTTGGCGCAAGCAAACCTGAAGACTACGGCAACTACTACGCATGGGGAGAGACAAGCACTAAGTCTTCATATACAAGTGATAATAGTAAGACATTCGGTAAGCAAATGAATGATATAAGAGGCAACTCACAATACGATGCGGCACGAGCTAATTGGGGAAGCACATGGAGACTGCCAACGAAAGCGGAATTAGGAGAATTAAGGAATAAATGCACTTGGAGATGGACTGCACAAAACGGCGTTAAAGGCTACAAGGTTACGGGACCAAACGGTAACAGCATCTTCCTTCCTGCTGCGGGCCGTCTCGGGTCATCGCTCGACAGCGCCGGAGGGAGCGGATACTATTGGAGTTCTGCGCCGGCCGAGAGCGATAGCAGTGGCGCGTACCGCCTTTATTTCAGTAGTGGTTATCAGAGCGTGGGTTGGACCACTCGCCGCAGCGGTCTTTCCGTTCGCCCCGTCTTAGATGAAGAGGATATATATATAGTAAGTGTTAACAACGAAACTTTCACCGTTAACGGCGTTAGCTTTACGATGATAAAAGTAGAAGGAGGCACTTTCAATATGGGAGCGCAATCTATTGACCCAAGCGGAACAAACTACAACAGAGATGCATATGATAGAGAGAAACCCGTACATTCAGTGACGCTTTCAGACTATTACATAGGCGAGACAGAAGTGACACAGGAACTGTGGGAGGCTGTGATGGGCAGCAACCCAAGTGATTTCTCAGGCAATAAGAAACCAGTGGAGATGGTTTCATGGAACGACTGCCAGGAATTTATAACAAACTTGAATAATCTTACAGGCATGAACTTCCGTTTGCCGACAGAAGCAGAATGGGAATATGCGGCGCGAGGCGGCAACAAATCTAAGGGCTATAAATACAGCGGCAGCAACACTATAGGCAATGTTGCTTGGTATGGTGGTAACAGAACTCATAACGTAAAGACCAAATCGCCTAACGAACTCGGCATTTACGACATGAGCGGCAATGTATTGGAATGGTGTGAGGACTGGCTTGGAGACTATAGCAGCGGTTCTCAGACCAATCCGACGGGACCGTCAACAGGCTCCTGCCGCGTGCTTCGTGGCGGCAACTGGCTCAGCATTGCGGAGCGCTGCCGTGTGTCTTTTCGTAACTACGGTAGTCCTGGCTACCGTGCCAGCAACTACGGCTTCCGCGTCGTCTGTTTTCCTTAGTATTAACACTTTAATCCATAAATTGTCTTAAGCAAAAGAGCCGAGCGGCATTAAGGAGTTGAGCACGAGCGGAGCGGAGCGAAGAGAGAAGCGAGAC
Organism: Bacteroidales bacterium; assembly: GCA_045592965.1. Lineage (GTDB taxonomy): Bacteria > Bacteroidota > Bacteroidia > Bacteroidales > F082 > Limimorpha. The sequence goes on along the minus strand of JAZNVS010000069.1, from coordinate 2,616 downwards.
GTAATAAATGCCGCGAGGAGATTTTTTTAAAACTGAAAATCTGAGAATCTGAAAAATTGAAAATTGAAAATTGAAAGTTGAAAGTTGAGAAATCTGTGAGCATCAGTGAGATTTGTGGGAGAAGAAATTATGTTCCACGAATTGGCACGGATTAACACAGAAAGAATCCGTGAAGATTAGTGAGATTTGTGGGGTTTTGACACGTCTCATGCTAAGTCCCGTCAGGGACGACAGAAAATAGGCAGGTATGAAGAGCGGAGCTCGTAATGCCTGCCTAAAATACAGACCGTGTTATCATCATATTTATAGTGTACACATTCAATAAGTCCGTACAAATTTTATTTTATCATTCTCCCGTTGCGTTAGGGATTGGAGCGGCATCCTTTTGGAGCGAAGCGGAAAAAGATATAGCGGAAAGCCCGACGGCGATAGCCGGAACGCCCAAATCAATTTACAATTAACAATTGACAGTTGACAATTAATAGTTGACAGTTAACAATTGAAAATGTAGGGACGTTGCCGCGTCCTTTTTTTGTATTATGATGGATACATTCTATGTGTTGGAAAGGATTTAGAGGTATATAGTTAAGTTAGTGTCGAAGTCGGAATTCAAAATTTTTTATCTGAAATTACAGTATTATTATGATTAAAAATTGTAGCTTTGCAATACGGTGGTTTGTAGAAAATCCCAAACGTTCATTGAAGATAGATTAGTTATTAATGTTGAAAAATTGGAGGAGAATTAAAGATGAAGAATGAAGAAATTATGCAGAATGTATCAAGTCAGGCGTTTGTAAACGAAGTGTGTGAGATAATAGAACGAGGGCGTAAGCAGGCGTATGATGCAGTGAATGGATCAATGATTGAAACTTATTGGAAAATAGGTAGGAGAATTGTTGAAGAGGAACAATGTGGAAATGAAAGGGCGGAGTATGGCAAGCATGTAATTGAACATTTATCACGGGAATTAACAATGCGTTATGGAAAGGGATTTAGTAAAAGGTATCTTGCTTATTTTAGAAAATTCTATCTTACTATAGATGATTTACAAATTTTGCAAACACGTTTGCAAAATCTTACTTGGTCGCATATATTGACAGCTTTAAGGGTTGATACAGAAGTTGCAATCCGTTGGTATTTGGAGACAGCATCTAAGGAGATGTGGAACGTGAGGACGCTTGATAGAAATATCGGTACTCAATATTTTGAGCGGCATTTTGTTCAACCAGAATTGCCGATGAAAGAGGAACAACCAAATAAGTTGGAACTTTTGAAAAATCCTATCGTTGCAGAATTTCTTGGATTTAAGCAGGATAACACTTATTCGGAACAGGAATTGGAGACAGCCATCATTGATCATCTTCAGGATTTTATAATGGAGCTGGGAAGAGGATTCGCATTTGTAAAACGTCAGCAACTTATTAGAACAGAATCGCAGGATTATTTTGTGGATTTGGTGTTTTATAATGTGATTCTTAAATGTTATGTGCTTATAGACTTGAAGATTGGAAAGATAACTCATCAAGACATTGGACAAATGGATATGTATCGTAGAATGTATGATGACTTAAAGATAACCGATGGCGACAATCCTACGATAGGAATAGTGTTATGTTCTGATACGGATAAAGACATTGCTAAGTATTCTGTCTTAAATGGAAATGAACAATTGTTCGCAGCGAAATATCTTCCTCTGCTTCCAACAGAAGAGGAATTACGTCGCGAAATTGAGAGACAAAAGGAAATCTTTTTACTGCAACGACAATAAGTCTATGAGTCACCAAGTCACCAAGTCGCCGAGTCACCAAGTCAAAGTCAGATCTAAAGTTTTATCGAAAACTTCTTCAATCTTTCGTTGAGCATATTTTCTGGAATGACATCGGAGATGTTTTTCGCGATGACATTCAGCAGTCTTTCTTTCACGTAGTCGTTGCGCACAACCAAAGAGATTTCTCTGTTAGGTTCTGGGTTGACGATAGGTCGTACGTTTAACTTCTGTTGCTCGCTGAGTAAGTCGATGTGGAGCTCCGGAATGATGGTGTAACCTCCATTGGTATCGACAATCTTAATTAATGTGTCGATGCTGCCGGCTTCGTATATCGACGAGAATCCCGAGTCGAACTCGCATAGTCTGATGACTTGGTTGCGGAGACAATGACCTTCTTTCAATACCCAAAGATGATCCATAGGAATATGATTCATCTCCAACTCTTTCATTTGATAGAGATCTTCGGTAGGGGAGATGTAACCGAAAAATCTTTCATAATAGACCGGTATCTCCAATATGTTTGGATTGTCGAGAGGTGTCGCCAATAATGCCATGTCTATTTCAGCTTTATCTAACTGCTTGATAATCTCAGCTGTTGTGATCTCCTTGACGTGAAGCTGTATGTTAGGATTTCTTTCTTGTAATATGTTAAATAATTTCGGTAAGATATAAGGCGCTACCGTAGGAATGATGCCTAAGGTCACTTTGCCAGATTCTTGTTGCTTCTCACTCAGAGCCAACTCCTTGAATTGTTTGGCGTTGTAAAGAATCACCTTGGCTTGGTCGATAAGGCTACGACCTATCTCGGTAGGAGCAATAGGCTGCATCTTCCTATCGAAGATGTTGAT
>JAZNVS010000068.1:0-12947 GCA_045592965.1 Bacteroidales bacterium | reverse complement strand
CCCCACACCACGTAAAACAACCATCCTAAAAAAAAAAAAAAAAAAACAAAACCCGCCTCGACCACGGTCGGAGGTGACTTTTTATTGTACACATTCTCGATGTGTCCTTACGATTAAACAATTGATTACTTGGAAAGTTCTCCTTGATATACCAAAGATAAATAACGACCTCCACGGTCCTTGAAAGCCTCGCCAGAAAGGGTGATAGTATATACACCGTCTGTAGTTTCACTTATAGCCAAAGTACCTGTCGCATCATACTCTCTGTCAGAATTGTAAAAATCAATCTCGCCAGTGTATCTGCCTTCGCGGCTGAGTTCGTAAACACCGACAGCAAGTTCTTTCTCGCCTTTAAGTTCAATAGAAAATGATAAGTCGCTGCAATAGAATGTTAAATCGACTTCACTCTCAGGATTATCTACGGTGCATATTGCAGAAGTGATACTATACATATCATCTCCGAGTACGATTGAGTTTCCTTCATTTTCTGGTGCAGTATTTTTTTCGCTGCAACTTGTTAGTGACATAGTGAGGGAGAGAAGTAATAATCCCATTAAATAAAATGTTTTTTTCATATAATAATTGTTGTTTAGATTTGTAATGAATAACGTTGAGGTCTTAATTTTTATTATAGGGAATTTCTATAAATTGCTTTGCAAATGATTTATGAATTTTTATTGAGAAGATTTTTGTATTTCTTGAAAGAGCATAGCGAGCTATGTGATTGAAAGAAAGACGAAAAGATTCCGATAAAAAACATAATGCATGCAAAAGTTTTTATTGTAATTGTCAAAAATTATTTAAACGTGGAATTTATAGAAGTTCCCTATAATTGTTTTAAATACAAAACAAAAAAACCTCCACGAAATTTCGCGGAGGTGTTTTTGTATCGGTCTGTTAACCGTTGACTGTTGTCTGTTGACATTATTTGCGTGCTGCCAAAAGCAAGTCTAACATCTTGATAGCTGAGTCGCTGATGACTGAAGCTGGTCCGAAGATGGCTGCTGCGCCAGCGTCGTACAAGAATTGATAGTCTTGTGGAGGAATAACACCACCAACAACAACCATGATGTCAGGACGACCTAATTTCTCAAGTTCTTCGATAATCTGAGGAACGAGTGTCTTGTGACCTGCTGCCAAACTTGAAACACCAACGATGTGAACGTCGTTTTCAACTGCTTGACGTGCTGATTCTGCAGGTGTCTGGAACAATGGTCCCATATCAACGTCGAAACCTATGTCGGCATAACCTGTAGCGACAACTTTAGCCCCACGGTCGGGACCGTCTTGTCCCATCTTAGCGATCATGATACGAGGACGACGTCCTTCGACTTTTGCAAATTCGTCAGCCTTTGCAACTGCTTCTGCAAACTTGGCATCACCTTTTGTTTCCATAGAATAGACTCCTGATATTGTACGAATAACTGCTTTATAACGTCCTGCTACTTTTTCGCAAGCCATTGAAATCTCGCCTAATGTAGCGCGGCATTTTGCTGCCTCGACTGCCAACTCTAACAAGTTGCCTTCGCCAGTCTCAGCTGCCTTTGTGATAGCTGCCAAACAACGGTCAACGTCAGCTTGGTTACGTTTGGCGCGTAAGTCGTTGAGACGTTTGATTTGTGATTCGCGAACTGCTGTGTTGTCGACTTCGAGAGTCTCGATAGCGTCTTCATGGTCGAGACGGAATTTGTTGATACCAACAATGATTTCGCTGCCAGCGTCGATACGTGCTTGTTTGCGAGCTGCTGCTTCTTCGATACGCATCTTTGGAAGTCCTGTCTCGATAGCTTTTGCCATACCGCCCATAGCCTCGATTTCCATGATGTGTTCCCATGCTCTGTCGGCGATTTCTTTTGTCAATGACTCAATGTAGTATGAACCTGCCCATGGGTCAACGACTTTACAAACGTTGGTTTCTTCTTGGATATAGATTTGTGTGTTACGTGCGATACGTGCTGAGAAGTCGGTAGGAAGAGCGATAGCTTCGTCCAATGCGTTGGTGTGCAACGATTGTGTGTGACCGAGTGCTGCGCCCATAGCTTCGATACAAGTACGTGCTACGTTGTTGAATGGATCTTGTTCTGTCAATGACCAACCTGATGTCTGGGTGTGAGTACGTAATGCCAAAGATTTTTCGCTCTTAGGATTGAAAGTCTTGACGATCTTAGCCCATAACATACGAGCTGCTCTCATCTTAGCTATTTCCATGAAGTGGTTCATGCCAGAGCACCAGAAGAATGAAAGACGTGGTGCAAAAGCATCGATGTCTAAGCCTGACTTAACACCTGTGCGTAAGTAATCCCAGCCGTCGGCGAGAGTGTAAGCCAACTCGATGTCGCAGGTAGCACCAGCTTCTTGCATGTGATAACCGGAGATAGAGATTGAGTTGAACTTAGGCATCTTCTTAGATGTGAACTCGAAGATGTCGGCGATGATACGCATCGAGAACTCAGGTGGATAGATATATGTGTTACGAACCATGAACTCTTTCAAGATGTCGTTTTGGATTGTACCTTGAAGTTCTTCGTAGGTAGCGCCTTGTTCCAAAGCAGCGACGATGTAGAATGCTAAGATTGGCAATACAGCACCGTTCATTGTCATAGACACTGACATCTTGTTGAGAGGAATCTGGTCGAATAAGACCTTCATGTCTTCTACTGAACAGATACTTACACCAGCTTTACCGACGTCGCCCATAACGCGTTCGTGGTCGGCGTCATAGCCGCGGTGTGTTGCAAGGTCGAAAGCTACTGACAGACCTTTTTGTCCGGCAGCAATGTTACGACGATAGAAAGCATTTGATTCTTCAGCTGTTGAGAAACCTGCATATTGACGGATTGTCCAAGGACGCATCACATACATTGTTGAATAAGGTCCGCGGAGATAAGGAGCGATACCAGCTGCGTAGTTGAGATGCTCCATGCCTTCAAGTTGTGCTGAGGTGTAAGCTGGACGGACGTTGATATGTTCAACGGTTTCCCATTCTGGTTTTATACCGTTCTTGTTTTCCCATTCTTTTGGGTCTTCTGTCTGAGGTATAACGTTGATGTTTATATCTTTAAAATTGGGTTTCATCTTTTTCTCCTTTCTTTATTTTGTTATACCTAATTTCTTTTGAAAATCTTGTAATGTCTCTAAGACGTTGCTCTTGACGTGGATGAAATATTCCATTCCAGCAGCTTTGAGTACGTCGGCTGTGCCTTCTGGATTACCAGCCAATACTACGATAGCCTGATCTTTAAGAGCTTCGTAGATCTTGAGAGCGTTGCCTTCACCATATTCTTCGTCTGATGAGCAGATGACTACTATCTCAGGTTTCACTTCTTTAGCGGCAGCGATACCGTCTTCAACAGTCTTGAAGCCAGCGTTGTCAACTACTTCAAATCCAGCGCAAGCGAAGAAGTTAGAAGCGAAGTTAGCTCTTGCTTTCAACATTGCCAAGTTACCGTATGTCAACATCCATGCTACAGGGCGTTTGTTGTTTTGGCTGTAAACATCTGTCGCATAACGCAACTGCTCGAATTGTTGAGCCACGCGGTAAGTTTCGATAGTGTCGATTTCTGCGTTTTCGTCGCGACGGCTGTTAGCTTCAAATACCCAAGCTTCTGGATTTGACTTCATTGTCTCTGTGAAGTTAGGGAATTGGTTTGTACCGAGGATGATTTCACGACGTGTTGCTACGTTGTTGAGGCGTTTTGCTGCGTTTTCTTTAACCATCTTTTGGATAGTTCCTTTACGCAATGCTGCTAAGTAACCGCCTTCTTCTTGAATTTGTAAGAACAAATCCCAAGCCGCTTTCACCAATGAGTCGGTGAGGTTTTCGATATAATATGAACCTGCAGCTGGGTCAGCCACTTTGTCGAAGTGTGATTCTTCTTTTAAGATAAGCTGTTGGTTACGAGCAATACGTTCTGCGAATTCTGTTGTTGGTTCATAAACCATGTCGAATGGAGTTACGCTGAATGAGTGAACACCGCCGAGGATAGCCGACATTGAACCTGTTGTTGTACGTAACATATTGACGTATGAGTCGTATAAGCTCATGTTGATTTGTGCATTGAAAGCGTGGATGAGCATCTTAGCGTTTTCTTCCTTAGCACCGTAAGCTTTGGCGATGTTTGCCCATAAAACTCTGTAAGCACGCATCTTGGCCATCTCCATGAAGTAGTTCTGGCCTACTGCCACGTTGAAACGCATCTTAGGAAGAATCTCGTCAATTGTTAAATCTGTATCTGTGAGTTTATCCAAATATTCAGCTCCGATCGACAAAGCGAATGCCATTTCTTGAACTATAGTAGCGCCTGCATTGGTGAAGACGTGGCTGTTGATACCGATGGTTTGGAAACCAGGCATGTCGGCTTTTGTCAAGATGTAAGCCAATTCCATGTCTGTGCTTTCAGAAACGAACCATGTGCCGCGACGGATGTAACGTGTCAATGGGTCATAGTTCAAAGAACCGCGTAATTCAGGGATTCTTGAAAGTTGTTCTAAAAGTGGTAAATGATATTTGTTGTTATAGAAACTTAACTCTACTTCTTTAGCATTGATACCGTTGAGTAATGCCGAGATTTCAAGGTCGGTGTAAAGTTTGTCATACTCGAGACGGAATGTGATGGCATTGGCTCCTCTGCTGAGAGCATCGATAGCTTTCTTGTTAGCAGCTTCGCAGTCTGTCACGTTGATATCTTGACAGATAAGCCATTCGTTGCCTTTTGTTTTATTACCACGAACGTATGGAAATTCATTTGGTTCCACATTGTTCCATGTGATTGAATTAAGATCTTCAGCACGGTAATAAGGTCTTACCGAAAAACCTTCAGCCGTTTTCCAAACTAATTTCTTGTTGTAGTCGGCTCCTTTAAGATCTTTTTGAATAACTGCTTCCCATTGTTCTGTTGAAACACCTGGAAATTCCTCAAAAAGTTTTTTCTGGTTACTCATATCTATTTTTGTTAAAAATTGTTAATTAATTTGCAACATTGTTTTGTTTTGTAAAAATACTATTGTCTAACTTGAAAACATTCCAACGTGTGCCTTCTACATGAGTAGGTACGTCAAGAATAAATTCAACTCTATTGTTATGATAAACTGTGATTCTTCCTTTTGATTTAGAAAGCTTCATAGAACTTGGATTGTTACGGTTTGTGTAGTCGTGGACATAACAAACATACGAAGCTCTGTCATCGACGTCTGTAATGGTAATGGTTTCAGGTCCTTGCCCATCCATGTCGTCTCTGTCTAATCTTGCAGTCTTGTCGTTGGAGACTCTCATGTGATGATAGGCAATATGGTATTCTCCTGTCTTCTCGAGATGAATGTCAAGGTCGTTAGGAGATGTACCCCAGTCTAAAACTATTCTTACATGACCTAACTCCATCAATTTGGACACAGAGAAACGATTGAAATAAATCATCTGTGCTGCAATTTCAAAAGTGAAGTCCGATGGAATATAACCATCTTTCTTGAAAGAGAAATTGTATTTGCCGTCTTTTTGCTTAGGGAATTTTATCAGGCCTTGAATATCTGTGGTATATGAACCAATACCCTGGATTTCAATTACAGCATCTTTCACAGGCTCGTCAGTTTCTGCATCAGCAAAACGTAACACAAATGCATTCTCTTCCAAAAGAGTCATCTCATCTTCAAGGACTTGAAACATATTGTTAAAATCGTCCTCAATACTTCCTTCCACTTGTGAGAAAAGCATAACAGGAAGTGTAAGCATTAACATTAAAACTATCTTCTTCATAATAAGTAGGTATTAAATTTTCCCACAAAAATAAGGGAAAATTTGTTATAAAAAACAAAAATACCTAATAAATAATAAACAAAGCTTTTGTTGCCGAAAAATGATTATTTTTGTAAGTCCTAAAAAAGAATTTAAAAAGATTAATTATGAAGAAAACATTACTATTATTGCTATTAACATTGCCTTTTATTTCGATGGCTCAAATTTGTGAAGTATCAGGAGATCAAGAAGGTCTATGGGATTGTGATACAATTTTAGTTGTTGGCGACGTCGTTGTCGCTGAAGAGAATTCCCTTTCTATCACCGCCGGAACTAATGTCATCTTCAAAGATCATTACAACATTTTGGTAAAAGGCGGTTTTGAAGCCATCGGTAACGAAAATGAACCTATCGTTTTCACTTCCATCGACACTACTGGTTTTTATAAATGGGATTCTGGCGATGGCGGATGGAATGCCATTACTTTTCAAGATGTTACGACTCCCGTGAAGATTGAATATTGTGACTTCTCATACGGAAAGACTGTTAATGAGATACGTCGCGGCGGAGCGTTAAGATTTTTTAACGTTGATAATGTCACGATTGACAACTGTAACTTCACTAATAATTTTACAAGCGGAAAAGGTGCTGGAATATATGCAGAAAACTCAAATTTCAAGATAACTAACTGTGAAGTCGAGGGTAATCTAGGTTATAATCAAGATGGTGAATATATGCACGGATGCGGTTTCCAATTCCTTAAATGTTCGGTAGATATGGAAGATATGTATTTCCACGATAATATCTGCACGTCCGCTTACGGCGGTGGTGTCAATTTTGATAGTTGCACCGTGAATGTAAATAAAGCAGTCTTTGAAAATAATATCGCCACTAATGCTGCTGGATTGGGAATACAACGTTCCAACGATTACGAAGTCAGAGTCTCTAACATATTGTTCCATAATAATATCGCTCTTCATTACGGTGGCGCGATGGCTATGGCTGCTTCTTCTCCTTTGGTTCAAAATGTCACAATGGTTAACAACTACACAGTCGGTGCTGGTGGTGGCGCAATGCAATTCTATAGCGGAGCAAATCCCGTCTTCAAAAATTGTATCATCTGGGGAAACGACTGGTATGAGTCACAAGATACTTTTGATGATGCTTCGCAGATTTTTGTCTGGGGCAGCGACTGCGCACCTGAGTTCTACAATTCCGTTCTTGAAGGTGGATTGAAACAAATTCATGGTAATCAGTTTGTTGCAGTTTATGACCACGTGTCTATGGTTGAGACAGATCCTATGTTTGTGGATACCGTCGCACTCAACTTCCATCTCCTTCCAGAAAGTCCCGCAATAAATAGCGGCACAATCGATACAACTGGAATGTCAGTCCCTCCTACCGACTTGGATGGTAATCAAAGAATAATCGGCGACAGAATTGATATGGGCTGCTACGAATCTGATGTCACCTTCATTAAAGAAAATGATTACTCAAAAAATATTAAGATTTATCCTAATCCTTTAATCCCAAATTCTGTTTGTGAATTTAATTTAAGTAATACATCTGATGTTAATATTAAGATCTATGATATGAACGGAAAATTAATTTACGTTAAGAATTACGGAATAATGTCTCCTGGAACAAATATCATTTCTCTCGAAGACTTTACAAAAAATATCTTAAATAATTTTAACATCTACTTCTTGAGCATAGAAACTCAACACGAAACATTAAACGCTAAATTCGTCTATTAAAATTGTCATCCTTAATTGTATATTGTAAACTGTCAATTGTATGAAAGATATTTTTAAGAACAAACAATTTCTTGGAATCATATTCGCTATTATTGCTTTTGTAGCGATAACCTTAATTTATTTCACGCCAATTCTTGAAGGCAAAAGAATAAAACAACACGATATTGAGATGTATAAAGGTATGTCTCAAGAAATCAACGACTTTAGAGAAAAAACAGGTGAACAGTCGTTATGGACGAATTCAATGTTCGGTGGTATGCCAGCATGGAATATCGGCGTTCAACAAAATTCTAATTTGATGACATACATCCAGAAAATCATCGGTTTAGGATTTCCAAGCCCGATAATGTCGGTCTTTATCAGTATGCTCGGATTTTTCATTCTGCTTCTCGTCCTCAATTGTAAAATCTGGATTAGCTTCATTGGAGCATTGGCATACGGTTTCACTTCCTATCTCTTCATAGTGATGGGTGCAGGTCATAACTCAAAAGCTGTCGCAATGGCTTATATGGCTCCGGTAATTGCTGGTATAATATTGACTTACAAAGGAAAATATCTCTGGGGTGCGGTTCTTACGGCAATAGCTCTCGCCTTGGAGATAAGAGCTGGTCACATTCAAATCACTTACTATCTCTTCATTATAGTGTTGATTTTTGTCATAGCTGAGTTTATCGAGACCATCAAAAATAAAAAATATCCTGAATTTTTCAAGGCAAGCGGAATCCTTGTATGCGCAGCGATTTTAGCAATTCTTACAAGCACTACAACGCTTTACGCTAATTACGAATTTGGTAAGGAAACGATGCGCGGAAAACCTGTTCTTACAGAAAATTCTGGCAATCAAACTCGTGGTCTCGACAGAGATTATGTCACTCAGTGGAGTTATGGCATTGGTGAGACTTGGAGCTTGATGATTCCTAATGTGAAAGGCGGCGCTTCAGCTTATATCGGCAACGACAATCCAGCCTTGGAAAACGCCGATCCTCGTTTCCGCTCAATGATAGCTCAAAATAATGCTTATTGGGGCGACCAACCTGGAACAAGCGGACCGGTTTACGTGGGTGCGATAGTCTGCTTCTTCTTCGTACTCGGTCTTTTCGTTGTTAAAGGAAAAATAAAATGGGTTCTTCTCATCGCTACAATCCTCTCAATATTATTGAGTTGGGGTAAGAACTTCATGGGCTTCACCGACTTCTTCCTCGACTATTTCCCGATGTATAATAAATTTAGGGCTGTCTCAATGACGCTCGTCATAGCTGAAGTATGTATGCCGATATTGGCGTTCCTCGCTCTCGCGGAAGTGATCAGAAATCCAGAATGCTTAAAGAAAAATAAGTTTTATCTGTACATCTCGTTCGGATTGACAGCGGGTTTATGCCTTTTATTCTATATCATTCCAGATGTTTTCTTTAATTTCTTAAGTCAAGGCGAAGCCGCACAATTCGCACAGTTAGGTGCTGGCAAGGATGGCGCTATCTATCAGACATTTGCAAACGAATTGGAGAAAGTTCGTATGGCAATTTTCAAAAGCGATGCGATAAGAAGCTTCTTATTTATTACAGTAGCTGCTATCATTTTGTTAATAAATATTAACGGCAGGTTAAAAAACAATGCAATGTTTGTAATGCTCGCTGCTCTCGTTGTCATTGATATGTTCCCGATAAACAAACGTTATCTTAATAATGACAATTTCATCGATAGCCGTCGCTTCGAGAAACCATTCGTAATGTCTGAAATAGATAAACAGATACTTCAAGATAACAGTTTGAATTACAGAGTTATGGACTTGACGAAAAATACTTTTAACGATGCAAGCACATCATATTTCCATAAATCTATAGGCGGTTATCATGGTGCTAAACTTCGTCGTTATCAGGATATTATAAATCGTTATCTCGGTGGAAATAATGTAGGCAGCGACGGTTTCTGGAATGTTATCAATATGTTAAATACAAAATATCTGATCACTCCGCAAAATAACAAACCAATAGCGATGGCAAATCCTGATGCTTTCGGAAACGCTTGGATTGTATCTGATATTAAATGGGTTACAACGCCAAATGAAGAGATAGCAGCTATAGAAAATACAGATGTTAAAACAACTGCGATTGTCAATGACGAATTTAGAAATGTTATTGGCGATTTTAATCCTTCATCAGTATCTGGAACAATAAAATTAGATTCATATAAGCCTAATGAATTGATTTACAGTTTTAATTCATCAAAAGACGAATTAGTTGTCTTCTCGGAAATCTGGACAAATAAAGGCTGGACATTATGGATAGACGGAAAAGAATCTCCTTTGATTAGAGCTGATTATATCTTGAGAGCCGCTGTCATTCCAGCTGGTAATCACGAGATTATGATGCGTTACGAACCTAAAATCTGGAAAGTAGGCAACACAATCCAGTTCATTTCATCATTGATTTTAATTCTTGGCTTAATTGGCGCAATCGTTGTAACAACCAGAAAATCAGAGTTGTCAAAACAATAATTATTAATTGTAAATTGTCAATTGTTAATTGAAATGAACCGTGTCTTAATAATAACATATTATTGGCCTCCATCGGGCGGCTCCGGCGTTCAACGTTGGTTGAAGATGTCGAAGTATTTTCCTGAAAATGGCTGGCAACCTGTTATTTACACTGCTGAAGATGCTGAATATCCTGTTGAGGATTTATCGTTGGAAAAAGATGTAGCTCACGAGGCTGAGATATTAAGACGTAAAATAGTTGAGCCTTATTCTTTCTATAAGAAGTTTTTAGGAATCAAGAAGGATGAGAAGATAAAGGCTGGATTTATCAATGAAGGTAAGAAGAAATCTACATGGAAAGAAAATCTAAGTGTTTGGTTAAGAGGAAATTTATTTATTCCTGACGCTCGTTGTTGGTGGATTAAGCCTTCAATTAATTTTCTTAAAAAATATTTAGAAAAGAATCCTGTCGATGCTATTATCTCAACGGGGCCTCCTCATTCAATGCATCTTATCGCTAAAGAATTACATAAAAAATTTAGCATTCCTTGGATCGCCGACTTCCGTGATCCTTGGACCGACATCGATTTCTTTAGTGAATTAAAATTGACAAAAAGAAGTTTAAAGAAACATCATAATCTTCAATATCAGGTTCTTACTGAAGCTGATAAGGTCGTGACAGTAGGTTGGGATTGGGCTAAAGGTCTCGAAGGTCACGGTGCAAAAAATGTAGAAGTTATTACTAACGGATACGATTTTAATATTGAAGAAAAATTAACAAATGTTGAATTATCTTCAGATTTCACGATGTCGCATGTAGGAATAGTAGGCGCGGCGAGAAATGCAGTTCGTTTTTGGGAAGCTCTTGGCGAAATAATAAAGGAAGATAATATCAAAGATTTTTCTAAACTGCTAAAAATTAGACTGATAGGTCAAGTCGATAATTCTGTCATTGAATCTATAAAGAAAAATAGTTTGGAGAATAATGTAGAGATAATTCCTTATATTCCTCATGAAAAGGTGATTGCGGAACAGAGTTCGTCTCAGGTTTTGTTATTATTTATTAACAATTCGCCTAACGCTAAAGGTATCATGACTGGAAAAATCTTTGAATATATGGCATCAGGACGACCGATTTTCGCTATTGGTCCAACTGACGGCGACACAGCAATTATTCTTGACAAAACGAAATCTGGTTTTATCGTCGACTTTGATGATAAAGAGGGAATGAAAAACGCAATTATTGATTTGTTTAATAAATATAAAGAAAATCAACTTATTACAAAGAAAAACGAAGTCGTTGAGAATTATTCACGACGTGCTTTGGCAAAAGATTATGTTAATCTAATCGAAACAATAATTGACACGTTTCATAGCTATAAAATAAATTAAGAAATGAACGAAGCAAAAATTATCATACAAGCCCGAACCGGCTCGACTCGACTTCCTCAAAAGATGATACTTCCTTTCTATGAGAATGAAGGTATCTTCTCGTTGATTCTTAAAAGATTAACATCAATTATTAATAAAAATGATATTATTCTCGCAACATCGACAAATGAAAATAACGATGTTTTAACAGATATTGCAAAAGAATATGGCGTAAATTATTTCCGTGGTTCGGAAAATGATGTGCTTCAGCGTTTTATTGATGCAGCAAATGAATTTAATGCGAAGAAGATTATAAGAGTTTGCGCTGATAATCCTTTCTTGGATTTGGAATTTCTTAATTTCCTTTTAGATAATTTTGAAAAGTCAGATTATGATTATATGTCGTTCATGACTTCAAAAGGAACTCCTACAATTAAAACACATTACGGTTTCTGGGCCGAGGCTGTGACTCTCAATGCTTTAGAAAAGGTTAAATCAATGACAGACGAAAATCTTTATCATGAGCATGTCACGAATTTCATCTATGCAAATTCTAATGATTTTAACATAAAATTTTTTAACATTCCTGAAGAGATAGATTCTCACAACGACATCAGATTGACAATAGACACTAAAATCGATTTTGATATTCAGAAAGAAATATTTAACAAGATATATAAAGAGAAACCTAACTTCAATGCTTTCGATGTTCTAAACTTTCTTAATGAAAATAAAGAATATCTTGGAGTTATGAAGGAAGAAATCTTAAAAAATCAGAAGTAAGATATGAAAAACGGAACATATATTATAGGTGAAATCGGGCAGAATCATAATGGTTCTGTTGATATTGCGAAACTTATCGTTGAACTTGTTTCGCGTCCTGTCAAAGAAGAATATTTCGGCATTGATTTGCAGCCGATGAATGCGGTCAAAATGACAAAACGCGATTTGGCTCACGAACTTTCCGATTCGCAAATGTCACGTATTTACGACTCACCTAATTCATTTGGAAAGACTTACGGAGAACATCGCGCATTTTTGGAACTTTCTGACGAACAACATTATGAGGTTTATAAGTACGCAAAAGAAAAAGGTCTCGATTTCGTGGAGACACTCTGCGCTCCTTCTTGTCTAAGCATAATGAAGTATTTTACTCCTGATTATCTGAAAGTTGCAAGTCGCGACCTGACAAATATCCCATTGCTTGAAGCTCTCGCTGAGACAAAAATTCCTATTATCTTATCGACCGGAATGGCTGGGGAAAAAGAATTGGACGAGGCACTTGATGTTATCACAAAATATCATAGCAATATCTCGATTCTTCATTGCGTCTCTCAATATCCTACTCATCCTAACAATCTGAATCTTAATACGATAAAATATCTAAAGAGAAATTATCCTCAATATAAGATTGGTTTTTCAGATCATACTATTGGAATTTCTGCACCGATTGCCGCCATTGCTATGGGAGCGGAAATCATTGAAAAACACGTCACTATAGACAGAAGAATGAAAGGAACTGACCAAGCGGGTTCTTTGGGTCCAGACGGCGTAAACCGCATGATTCGTGACATCAGAATTACCGAAATGTCGATGGGAAAAGAAGATATTTTCATAG